>JAPUDV010000055.1:0-115698 GCA_027492875.1 Candidatus Competibacteraceae bacterium | reverse complement strand
TGTGGTGGTTCCCCTCTCCCGCCGCCCAACCCCTTTGATCGGGGGGGCCGCGGCGGCCATAAATTCATCAATTCACAACAGCGGCGCCGGCCCGCGATCTCGACACAGGCAAGCTCATGAACTTCGCAAACAGCGCACTGCTGACCGATCTCTACCAATTGACCATGCTCCAGACCTATTACGCCGAACGCATGCAGGAACCGGCTGTGTTCGAGCTGTTCGCCCGCCGGCTGCCTCCCGAACGGGGGTTCCTGCTCGCCGCCGGTCTGGAGCAGGCGCTGGATTATCTGGAAAACCTGCGGTTCGCCACCGAGGAACTGGACTGGCTGGCCGGCCTTGGCCGCTTCAGCCCGCGATTCGTGGCTTCGCTGGAAAACTTTCGTTTCACCGGCTCGGTGCATGCGCTGCCGGAGGGAACGGCGTTCTTCGCCAACGAGCCGATCCTGCGGGTCGTCGCCCCGCTGCCCGAGGCGCAACTGGTAGAAAGCCGGCTCATCAACCTGCTCCATTACCAAACCCTGATCGCGTCCAAGGCGGCCCGCTGCGTGCTGGCCGCGCCCGGCAAGCTGCTGGTGGATTTCGGCATGCGCCGCGCCCACGGCGCCGAGGCGGCCCTGTTCGCCGCCCGGGCGGCCTGGCTGGCCGGTTTTTCCGGCAGCGCCACCGTGTTGGCCGGCATGCGTTTCGACATCCCCGTATTCGGCACCATGGCCCATTCGCTGATCCAGGCCCACGACCGGGAAGAGGACGCCTTCGAGCATTTCGCCGCCGCACAACCCGGCAACGTGGTGCTGCTGCTGGACACCTACGACACCGAGGCCGCCGCCGGCAAGCTGGTCGCGCTGGCCCCTCGCCTGCGCGAGCGCGGCATCAAGATCAGGGGCGTGCGCATCGATAGCGGCGACCTGGCCGAACACGCCCGCCGGGTCCGAAGCATCCTCGATGCCGGCGATTTGACGCACGTCACCCTCCTGGTCAGCGGCGATCTCGACGAATACCGCCTGCGCGAGTTGCTGGCCGCGGGGGCGCCGATCGACGGCTTCGGCATGGGCACCCGGCTGGACGCATCCACCGACGCCCCGACGCTGGACCTGGTTTACAAGCTCCAGGAATATGCCGACCGGCCCCGACGCAAGCGTTCCGAAGGCAAGGCCACCTGGCCCGGCCGCAAACAGATATATCGGCAATTCACGGCTCGTGGCGAGTTGGCCGGCGACTGCCTGGGCTTGGAAAACGCTCCACGACCAGGTGAGCCCCTGCTGGTCAAGGTCATGGAAAACGGCCGTCGGCTGGTACCGCCGGAGCCGTTGGACGCCATTCGTGATCGGGTACGCGTGCAACTGGCGGCGCTATCGCCTGCCCTGCGCGCCGGCCAAGGCGAACCGCCCTACCCGGTCGCAATCGCCCCAGAACTGCGCGAACTAGCCACCCGGCTGGACCAGGAAACCCACTGATCCCCGCCTCTCGCGGCTCGTGGGTCCGACCGCGCCCACGCTTCGATCCTTTCTTTCTTCAAACCGCGCCAAACACTCACGGCCAAACCGATATATGTTATGCTGCATCGCAACATCGCTACGCCCACGAGGGAACGGTCATGGCCACCGCAATTCTTGTCGTCCCCACCGAACAACGGGTCGGGCTGACCACCGTCGCCCTGGGTCTGGTGCATGCACTCGACCGCAAGGGTATTCCGGTCGGTTTCTGCAAGCCCATCAGCCAGCCGCACGCCACCGAC
Organism: Candidatus Competibacteraceae bacterium; assembly: GCA_027492875.1. GTDB lineage: Bacteria > Pseudomonadota > Gammaproteobacteria > Competibacterales > Competibacteraceae > Competibacter. Next base: position 113,963 of record JAPUDV010000055.1, on the reverse strand, counting down.
ACCGGGCCAGAGCGCTCGACCCGGCTGGCGCGCGCCGTCACCAGCCTGAACCCGCCGGAACCGATTCCGGCCGCCGAAGCGGAAAACCTGCTCGGCCACGATCGGGAAAACATCCTGCTGGAGGAGGTCATCGCCCGCTACGAGCGCGCGGCCCAGAAAGCCAGCGTGGTGATCGTCGAAGGCCTGGTGGATACCGAGGAACGGTCCTACAGCACCCATCTGAACGCCAGGATGGCGCAAAGCCTGGATGCCCGGATCATCATCGTTGCCGCCCCCGGCCGCGACAACCCGCGCCAAGTGGCCGATCTGGTGGAGGTGGTGGCTCAAGCCTACGGCGGCATCCGCCACGAGCGGATGATCGGCTGCATCGTCAACCTGCTGGATGCGCCGGTGGACCCCACCGGCCATATCCGCTTCGATTTCAGCCGCGCCGAGGAGATCCCCGACCAGGGCCACGCGGCCGAGCTGCAAGCCGAGTGCGCCCGGCGCTGGCCGGAGACCTTCAAGCTGCTGGGCTGCATCCCCTGGCAACGCGACCTGATCGCGCCGCGCGTGCGGGACATCATGCACATGATCGGCGCGCAAATCCTCAACGAAGGCCAGTTGGACCGCCGCGTCACCCATGTCGCGCTGGGCGCCCGCACCCTGGCCAACAGTTGCCAGGAATTGCGCGCCGGCGCGATGGTCATCACGCCCGGCGACCGCGAGGATTTACTGCTGGCCGCCTGCATGGCGGCGATCAGCGGCACCCACGTCGCGGCCGTGCTGCTCACCGGCGGCATCAAACCCGACCCGCGCGTATGGACGCTGTGCGGCCCGGCGCTCGACGCCGGTCTGCCGGTGCTGACCATCCCCTACAGCACCATGCAATCGGTGCTGTACCTGCCCTACATCAACCTGGAAATCCCGCTCGACGACCACGACCGAATGCAGCGGGCGGTGGAAGCGGTCGCCTCGCATATCATCCCGGAATGGCACGAGCCACTGCTGGCGCGGATCGAGGAACGACGGCTCAGCCCGCCGGCCTTCCGCCACATGCTGGTGGAACGCGCCCGCAGCGCCAACAAGCGCATCATCCTGCCCGAGGGCAACGAACCGCGCACCATCGAGGCGGCGATCATCTGCCACCAGCGCGACATCGCCCGCTGCGTGCTGATGGGCGACGCCGGCCGCATGCACCGACTGTCGGCCCGCCGCGGCATGGTCATCCCGCCGGACATCGAAATCATCGACCCCGCTCAGATCGACCCGCGCTACATCGACGCGATGGTCGAGCTGCGCCAGGACAAGGGGCTGAGCCCCGGACTGGCCGAGGAACAACTGCACGACGCGGTCGTGTTGGGCACCACCATGCTGCAACTGGGCGAAGTGGATGGACTGGTGTCCGGCGCGGTGCATACCACCGCCAACACCATCCGCCCGGCCCTGCAACTGATCAAGACCGCGCCCGAGGTCAAGCTGGTGTCATCGATCTTCTTCATGTGCCTACCGGAGCAGGTGCTGGTCTACGGCGATTGCGCCATCAACATCGACCCAAACGCCGAGGAACTGGCCGACATCGCCATTCAAAGCGCCGAGTCGGCCCAAGCCTTCGGCATTCCTCCGCGCGTGGCGATGCTCAGCTACAGCACCGGCACCTCCGGCGCCGGCAGCAACGTGGAAAAGGTCAAGGAGGCGACCCGCATCGCCCGCGAACGGCGGCCGGATCTGCTGATCGACGGCCCCCTGCAATACGACGCGGCGGCGATCAAGGCGGTGGCCCAAAGCAAGGCGCCCGACAGTCAGGTCGCCGGCCGAGCCACGGTGTTCATCTTCCCCGACCTCAACGCCGGCAATACGACCTACAAGGCGGTACAGCGCAGCGCCGACGTGATCAGCATCGGCCCGATGCTGCAAGGGCTGCGCAAACCGGTGAACGACCTGTCGCGCGGGGCGCTGGTGGAAGACATCGTGTTCACCATCGCCCTCACCGCGATCCAGGCCGAACAGGCGGCGGAACGGGAGCGCGCCGCCCGGAGCTGATCCCTACTCCCGCTCGAATACTTCCACCCGGGCGGGCGGCAGATTGCTCCAGACGATTTTGCTGGACCGCCGCCGAAAGTGGGGCAACAGGCGGGGCTGGGTGCCGCGCAGGTCGTAGGTGTATTGCACCAGCAGGCCGCCGGCATCGAGCAGGGTTTCGAACTGATGGCTGACGGCGCGGGTGACGGCGGGTGGCAAGGAACGCAGGGGCAGGCTGGACACGATGCCGCCGACGCCCCGCGAGCGGTCGTGGCCCAGCAGTTGCGCCAGTTGAGCGGCGTCTCCCTGCACGACCCGCAATTGCGGAAAACGCTGGCGCAAATGGTTGGCCAGCGTCGGCGAACGTTCGATCACCACCAGCTTCCAGGGCGGCACGCCGTGCTTGAGCAGGGCGGCAGTCACCGCGCCGGTTCCCCCGCCCAGTTCCACCACCAGTCCGTCCCGATCCAGCGGCACCCGCGAGGCCATGCAGCTCGCCAGTGCCGGCGCGCTGGGACAGGCCGCCCCCATGGCGCGCGGGTTGGCCCAGATTTCCCGCGTGAACAATGCCAGTGACGCGGCGCCGGGGTTTTGCATCAACACCTTCACCAAACGTTTCATACCCTACCTAGTTTCAAAATCCTGGAGAACCGCGCATCGATCAAAGCGTGGTGTGTTGCACGATGGCGACCGGAGCATCCGCCCAGCGGACCCTGCCGCCGCGCCGGCAAGGGATGTGACGGCTAGCCGGCCGGGCGCGGGCATTTTAATCGATATCCGCCGCTTTGATAGGGGGCTATCGAGATCCGGAAGGCAGCGCGCCGAAACCCGGTTCGACGGCGCCGCCGACAGGACGTGAAGGCGGCGGAGCGCGCGAACGGAAAACGATGATCGAACGAATGGGCGGGTGCGGCGACCACCGGCCGAACCGGCGGTTCGCGCGGCGTCAGGAAGGGGCGCGCAACCGTTCCTGTTCGGCTTCGAACAAAACCGATGCGATCTGATGCAGACCTTCTTCCTCGGCCAATTCGGAAATCTCCTCCCACGAGGCGCCGCGGTCGATGGCGGCGGCGGTCTTGCTGCCTGCCGGCAAGTCCTGGCGGGTGTCCCGAACGAAGGCGTCGGTGGCCACCTCGGCGTCTTCCGCCGCTTCCGAACCATCCCGTAGCGCTTCCTGCTCGGCCTCGAACAACACCGAGGCCAGCTTATGCAGACCTTCCTCCTCGGCCAGCTCGGAAATTTCCTCCAAACTGGCGTTCCGGTCGATGGCGGCGGCGGTCTTGCTACCGTCGGGCAGATCGTTCCGGTAGGACTGGAGCAATGGCACGATGTTTTTCATTTCCATGGGCGAAACTCCCGATGAGGTCGTTGGCAAGTCGGCTGGGTTGGCGGGCAAGTCTATTATGGCGGCGGCGAAAAAACCAACATCGGATCGGCGTTGCCCGCGCCGGGCACGCGTTCGACCTGATCGAGGCGGGCTACCCGAACCCCGCGCCCGCCGCTAGCGGCCGAACCGACGCCAGCCCCCGGCGCATGGCGGCCGAACCGACGCGCACCGTTCCGTGACGATCCCGCCTGTTCCAGCGACGCGGCAGCTGAAAAATTTTAAGGTTGGTTTCAGGTACGTCCCGTAAAGTGCGCCCCAGGTCGCGATGGACGCGCCAGTCCGAACCGACGACCCCCGTGATTGCTGAATTCATCCGATAATTGAGGTATTGCTCCATGATCGTTCGCAAGTCCCTGCTCGCCGCCGTTCTCACGCTCGCCACCACCTTCGCCACCGCTGCTCTCGCTTCCGACACCAAGGACGCCGCGCCAAGCGCCAGCCCGCCAGCCGCGGCGACGACCGCCGGCATCACCAAGGAACATGCCGTCGAAATGGCGTTGAAGGCGCATCCGGGTGAAATGATCAAGGCCTACAAGGACGGGAAGAACGGCAAGGAGACCTGGGAAGTGAAAATCAAGGGCGACGACGGCAAGAAGTGGGAGGTGTATTACGACATTAAGACCGGCGAACTGGTCGCGGAAGAGGCCCGGTGAGGTCGAAGGCGCAAAAGCTTAAAGCCGAAGGCTAACGCCCCGAAACCGGAAAACCGCAATTTCGCCTTCCCCGCGCCACCGCGCGGTGGAAGCGCCCATCACGCCGCGACCTTATCGCCATGAACGACCATCATTCCACCGAAATCACTGTTTGGGACCCGCTGGTCCGCCTGTTTCATTGGATCCTGGCGACCGCGTTCTGCACTGCCTACTTCACCCAGGGCGAGTGGTTCGAAAATATCCAGGACCGCCTGGACGGCGAGTGGCTGCAAACCGTCCACGTCTGGGCCGGCTACACCATTGCCGGACTGCTGCTGTTCCGCCTGCTCTGGGGCTTCGCTGGGCCGCGCCACGCCCGATTCGCCGACTTCGTGCGCGGGCCGGGCGCCACCCTGTCCTACCTCAAACAGGTATTAACCCTGCGCGCGCGCCGCCATCTGGGTCACAATCCGGCTGGCGGCGCAATGATTGTGATCTTGTTGCTGAGTCTGACCACCGCCGTCACCGCCGGCTTGCTGCTGTACGGCGCCGACAAGGGTCTGGGTCCTCTGGCCGGCTGGCTGGCGGGCAGCGGCGAAAACACCATCCGCTCCATCAAGGAGATCCACGAATTCTTCGCCAACTTCACCCTGGTGCTGATCGCCGGCCACCTGATCGGGGTGGTCTGGGAAAGCCTGTTACACCGCGAAAATCTAGCCCGCGCCATGGTCACCGGGCGCAAGCGCGCCTGAGCCCCGAGGTTCGCGGAACCGCGCCCATGCGTCCCATCCGACCCATTGCCGTCCTGCTGCTGGCCGCGAGCCTGCTGGCGGAAGGTCCGGCCATGGCCGGGCGCGACCCCGACGAAATCCGTCGTTTGCGCGGCGCCGGGCAAATCCTGTCGCTGGAAACCATCATCGCCAACCATCACCGCCAACATCCCGGTGGTCAGCTGCTGGAAGCGGAACTGGAAACCGAGCACGGACGCTATGTCTACGACCTGAAATTTCTAGGCGGCGACGGCGTGGTGCGGGAATTCGAATACGATGCCCGCACCGGCAAGCTGTGGCACTTCGAACATGAAGAACATGAATGAGTAACAATTAGCGATGCGCCTGCTGCTGGTCGAGGATGACACGCTGCTGAGCGGTCGGCTGCGCGCCGAGCTGCAACGGGCCGGCTTCGCCGTGGACCTGGCGGACAACGGCGTGGACGCCGGTTTCATGGGCGAGTCCGAACCCTACGATGTGGTGGTGCTGGATGTCGGGCTACCCGGCTGCTCCGGGCTGGACGTGCTGCGCGGCTGGCGTGCGGCCGGCCATCCGGTACCGGTGCTGATTCTGACCGCCCGCGACGCCTGGCACGAAAAAGTGGACGGGTTCAAGGCCGGCGCCGATGATTACCTGGGCAAACCGTTTCACAGCGCCGAACTGATCGCCCGTCTGCACGCGCTGTTGCGGCGCGGCATCGCCCGGCCACCCGGCCCGCTGCAAGTCGCGGGACTGACACTGGACGAAGAGGCTCAAACCGCGCGCGTGATCGCCACCAACACCACGGTCGCGCTAACCGGCACCGAATTCCGCCTGCTGCGCTACCTCATGCTGCACCCCGGCCGGGTGCTGTCGAAAACCCGGCTGGTCGAACACGTCTACGATTTCGAGACCGAGCGCGACAGCAACGTGCTGGAGGTCTACATCAACCGGCTGCGCCGCAAGCTCGGCCGCGACCTGATCGCCACCCGCCGCGGCCAGGGCTACGTGTTCGGTACCGAAGGGACATGACCTCGCTGCAAGCCCGACTGTCGGCCGGTCTGATTCTGGCGCTCGCTCTGTTGATGGTGCTGGCGGTCGCCCTCGGGGGTTATTCGTTGCGGCAACTGGCCGAAAACTTCGTCGCCGGCCGGCTGGAGCACGATCTGGAAACCCTGCTGGCGGCCCTGGACTTCGACGACACCGGTCAGCCCCGGCTGGCCGCCAACCAGATCGGCGCTTCCTTCCATCAACCCTACTCGGGGCACTACTACCGGATCGAAGCGCCCGGTGGCGCACTCTCTTCCCGTTCTCTGTGGGACACCGAACTGGCGCTGCCACCGCTCGCGCCCGACCGCGTCACCCGTCGCTTCGTCACCGGCCCACAAGACCAGCACCTGCTGCTGGTCGGGCGTGCTTTCCGGGTCCGGGACCAGCCTGTCGCCATCGCCGTAACCGAGGATTTCACGCCGGTGCGCCAAGGGATCCAACGTATCCTGCTGGAATTTATCCTGGTCGCGCTGCTGCTGTTCGCCGCGCTGTTATTGCTCCAGCGACGGATCGTGCGGCACGGTCTGACGCCGCTGGAGCACATTCGTCAGGATCTGCCGCGGCTGGCCCGCGGCGAGATCGCGCAACTGCCAGCCGACGCCCCGGACGAAGTACGGCCGCTGGTGGCCGAGTTGAACCGCCTGCTGGCCCTGCTGGACCAACGCCAGCGGCGGGCCCGCCACGCGCTCGGCAACCTGGCTCACGCCGTGAAAACCCCGCTCACCGCGCTGGCCCAGCTCGCCGAGCACCCGCTCCCGCCCGACGACAGCGCCGGCTGGCAGGCGCTGCGCCAGCAGATCCAGCAGATCCGCGCCCTGACCGAACGCGAACTCAAGCGGGCGCGAATCGCCGGCGGCGGCGCGCCCGGCCAACGGGTGCTGCTGGAACGGGAGGTCGCCGATCTGATCGAGACGCTGCGCCGCATCCACCGCGACCGGAAGCTGCGGATCGAGGTGCAGATCCCCCTCTCCAGCACCTTTCCCTGCGATCGCGACGACCTGCTGGAACTGTTGGGCAACCTGCTCGACAACGCCTGTCAGTGGGCGGTGGCCGTGGTGCGATTGACCGCCGGCGTGACCCGGCAAGGACTGTGCCTGCGAGTGGAGGACGACGGGCCGGGCTGCCCGCCGGAGCAGATGGAGCTATTGCGGCAACGGGGGACACGCATCGACGAATCCCGCGCCGGCCACGGCTTGGGGCTGGCCATCGCCGGCGACATCGTCCGGCAGTACGGCGGCGCGCTGCGGCTGGACCGCTCTGCGGCGCTGGGTGGCCTGCTGGCCGAAGCGGTGCTGCCGTCACCGTCCGACGGCCAGCCCGGCGTCAGTACGCATCAAACGTAAACCGCGCCTCGCCGATCCTCAGCACGTCACCCGCTTCCAGGGCCAGCACCTCGTTGGTGGCCAAATCGTGGCAGCCCACCCGAACCGAACCCGGTTCGGCCAGGTTCTGAATCCAGTACATGCCGTCCCGAAACAACAGTTCGGCGTGCCGGGGCGCCACGCCTTGGGCATTGACGCGCAGACCGGCCTCCGGGGAACTGCCCAGCGGCAACCACTTGGGGACGTAGTAGTGGACGATCTGCCGGCGCGCGGCGTCCTCGCGTTCGAACCGGGCGTAAAGCAGGCCACCAGGATTGCCGACGCCGTTCAACTGGGCCACCCGTTCCTGCATTTGTAGCAGCTTGAGATAGCGAACCTTGAGCTTGTCCCGCAAGGCATCGGTGCTGGTCTGCCGGTCGCGCTGATGCAGCACGTCGACCAGTTCGAGCAGATAGCGACCGAACTTGTCGCGCGGTTCCCGGCTGTCCCAATCCAACGGCGCATGCTCGCCTTTACGATCCCAGGCCAGAGACAGTCTTAACCGGTACAGATCGCATACATCCAGAACATCGTCGGCTTCCAGCAGGTGCCAGCTCCCACGCTCCAGCCGCTGGCCGTTCCGGCCGGTGTAGGTATAGCCTTCGTCGCTGACCGGCATTAGCGCCAGTTGGTCGCCCAGCGCACAGATCACGCTATGTAGCCGGGAAATCCGGTTGTACTTCGGCACGAAGCCCAAGGTGAAATCGCCGAACCCGGTGCCGACGGCGGAGCTGTGACGCCCGAAGATCATCAGCGGGCGCGACACCAGTTCGATGCGCGCCGCCGCCTGGGCCGAGTTCTCCGGCAGCAGCAGCGCCCGCGTCAGCGGCGTACCGCGACTGAGCGCCTGACCGCTGGCGGTGCTCGCGGCCCGCAGGCTGTAGCTGCGCTCGGGATCGGCTTCCAGTTCGAGCGGCAGCGTGCAGGCCAGAGCGCCGGCGCCGGCTTCCTTGCGCGCGACGGCCAGATCGTCCAACAACCATCCGCTGGAAGCGGCCTTGTCCAGCAGCGGGTCGGGCCAGAAATGATCGACCCGCGGCGCGGCGCCCGTCGCCGGTTCCTGCTTGCTCTCAACCGGCCGGGTGAAATCCAGCCGGATCTCGAAGTGGTTGTCGTAGCCGTGCCACTCGCCCCGATGGTCGCAGAGGTCGAGTTCCAGCCACAGGGTGGTTTGCACTGGACCGGCGCGGGGGCAGCGATAGCGGATGTACACCGGCTGGGCTTCCCGGCCATCCAGCAACCGCAGCGGCGGGACCCGCCCTTCATCGGCAAATACCAGTTCGGGGCTGCGCAGCCGCAGGCGGATTTCCCGATACAGCCACCAACTGGGATTGACCAGCAACGCGCAGAGCACGCTGTCCTGCTCCGGGGCCGTGCCCACGCCGACCGCCAGGCTCACCAGCACCGGTTGCTGGGTTTCCGCCAGCCACGCGACGCGTCGCTGGTACTCATCCGCCTGCACCGGGCCACCGCGCGACCAGCGCAGGTAGCGGTTCCGAAAATAATCCACCGCTTCCCGATCCCGCGGTTCCCGGCGTTCCTGCTTGGCGGCGAGTTCACCCAACAACTGGGCAAATTCACGCAGAGCCGGCGGCGGCGAATCCGGTTTCGGCGCCGGCGCGACGGCGGGCACAGCACCGGACCATGCCGCAGGTTGCGCCGGCTTGACCTCCACCGCAACCTCGGCGGCTGGCGACCTGGCCACAACCGCCGGCCGCTCGACCGCCAGGGTCTGATCGAGCGTATGGGTTTGATCGAGGTTGAGATCGAAATCCAGGGTGAAATCCAGCGGCAGATCCAGATCCAGATCCAGACGCAAGTCGAACCCGCCATCGTCGGCGGACTCCGGCAACGTCTCGCTAACGACATTCTGCCGGAGCGGGCCAGCCGCCCCGGCCCCCGATTGGGACCGCTCGCCGAGAAAGCAGTTGCGAGCGGCCTCATCCACCAGATCCGGTGCGATTTCGCGCTCCGATTCCAGGCTGGCGAACAGGAACATGGCGTCGCACAGCATGGCGATGGCGCGCGGAACTCCCTGGCTGTAGTGGTTGATGCGCTCGATAACGGCGGGAGAAAACAGTTCTTCACCCGCGTAACCGGCGATTCCGAACTGATGGTTGATGAACAACTCGGTTTCCATGCCGCTCAGCCGTTCGAGGCGGCAGCGAACCTGCGTCTGTTCGTGCAACCGCCGCAACTCGGGCTGGCGCAGCTTGCCTTCGATTTCCGGCAGGCCCGCCAGCACGACTTGCAGACGCTGGTCGGGCGCCGCCGTCGCTTCCACGAAATCCCACAAGCGGTTCAACGCACCGATGCGTAGGTGGTGAGCGTCGTCGATCAGCAGGGCGATCGGTTGGTTGCGGCGCGCGTGCGCGGCCACGGTATCCTGCAACAGCTTACCCTGCTGCTCGGCGTTCAAGCCGTCGACCGGTAATTGCAGGCTGGTGCACAGGTGGTTGAGGATATCGGGGAAATCGAGGTTGGCCTTGGTCAGCAGGATGAAGAAAATATCGTCGGCTTCCGCTATGCAGCGGCGCAATACCAGCGTCTTGCCGAGCCCGGCCTCGCCGATCAGCAGCACGAACCCGCGTCGCGCCCGGATACCGCCCAGAATGTCGGCGCACGCCCCATCGAAATTGTCGTTGCAATAATAATCTTTGAGATCTTTCGGTTTGAAGGGCTTATTTTCAAAACCGAAGTAGGTGGTATACATACCCCCCCTCCTCGACGCTAGCCTCTATCGGCATTCTAAGGCGCTCGCGCCCATCCCCATAACGCTTTTTCGCATCACAAGCCGATCATTGATTCGGATACGGGCCAAACGAGACCGCCGTCGGGGTCGGCCATCCCTCGCGAACCGCCAGGGCACCGGCCGTTAATGCCGCCATTTCCGCCTCAAACCCCGCGACCAGCTCCCACGGATCGGCGACGACGCCGCTGTCGGTGGTGATACCCACCGTTACCCCCCCCGCGTAGCTTAACACGCTCACTCCGACGCCCATGCCGGCAATCTGCGGCACCCAGGCCAGAATCCGCCCCACCGGCGCCCCCGCCAGATACAGTGGCTGTTCCGGTCCCGGCACGTTGGTCATCACCACGGTCGCCTTCAGGCCGAACCAGTGCAGCGCCCGCCGTTCGATCCAGCCCGGCAACCAACCCGCCACGCTCAAGATCATCCGGTTCGCCAACACTTCCGGAGTACCCTTGATCCGATCCATCCGCGCCCGCACCGCCGCCAGTCGCGCCACCGGGTCGACGACCCCCAGCGGCAGCTCCAGAAGAATCGCTCCGAATTCGTTGCCCAGCCGGATCTCTTCCTGATAAGGCCGCAGGTTGACCGGCACCAGCAGGCGCTGCGCCAGCGCCGGCCGCGTCTCGCCCCGGGCGCGCAGATAGCGTCCCAGCGCCCCCGCCACCGCCGCCAGCATCACATCGTTGACTCGTCCGCCCAGCCGCTGGCGGATCGCCGCGATATCGGCCAGCGGCACCGGCCGCGACCAGGCCACCCGCTTGTCGCCAGTCAGCCGACCGCGCAGCGCGGTGCGCATGTCCGGCCCCAGGCACAACTGCCGCAGCAGCGCCACCCCGAAGGTCGCCCCCCAGCGCAGCCGCCCCCAGGGACCGGACGGCGGCGCCGGCCGCTTGCTGGTCTTGGCCGCCAACCGGGCCTCATCCCGTCGCTCCCCCGACGAATGTTCGCTGTCGGGTGAGCGGTCGGTCAGCGCCAGGAACACCCGCAGCAGCGCCACGCCGTCGGCGATGCAATGATGTATCCGAAACACCAGGGCGCCACCGGCGCCATAATTCTCCACCCACTTGCAGCACCACAGCGGCCGGTCGAACGGCAAGGCTTCGCCGGCCCAGCGCCCGACTTGGGCTTCCAGCACGCGCTGGTCGGCCGGCGGTGGCAAGCGCATCTTTTCGAGGTGATCGTTCCAGTCGAATGGCTGGTCTTCCAGCCAGGAACGGCGCCCCCGCTCCACGACGAGCCGCTGGCGAAAGCGTGGCAGCGGCGCCAGCAACCGGGCGCGCAGCGTCGCCCGCAGCCGCTCCTCGGCCAGCGGCCGTTCCAGCAACAACACGATGGTGACCACCATCGGCTGGCCCGGCGCATCCATCCGCGCCCACGCCACATCGTTGCCGGTCAACGGCTCCGGCAGCGCTCCCGACTCCGGCGCGCGCGCCCCCCAACCGCCGTCGCTCACCTCGACCAGCGCGGTTTCAACCGGTTCGTGCCGTGGTTCCATGCCTATCCCCCCTGGATTGCTATACTGCTTCTTCGACAGCGGCGCATCCCACCGCTGGCGACCTCTTCCACAAACATTAGAACAAACCATCATCCGCCATTCATTGGCGCGACGGCGCATTCGACCGCTGCCCCATCGCCCGCCGCCTGGCCGAGGATCCCAAGACGTCCCCCACGCCTCCCCCGCCGCCCGATCCGCCGCGCGCTGCGGGCGCATCAGCCCCGGTTCCACCCTCCTTCCGGCCGCGGGCGCGCTACCGGCAACTGCTGCGGCGCTGGCTCGGCGTCAACGGGCACTTGTGTGGGCTTCTGGCGGGCGGCTGGGTGGCGTATGTCGGCCGCCCGCCCCTGGAACAGCGGCGCGGCCGGAGCGCCCGGCTGACCCAGTGGGTCGCGGCTCGGCTCGCGCGCCGGCTCGATCCGACGCTGGCCGACCTACCGTTCGCCGCCCAACTGCGCCACCGGCTGGAGCGGCTGGGACCGACCTATATCAAGCTGGGCCAGATCATGGCGGTTCGCGAGGACATGCTGCCGCGCACCGTGACCGACGAATTGAAAAGTCTGTTCGACCAGGCGCCCGCCGTTCCTTTCCCGGTGGTTCGCGCCCTGATCGAACAGGAATTGGGGCGACCGCTACCGGATTTGTTCGTTCGGATGGAAGAGCAGCCGCTCGGCTCGGCTTCGCTGGCTCAAGTGCATCGCGCCACCACCCGCGCCGGCCAGGCGGTGGTGGTCAAGGTGCTCAAACCGGGCGTGCGCGACACCGTGCTGGCCGATCTGACCCTGCTGCGCGGGCTCGGCGCGATGCTGGACCGGCTGCTGCCCCAATACCAGCCGTCCGCCATTATCGAGGAGTTCCGCGCCTATACCGTGCGCGAGTTGGACCTGACCGCCGAGGCCGACAACGGCGAAGTCTTCGCCGCCTACTTTCACGACACGCCGGCGATCGTGTTTCCGCGCATGTATCGGGAACTCAGCAGCGCCAGCGTGTTGACCATGGCCTTCCTGGACGGTTTCAAGCCCGGCGCTCCGGCAACCGCCGAGCTGGACGAGCCGACGCGGGCGCGGGTGGTCGATCTGGGCGCACAGGCCATTTTGCGCATGTTGTACCAATACGGGTTCTTTCACGCCGACCTGCACGCCGGCAACCTGCTGGTGCTGCCCGGTCGGTCGGTGCGGATCGGCTTTATCGACCTGGGCATGGTCGGGCGCTTCGAGGACGAAACCCGGCGGCGGCTATTGTACTACTACCACGCGCTGGTCAACGGCGATGTCGAAAAGGCCGCCCAGCATCTGGGCGGGATCGCCCGGATCGGGCCAGGCGGCGACCCGGAGGCGTTCCGACGGGCCGTGGCGGAACTGTCGCGGCGATTCCTGCTGCGCGCGGCACGGGGCGATTTCAGCATTGCCCGGCTGATTCTGGAATCGATGCGATTGGGTGGCCGCTATCGGATGTACTTCCGGGTCGAACTGGTGCTGATGGTCAAGGCGCTGGTGACGTTTGAAGGAGTCGGGCGGATGGTGGATCCGGACTTGGACGTGGTGGCGCTGTCGCGCACCCACATCGGCCACATTTTCCGAGATCAGTTTCGGGTGGAACGACTGACGCGGGAACTGTGGCGCAACGGACCGGAACTGCTGGATTTCGCCGGCCGGCTGCCGGAACTGCTGGCCCGGTCGGCACGGTTGCTGGATCGCCCTTCGCAACCGTCGGCCAACCCGCTGGCCGGGTTGCGCGGCGCCATCGTCGCCGCCGCCTGCATCCTCGGCGGGGTGCTGGTTCTGGTGCAGTCGGACGCCTGGCTGGCGGGGATCGGGCTGCTGCTGACCGGGTTCTGGTGCTACGATCGGGGTTAATCCCCGAAACGGTGGTATCGACCTTCCTCGCGCCGGATCTTCATCGCTTTGCCTCCGCCATCGCCTCCAACACGCCCACGGTTCTCACGCTCACCGTGGTCACCCGCCGCAGCAGGTCGATCACCGTCTCGCGGTGGTCGGCGAGGCGGTAGCTGTCGAAACGGGCGCGGATGGTGGGATCGCGTGGCGCGGTTTCCTTGTGCTCCTCCAGAATCCATTCCAGCGCCGAGCGATGGCCGAGCAGATAGCGCCAGGCTTCGGGCGGCACGCCTGCCAGGCGGGTCGCGCTGTCGATTTCGATGAGGCCGGCCGCTTTGTCGGCCTTGAGGCGGGGTTTGGGCAGGATACCGGGCGCGGATGGCGTGTCCGCGCGCGCCAGCGGCCACGGCTCCACCGTTTCGAAACCGGTGTGCAGCGCGATCAATTCCCGGCCCCAGGCGGCCCACTGGCGGAAATCCGGGTAAAAGGGCACGCGCGGCAATTCGGCCTTGAGATTCAGCGCGTAGGTTTCCCGATACACCGGATCGTGCAGTACGGCGTAGACGTACTCGAAAAGAGCCTGTTTGACGATCGCGTCGTCGCCGTAATGGGCGCGGAATCGCGTCAGAGCATAGTCGGTGATGTTGTCGTGGCGGGAGCCGTCTTCCGCGTAAACCCAGAGCGGAAGGCATACGGTGGCGGAAGCCGCGCCGACATAATGCAGATCGCACAACGCCACCGTGGCGTGGGTCATGAAGGGCTTTTGCGAGTTCGGGCCGGTCAGGAGGAGCGCCGTGTTTTCCCTGCCGCCCGGGAATATTTCGGAAGCAGAACCGCGCTCATCCACAAACAGCGATGAATCGTAAACGTAGCGTGATATGAATGGACGATAGACAACCACTCGGATGCGTTTTTTGGCATAGGGTTCGTTCCGCCTTTGTGCGAGTCGACGCTTAAGATTCCTCGACCATTTAATTCCTCCATCATCCGCCGCGCTGTTTCCGAGCCGAGCCTTGTACCGCTGGACGAGATAACGCACCTTGCGCCCGACCTCGGCGGCACTGAAGCCATACAACCATTCGTCGCGGTTGGTCGAGATGCCCAGCGAATGCCGGCGAAAAATCGCCTTTTCGCCCTGCCCCGCCTTCACCGCCTTATTCGCCACCGGTAAAAACGCCGACCAGTCGGCGGTTGGCTGGTTGATCCACCCTCCCTGCTCGCTGGGACGCAGGCGAGTCAATTCGCCGTCGCGGGCCAACCGCCGCAGCGAATGCGTCGCCAGCCAGCGGCGCTTTTCCATCGCGGTCATCAAATCATCCAGGGCGATATAGCGAATCTCGCAGCCCTCGCGCTGCGGGTTGCGGACGAAAAAGCCGATGGCGACGCCGGTCTGAATGCCGAAGACGTTGTGTTTGGTTCCGGAAATTTTCGGATTGCGCCGCACGTCGCTTTGCAAATCCACGATCCAGATTTCCTGGAATTCCCGCGCCACCGCCTTGCGAAAACCGTCGCCCTGGCGCGAGTCGAGATACGATCGATTGGTGATAAAACCGATCATCCCTGCCTCGCCGATCCGGTCGCTGGCCCAGCGGAAAAAGCGGATATAGGGATCGTACAGCTTGGTTTTTTGCGCGGCGCTGGCGGCCAGATAGGTTTCCCTGATCCGCGCATCGGTCAGCGGCGCGGCCTCGTTCCGGTTGTTGTCGTTCTCGTTCTTCTGATTGGCGTTGTAGGGCGGGTTGCCGAGAATCACCGGGATACGGCGGGCGTTCTGGGATCGAATGCGGCGGCGGTTTTCCTCGGTCAGGCCACCGAACAAATCGGACTGCGCGCCCCGATGTTTCAGCTCGAAACTCCAATTGTCCAGCGTATCCACGAAACAGGCACCCGCGAATTCCCGCCAGTTTCCCATGATTTCGGCGAAGGTCTGCTCGATGTTCAGACAGGCGATGTAATAGGGCAGAATGGCAATCTCGTTGGCGTGAATTTCCCCGGCGTACTTGCGCGCCAGCGCCGCCCGATCGCCGCGTAACCAGTCCAGCAACTCCACCACAAAGGTGCCGGTACCGGTGCAGGGATCGAGAATGTCCAATTCCGGGTCGGCCAGGAATTTGCCGAAATGCCGTTGCGCCAGCCAGTCGCAACCGGCGACGATGAAGCGCACCACCTCGCTCGGGGTGTAGACCACGCCCAGTTTGTCGGCGTCCCCCGGGTTGTAGGCGGTGTAAAAATCCTCGTAGATCGCCTTGAGAAAATCCTGCTTCTCCGGCGCGGAAATCGCGCCCGCCGCCGCCCGGCGGATCGCGGCGTAATACGGTTCGAGCCGAATCAGCAAATTTTGCCGGGTCTCGCCGCGCAGAAACGCCTCTTCCAGCTCGGTCAGGGCCCGCGCCAGATGATTGGCCCGGTGAAATTCGCTGACCGGGAAGATGTCGCGGAAAACCTGCTCGGTCAGCATGTGCTGGATCAGCATCTCGCGGCCCTGCTCCGCCGTCACTCGCGCGCCGATGGTATGCCGGCACAGATCGAGAAACGCCGAAAAGCGCGGTCGAAACGGCGCATCCTGGGCCAGCGCCCGCGCGAACAGATCGTCCAGCGCCGCAATGACCGTGGGCAGCTCGGCGCGGAATTTGGCGGTCGCCGCCGCGAAGCGCTCGACTTCCGGCGGGTGAAACGCGAAAAAGCAGTCCAACAGGCGGCTCAGCGTCCCGGCGTCATCGGTCGCCGCCCGCAACACCTCCCGGCCGTTCTGAATCAGCACGGCGGCGCGGGTGTCTTCGAAGATGATATTGTCGGTCGGATAGCCCTTGGCGATTTTCGCCGCGATTTCCCGGTCCAGGTCGTCCCGGGAATCCTTCGCCTCCCACCAGCCATGCACCAGCCGCACCCGGTCCAGCAGCGCGCCGTCGGGCCGCAGCGTCCGGCCAGCCGGCGCGGCGCACGGATGTTGCTGCGACAGGATCAGCTTGTGCTCGGCGGCGCGCGCCTTGAGCAGCGCGGCGAACGCCTGCGACAGCGTCCCCTCGTTGTCCGCTCCGGCGACGCGGCGCAAGTCGTCCAAATCGCGCCAGTAGGCTTGAATATCGGGAAACATGATGGCGGGATGCTCCTGGTTTGCCGATCCATCATACAATGCCGAGCCGGTGCACGGCGCCGTCCGCCCGAGGACGCTACACGCCCCGCTCCCTCGATAGACCGATCTGCTCCACAGGCCACCGTCATGCGCTTTCCCGTCCTGTCCCGCCTTTCGCTCTGGCTGCTGTTGTCGGCGGCGACCGCCCTGACCCATGCGGGCAACGACTATCCCCTGGTGCTGGTCCATGGGTTCATGGGCTGGGGCCGGGACGAGTTGCTGGGCTTCAACTACTGGGGTGGGTTCGACGATCTCCAGGAGATACTCCAGCGCGCCGGCCATCCGACCTACACCGGCGTGGTCGGCCCCTTCGCCAGCAACTGGGACCGGGCCTGCGAGTTGTACGCCTTCATCAAAGGGGGCACGGTGGACTACGGTCAGGTCCACGCCGCCGCCCACGGCCACGCCCGTCACGGCCGGACTTTTCCCGGCTTGTATCCCGCCTGGGGGACGGCGGACGAGCGCGGTCGGATTCGCAAAATTCACCTGATCGGCCACAGTCAGGGCGGTCAAACTGCGCGGGTGCTGGTCGCTCTGCTGGAGCAGGGCGCGCCGGAGGAACGCGCCGCCACTCCGGAGGACGAGCGCGCTCCCCTGTTCCACGGCGGCCACTCCTGGGTCCACAGCGTCACCACTCTCGCCTCGCCCCACGACGGCACCAGCCTGGCCACCGGCATCGACCGGCTGCTGCCCTTCGTGCGCGATGCCCTGCTCGGCTTCGCCGCCCTCGCCGGCATCCAGCCCGACGAACTGCCCTACGATTTCAAGCTGGATCAATGGGGCCTGCGCCGCCCGCCGGGCGAGTCCTTCCGCGCCTACCTGGGCCGGATCGAGCAAAGCCCGATCTGGCGATCGCGCGACATCAGCGCCTGGGATCTCAGCCCCGACGGCGCGCGGGAGTTGAACCGGCGCTTCCCGGCCCAACCGGCGGTGTACTATTTTTCCTGGTCGACCTCGGCGACCGTGCCGATCTGGCCGTCCCAGCACCAGATCCCCCGCCCTACCCTGCTGCCGCAGCTCTGGGCCAGCGCGCTGTTCATCGGCGCCTACACCCGCGACGAGCCGGGCCACGTCGTCATCGACGCCCGTTGGTGGGAAAATGATGGTCTGGTCAACACCCGCTCCATGGCCGGGCCGACCCTGGATTCATCCGACCGCATCGTGCCCGCCCATGGCCAGCCGCAACCGGGCATCTGGAATGATCGGGGCGTGCTGACCGGCTGGGACCACATGGATATCGTCGGCATCGGCACGCTGCGCGACCTGAGCGGCTGGTACCTACGGCTGGCGCGGTCGCTGGCCGACTTGCCCCCCTGAACACCCACTCCTCCACGGAACACGCCGCCCATGTCTCACATCGTCATCCAGCGCGCCCACTCATTCACCCTCGACGAGGCACGCCACGCCGCGGAAAACCTCGCCGTCCAACTGGCCGAGCGCTACGACCTCAGCTACCACTGGCAGGACGATACCCTGCACTTCGAGCGCTCCGGGGTCGGCGGCCAGATCGAACTGGAGCCGGGCACGCTGCGGATCAACGTGCGCCTGGGCTTCCTCCTGGCGACGCTGAAATACAAGCTGGAACAGGAAATTCATGGCTACCTGGACGAGCTGTTTCAGCCAGCCGGGCCGGTTGATCCGGCTTAATCCTCGGGCTCGTCGCCCAAATCCAGCGGCCGGGGATGACCGGCGCGCATCCGCTCCAGAAGGGTCCGTTCGCGGTCGGTAATCAGGGTGACGAAGGTTTCGGCCTCGGCGCCCATGTGCCGGAACGCGCCGAAACCGGCCTCCAAAAACCGGTGCAGTTCCCCCAGCCCGGCCAGACGCGCCGGGGTCCTGGCCAGTTTCAGGGCGGTATGGATGAAGTGTTTGTGCACGACGCGCCGCAGATCCCGGCCGAGCTGCTCGACCAGGTCGATTTGCCGGCGGCGCTGCGCGTAGCGGGCACAGCGGCGGTAAGCGGCAAGGTAGGTCGCTTCGTCCAGCGCATCCCGAAGGCCGAATTCCGCGACCAGAATCCGCGTCATGAGCGCGTCCAATTCATGGGACAGGGCGTTCAGCTCCAGCGCCAGCGCCGCCGTATGCAAGACGTTGGCCGGCAGAATGCGGGCCATGGTCGGGACGATGCGCGCCAGATCGCGTTCGCGCTGGTGGAAATCCCGGTCGCCGTAGAGTTCGTCCAGAAAAAATTCCGCCGCCAGCCGATAGCGCGGGTGAACCCGTAAATCGGCGTGCGTGCGGGCCAGCCGCGCCGACTGCCAGCGCCGCAGGATGCCGAACTCCCGCTCCACTCCGGCCGCGCCGTCGCGGTGGATGGATTGACTGCGCCGCAACTGCTCCAACAGCCGCGCCGCGCCTGAATTTTCTTCGTGATCGGTCATGGCGGGTTCGGGACCGAGGCCGCTTCAGCGCAACTCGCGCCGCAGGATTTTACCGACGTTCGACTTGGGCAGGCTGTCGCGGAACTCGATCTGACGCGGCAGCTTGTAGGCGGTAAGATGCTTGCGGCAGTGGGCCAGAATCGCCTCGGCGGTCGGTTCCATCCCCGGCTTGGCCACCACGAACACCTTGACCGCCTCGCCGCTCCGCTCGTCCGGCACTCCGATGCAAGCCACCTCCAGCACGCCCTCGCAGCCGATCGCCACCGCCTCAACCTCATTAGGATAGACGTTGAAGCCGGATACCAGGATCAGGTCCTTCTTGCGGTCGACGATGCGAAAGAAACCCTGCTCGTCCACCGTGGCCACATCGCCGGTCAGCAGCCAGCCGTCGCGGAGGGCGCGGGCGGTCTCCTCGGGCCGCCGCCAGTAGCCGCGCATCACCTGTGGGCCGCGCGCGCACAGTTCGCCCCGCTCGCCCGGAGGTACTTCCCTGCCGTCCTCATCGCGCAGTTGCACGTCGGTGGACGGCACCGGCAGCCCGACGCTACCGGTGAAATCCTCGATATCGACCGGGTTGACGCAGATCACCGGCGCGGCCTCGGTCAGGCCATAGCCCTCCAGGATCGGCACGCCGGTCATCGCCCGCCAGCGTTCGGCCACCGTCCGCTGCACCGCCGCGCCGCCGCCGACCGTCAGCCGCAGCGAGGAGAAGTCCAACCCAGCGAATTTATCGTGGTTGACCAATGCGCTGAACAGGGTGTTGACCCCGGTGATCACCGTAAACTTCCACGAACGGATTTCCCGCACGAACAACGGAATGTCGCGGGGGTTGGTGATCAGCACATTCAAGCCGCCAAAGTGGAGAAAGCACAGGCAGTTCACCGTCAGGCAGAAGATGTGGTACAGCGGCAGCGCGGTGATCACGATCTCTTCGCCCTCGTGGATCACCGAACCCACCCAGGCGACGATCTGCCGCATGTTGGCCAGCAGGTTGCGATGGGTCAGCATCGCGCCCTTGGAGAGCCCGGTGGTGCCGCCGGTGTATTGCAGGAAAGCCAGGTCATCGCCGGTCACGGCGACCGGCCGCAAAGTGAGGCGGGCGCCGCCAGCCAGTGTTTCCTTGAACCCGACCGCGTTCGGCAACGCGTAATTCGGCACTCCCTTTTTGATGTGCCTGACCACCAGATTAACCACTTTGGCCTTCCAGTACGGTAGCAGATCGCCGATCTCGGTGACGATGGCCGTCCTGATTTCGGTCCGTTCGATGACTTCGGCCAGCACATGGGCGAAGTTGGCAAGGATCAGGATCGCCTTGGCTCCGGAGTCCTTCAGTTGATGCTCCAGTTCGCGCGGCGTGTAGAGCGGGTTGACGTTGACCACCACCAACCCGGCGCGCAGCGCGCCGAACAACGCCACCGGATATTGCAGCAGGTTGGGCAGCATGATCGCCACCCGCTCGCCCTTTTCCAACCCCAAATCCTGTTGCAGCCAGGCGGCGAACGCCCGGCTCGTCTGCTCCAGTTCGGCATAGGTCATGCCATAACCCATGTTGACGAAGGCGAGGCGCCGGCCGAACTGGCAGCAACTGCGATCGAATACTTCGACCAGCGAGCGGTATTCATCGGGGTTGATCTCCGCCGGCACGTTGGGCGGATAACGCTTCAGCCACACTTTTTCCACGGGAGATCTCCAGTCAGCGTCCGGTTGCTCCCATTGTGGGATGGTTGGCGACTAATTACCAAACTTCACTTGGGGGAATTGCGCTATTGGTTTTTCGGATCAGGTTGTCGAGGCAAGACCAGCAAACTCCCGGCTCACGCGGACAAACAGATGAATTAAGCTTTGAAACCCAAGGCGTCATGGGTGTGTGGAACGCAAGCGCCTCAGAAAAAAACCAGCGATGGAAGAGAAAACAGGATATAGCGTTCCTCTCGCGTTATGGAATCGCCGTTTCGAACCACCTCGGCGCCGCGCGCCACCCCGCCTTGGCCAAGGCGGGGAAATTTCACAACTGATCTGGGAACGCTATAGCACGCCGAAATCGTCAGCCCGCCTTCATGGGGCGCGCTCCACCCGCCCCTTTCCGGTCTCCCGCAGTTGTTGCGTCCACGACTGGGCGTAGCGCCCGCCCCGCGCCAGCAATTCGGCGTGGCTGCCGGATTCGAGGATGCGGCCCTGCCCCATCACATGAATGACGTCGGCGTGCAGAGCGGTGGTGAAGCGATGGGTGATCACCAGGGCGGTGCGGCCGGCGGCCAGGCTGCGAAACCGCGCCAGCCAATCGGCCTCCGCCCAGGAATCCATGGCGCTGGTCGGCTCGTCCAGAATCAGCAGCGTGGACCGCCGCAGAAAAGCCCGCGCCAGCGCCAACCGCTGCCATTCGCCCACGCTCAGCTCCGCGCCGCCGAACCACTTGCCCAATACCGTCTCATACCCTTGCGGCAGACGCTGGATCGACTCCTCGGCCCCGGCAGCCCCGGCGGCAGCGGCGATAGCCGCCACATCCGACGCGACGGCCAGATCGCCGCAGGCGATGTTGTAGGCGACGGTATCGTGATAATGGACCGGCTCCTGGAACAGCACCGTGATTCGCTGGCGCCAACCGGCCAGCGCCAGCTCGCGCAGATCCACCCCGTCCAGGCAAACCCGACCCGCCTCCGGGTCGTAAAAACGGCAAAGCAGCTTCAGCAGCGTGCTCTTGCCCGCGCCGTTCTCGCCAACGATGGCGACAATCTGGCCGGCGGGGAGCGCGAGCTCGAAGCCGTCCAACGCCAAGCGCTGGCTGCCGGGATAGCGGAAACTCACGTTTTCCAGCCGGATCGTTCCCGGCGCATTCGGCGGCAGGGGCGCGGGATGCTGCAGTTCGGCGACCAAAGGACGCAAGGCCAGGAATTCGTGCAGGTTCCCCAGAAATAGAAGGTTGCTGTACATCTCGCCGACGCTGCCCAGCGCGGTGCGCAACAGCCGCTGCCCCTGGCTGAACACCTGATAGAACAGCGCTAGATCGCCCAGACCGGCCAAGCCCTGCATCAGCCGCCCGACCATCCAGGCGATGGTCAGCCCCATCGCCAGCACCGCGGCGGCATCCGCGCCCAGTTCGGCCAGCATCTGCTGGCGGGCGAGTTGCAGGCGCTCGCCGCGCAGTCTGGCCCGCATGGCGCGATAGGCGGTCCGAAACGAGTCGCCGAGGTCGAACAGGCGCAGTTCCGCCGCCGCCCGGTCCGAGGTCAGCATCCAATCGTAATAGCTCGCGCGGCGCTCGTTGCCGGTATTGCGAACCCGCCATCGATGAAAGCGCACGATGGCGCGAGCCGCCACCCACAGCGCCGGCAACGCGCCACCGATCAACACCAGCGGCAACCAGGGTGCGTAACCCCACAATACGCCAGCCATCGCCAGCAGGGTCAGACCGTTTTGAGTCAGGCCGCCGAGGTTCTCCAGAAGCGCTCGCGGACGGTCGCGCGCGTCCACCCGCGCCCGGTGCAACTGATCGTAGTATCCGGGGGTTTCGTAATAACTCAGGTCTAAATGAACGGCTTGGGCGTGAATCCGGTCGTCGAGATAATCGCGCAACCCTTCCGCCTGCGCGGTCCGCACCCAGGCGGCAATGCCGCGCAAGCCTTCCGTAAGCAGCAGCAAGCCCGCCATCAGCACCACCCAAACCAGGCTTTGCTGCAGCGCCGCCCAGTCTTCTGGTGCTCGCACCGTAACGACCAGGCTATCCACCAGGGTGCGGGTCGACAGCACCACCGCGACGGGCAGCAAGCCCTGCGCCACCACCAGCGCCGCCCAAGCCAGCGTCCAACCGCGTGTCGCGCGCCAGATCAGTTCCAGCACCCACGGCAGATGGGGCAACTGCGCCAACATCTTGCGAAACCGCTCGGCCGCATAGGCGGCGCGCATCGACAGGCGCTCAGAGGCGTTTCTGTACAGCCTCTTGGGACTTAACAACCCGCACCCCCAACCTCTTTCCCGCGGGGAGAGGGGAGTTTTTTGTACAGGCGCTCCGTCGCCAAGACTGCATTCTCTGCTGTTACTGGGCTTCCGGTTCGCATTACCTCTGCAAGACGACTCGCCCTCACTGTACCGCCCGCCCCGGCAACTTCAGCAACCACCGCCCGGTATTCGCCAACTGCCGACGCAGCAACGCCCAGTTTTCTTCCCGTATCCGCTGATTCAGACAGCGCAGAAACCGCGCCTTGATCGCTTCATCCTGTTGATCGAGCATCGCCGCCCACAACGCGTCATCCACGTTGTAGATCCGATTTTCAGCCAGGCAGACGGGAATGACGGTCGCCACCGGAACCGCCAAATTCTCCGCCACCGCTTCCACCACCGCGCGGATGTTCATCGCCTTGCTTCCCTGGGGATTCAGCAAGTCGTAGGGCGGTTGCCACTCGCGCGGCGGGCGCAACTGGTCGATGTGGCTGACCACCACCAGCACGGGCGGCGGCCGGCGCTCTTGGCGCTCGACGAATCCGGCGCGCAACGTATCCAGGCGCAACCGATCCAGTTGCCGGTCGGGGCGATGAGCGGCACAAACCCAAAGAATCAGGTCGGCCTCCATGGCCGCTTTCCGCAGCGCCTTCTCGTTCAACAATTCCGTGTCACAGCCGGGCGTGTCGAAAATCAACGCGGCGGTCAGCCCTTCGCGCTCCAGCCGGTGGGGCATCAATCCCATCGCGGTGTCCGGCAACACGTCGGTGGCGGCGGTCAATCGGCCGAACAGGGCGTTGATCAAGCTGGACTTGCCGGCGTTGGCCCGGCCCAGCACCACGATACGCAGCGGCTCGTCGATGGGCGTCGCTTGCGTCGCTTGCGTCGCTTGCGCCGTCGGTTCGGTCTCCGTCAGGGTCAGCCGCCCGCTGTACAGTTCGATGGCGTAGTAACCGACCTTGCGGACATATTCCCGCAACAGCCAGCGCTGGGTTTCCATCCACGCCTGACCATACGCCTGGCCGCGCAGATGACCCCAGGCTTCGCCCAACAGGGCATCCAGCGGATTGATGACCAGCCGACCCGCCCGATAGAGAGTCACCAACCGCTCGGCGGCATCCTTCCAGCGCCAGGCGCGGAGCAAATCGCCCATCTTCAACTTGTGGCTAAGCGGAATATGATCGGTGACGGTGGCGCGCAGGTCGCGGCTGGCTCGCTCGATGATCAACAAAGTATGCGGCACGGTCAGTTCCAGCAGCGGCCGCTCTTGTTCCGGGTGATAGCAGCGGGCGACGGTTTCCAGCGTGTTTTGGCCCAGCGTCCACAACCGGCTGCCGTCGTGCAACGGCCAGTCTGCCGGCTTCACGGCTCCCGCCAGTTGTTCGACCGTTGTCCAGGCGCCTTCCGCTTTGGGTGACCAACGGGGATCGGCGGCCGTCGCTGCGGCGGCCAGCAACTGGCGATCCCGACGCAACAGCCAGGCTTGCAAGCCGTAACCGGCGGCGCTGCACACCAACAGCGCCGCCAGCCACCAGGACAGTCTCCCCGCTTGCCAGAGCCAGAATGCACCGAGCGGCGGCAACACCACGAACGGCAGCGCCCACAATAACAGCGCGGTCAGGCGCAGGCGGTCGAGCCGGTCGAACAAGGTCTTCATGGCCGATCTTCCTTCGGCGGCGCTTCTAACAAGGCCGAACTCGCCGCCAGCGCCTCGGCGTAGACCCGACGCAGCGCTGCCGCATCCAGCGAACCGCCTCGCACGCGGTTGGCGAAGTAATAACCGGCCGCCTTGCCGAGCGCGTAGGTGGTCGCGCCGCTCGTGGTCGCGCCCCATATCGGACCGACCGTCTGCCCCCACCAAGGCACGAACTTGATCAGTTCCCGGCCGACCGTGCGCGCCAGGTAGCCGGCCCCGATACCGGCGCCGAGCAGGCCGAGAAATTCGGACGCCGCCCGTCCGTCCCATTCCTGCCCGTACAGCCGGCCCAAACCGTGCAGCAGCTTGGCCTGCACCGCCGGCACTCCGACCAAATCCACCAGCGGCAGCGCGCCGACGCCAGCCGCCGCCAGCGCATGACCGACGATATGAGGATGGGCGGCGCGTTCGTAGACATCGCGGATACCGGCGTCCCCCCGCAGCATCGCCTGCAAGCCCAGGGCCGAAACCGCTTCGATGGCGCTCCACAACGCCTCCAGGCCGTAGTTCGCCGGTTCGTAACCGTCCTCGGGCAGGGTCAGATCGACCGGAACCCAGCACGCCGGCGCCGCGCCGGGCCACTTGCCCAACCGGTCGCGCTGGGCGCGCAAAGCGCGGGTCAGATCGTGGGGCGCTTGCGGGGGCCACGGTTGCCGGTCGTAGGGATAGGGCAGGAGGTGCTCGCCGCCGGGCGGATAGGCTTCGTGCAAGCCGGTCTGGGCGATGAGCACCGGCCATTCGGGATGCCGCTTGCGGACTTGGCGCAGCACCTCGAATACCGGGTCCTGGCGGATATCGGCGGCTTTCATCACTCCGAGCAGCAGATGGGCTTGCGACTGGCAATAGCGGATATCCTCGGTCGGATCGTAGGCGACTTCGCCCAAGCCACGGGTATCGAGAAAGCGCACCACCGGCGCTTCGGCGGGAAAATCGTAGAAGCGGGCGGTGCGGGTGCAGGGCTGAAAACCGTTACCGATTTCGGCGGTCTCGCTGCCGGTCAGGGCGCGGATGATCGAGGTCTTGCCGGCCTGAGTCTTGCCGATCAGCCACAGCACCGGCAACGGTTGCCGCGCCCGCGCCTCGCGCAAGGCCGCGTCCAACGCCCCATCATCGACGCGGGGATGCAACAACGCACCGCGCAGGCGGCGCCAGTAGTCGGGCCAGTTCGAGTGAAATGCCATCCGCCAAATCCTTCGGTAAACCAAGCGCATCTATCATTACATGAAGCGTCCGAGTGTGGCCGTCCCGGTTGCCGCATTCAATTCACATGCAAAAAAACGCCCTCCTTGGCGACAAGGAGGGCGCGGGTCCAGCCGGCGCCGGAACGCCGTCGCGGTTCTTACCGCTACTCCTCGCCACGGTCGTGGCGCGGCGGTGGCGGCGCGTAGTTATCGTCGTCCTCCTTCCAGAACCGGTTGCGCGGAGGACGGCGCCCGCCCTCGCAGTCGATCACGCCCTGGCGGCACAGCGTATCGCGCCAGGTGTACTTCAGAAAATACTGGGCGAACGGCCGAGGCAAGGGCTCGAACTCCACTCGCCGCGACGGCGACCATTCGCTCTCGCCGTAGCCGGTGCCCGGCGCCGCCCGCGCGCTCGGGGCGGGCGCGGATTTCTCCGACCGCAACCCGCGCTGGTCGCTGTACCCCGGACCTTCCTGGGACCATGGCTGCGGCGGCGGGGCAGGAGCGCGCTCCTGAAACGCCGCCACCGCGATCACGCCCATCGCCGAATAATCGCCCCAGGCGCCGGAGTAGGAATCGCCGGCGTCGGTGAAATAAAAACGGTTGACCCGATTCTTGCCGGTCCGCCAGCCTTCGTACTTCTCCTGCTGGTACGGCCCGAGTACATACATTCGTTCGTCCGGGCGCAGGTTGGAACGATCGCCGGAAATGATGTTGCGGCCGTCCACCGCGATCACCACGCCGACGCGCTGGTTGGTGCGGTTGCGGATCTGGACCGAATATTTCTGGTCGCGCACCGCCTCCACGTAGGCCTTGAACACGCTCGACCCCCGCCCGTCGAGCGGATACTGTGGATAGGGCCGGCCGCGATCGTTGACCACCTCCACCTCCACGTTGCCGCTATCGAGCCGCTGCGCCCCAGCCAGTGTCGGAACCAGCAACGCCCATGTTGCCATCAGTCCTGCTTGCCATGTCATCTTCATCGAACCTGCCCCCGATGGGTTGTTATCGATCCACGGTTTCCAAACGCGCCATGCGACCCAGCCTAAGAGGAAACGGCTGAATCCCTACTGAACACCTCACTCCTTTTCCACCGCCGCCGCCCCGGACAAAACCCGTCGCGATTCAGTCCTGATTCATTATTAACCAGTTAAGCTGTAAGCTAATTTATCGTATAGGGAAGTTGCCCACTCATGTCCGACCATCTCCAGCGAGCGCGGCATCTGCCGCTTCTCGTGCTAGCCGGCGCGCTGGTCGCCGTCGGCGCACGAGCGCAGTCCGATTACCCGCAGCGGGGGGACGAGCGCGGCCCGCCGCCCCGTCAGTTCGCCGATCCCGATCGCGCCGCCAACGCCGCGCGCCGGGCCACCGGCGGGCGGGTACTGGGCGTGCAGGGCTCCGACCGCGACGGCCAGCCAGGCTACCGGGTTCGCATCCTGCAACCGGACGGCCGCGTGCGCAGCCTGCATTACGACGCCGACAGCGGCGCGGTGCGCGACTGAATCCCTTCCTCCGACCGGACGATCCTTGCATGCGCATTCTGATCATCGAAGACGAAGCCCCACTGCTGGAGCGCGTGACCGCCCAATTGCGCGCGCAGGGCTACGCCGTAGACACCGCCGCCGATGGCCGCACCGGCTTGTACCTCGGCCAGGAATACCCGCTGGACGCGGCGGTGGTGGATCTTGGCCTGCCGGATCTGTCGGGGATCGAAGTGATCGGCCGCTGGCGGGCCGCGGGACGGCGCTTTCCCATCCTGATCCTCACCGCCCGTGGCCGCTGGCAGGATAAGGTCGAGGGGCTGGAAGCCGGCGCCGACGATTATCTGGTCAAACCGTTCCATATGGAAGAACTGCTGGCGCGGCTGCGGGCGCTGATCCGCCGTACCGGCGGCTGGACCCAGGCGGTGTTGAACTGCGGGCCGGTCGCCCTGGACACCGGCGCGCAACTGGTGACTCTCGCCGGCCAGCCGGTGGAGGTCACCGCCTACGAGTACAAACTGCTGGAGTACCTGATGTTGCACGCCGGCACCGTGATCTCCAAGACCGAACTGACCGAGCACCTCTACCAGGAAGACGAGGACCGCGACAGCAACGTGCTGGAAGTGCTGGTCGGCCGGCTGCGCCGCAAGCTCGATCCCGACCGGGCGCTCAACCCGATCGAGACGCTGCGGGGGCGCGGCTATCGGCTCCGGCTGGAACGGTCCACCGGCTGAGATGAGATCCCTCAGCGGTCGCCTGCGCATCGCCGCCAGCGTGGTGCTGGCCGCCTTTCTCGGACTGACCGGCCTGACGCTGGATCGGGCGTTTCGCGACAGCGCCCAGGCCGCCGTCCGCGACCGCCTGCAAGCCCAACTCTACATGCTGTTGGGCGCGGCCAATCTGGACGCCTTCAACCGCCTGACCCTGCCGCAGGCCTTGCCGGAGGCGCGTTTTTCAACCCCGGCTTCCGGCCTGTACGCCGATGCCATGGACAGCCAGGGCAACCTGGTCTGGCGCTCGCCGTCGCTGCTGGGCATGGCGCTGCCCTTTTTCCCGGCGGTGCGCACGCCCGGCGATACCCAGTTCGCGCCGCTGGACTCCTCCGATGAAACCGAGACCCCGCTGTTCGTGCTGGCCTTCACCGTAAGCTGGGAAATCGCCGCCAACCAGTACCGGCTCTATACCTTCCGGGTGGCCGAGACCCAGTGGAATTTCCTCGATCAGCTCTGGATCTTCCGTCGCGGCCTGTGGGGCTGGCTGCTGGCGGCGACCGGCGTGCTGTTGGCGGTGCAGGGACTGATCCTGCGCTGGAGCCTGAAGCCGCTGCGGCGGGTCGCCGCCGAAGTGACCGAAATCGAAGCCGGCCGGCGCGCCGAACTCAGCGGCCAGTATCCCGAGGAACTGCAACCGCTGACCGTCAATCTAAACGCCCTGCTGCGCCAGGGCCGCGCCCGTCTGGAACGCTACCGCAACGCCCTGGGCGATCTGGCCCACAGCCTGAAAACGCCGCTGGCGGTGATGCGCGGCGCCCTGGACAACGAGGCGGACCACGCCGAACTGCGGCGGACCCTGCAAGAACAGTTGGAGCGGATGAACCGCACGGTGGACTATCAGTTGCAGCGGGCCGCCGCCTCCGGGCGCATCGCCCTGAGCGCGCCACTGCCGGTCGCGCCGGTCGCCCGCAAGATCCTGGACGCGCTGGCCAAGGTCTACGCCGACCGGTCGCCGCAGCTGAGCAGCGAAGTCGGCGGGTCCACGGTATTCCACGGCGACGAGGGCGACCTGATGGAAATCCTCGGCAACCTGGCCGACAACGCCTGCAAATGGTGCAAGCGGCGGGTGGTGGTGCGCGCCTACCCCACCGACCATGGTGGGCGCGTCGAACTGGTGGTGGAAGTCGAGGACGATGGATCCGGCATTGCACCCGACCAGGCGCCGCTGCTACTCGACCGTGGCCAACGCGCCGACCCGAGCGTGGCCGGCCACGGCATCGGCCTGGCGGTGGTGCGGAATCTGGTCGAGGAAGTCTATTATGGTCAGCTCGATATCAGCCGCAGCCCGCTCGGCGGGGCACTGGTGCGGGCGCGGTTGCGTTTCCAGGCCCACGGCTGAGGACGGGGAACAGGGACCACCCCGCGACAAATCCCGCACCGATTTCGCGCTCCTCTTTCCGGAAAAAAACACGATAACGAGGGAATCGTCATGCTGTCCATCGCCACGTTCAACCTGCGCAATCTGGGCGCCGACGCGCCACCGGCCCGGCTGGCGCAACTGGGCGTGATCATCGCCCGCGATCTGGGCAGCCCGGATATCCTGGCGGTGCAGGAAATCATGGCGGAAAACCCGCCGTCGCCGGATGGGCCGGTTCCGGCCGATCCAACGTATCAGGCGCTGAGCGCCGCCGTCGCCGGCGCGGGCGGTCCCCGCTACGACTTTCGGGAAGTTCCGCCGCTGGCTCACCAGGACGGCGGCATGATCGGCGCCAATATCCGGGTCGGGCTGCTGTTCGATCCGCTGCGGGTCCATTTTCCCGATCGAGGCCACGCCGGCCCGACCGACAGCACCGGCATCCGCATCAACGGCGGCCACCCCAGCCTGACGCTCAACCCCGGCCGCATCGCTCCCCTGCATCCGGCCTTCGCGGGG
This sequence comes from Candidatus Competibacteraceae bacterium, assembly GCA_027492875.1. Classification (GTDB taxonomy): domain Bacteria; phylum Pseudomonadota; class Gammaproteobacteria; order Competibacterales; family Competibacteraceae; genus Competibacter. Next base: position 84,247 of record JAPUDV010000055.1, on the reverse strand, counting down.
GATGGCCACCATCACTGGGCACCCAGCCGCAAAACCCTGGCGGCGGAGTTCGAACTGCAAAACGGACAACGGCTGTTCGTGATCGTCTGCCATTTCAAGTCGATGCGTTCGCTCACCCGCCGCGAGGAGGATTACACCAAGAAGCAGCGCCACGCCCAAGCCGAGATCGTCCATAATTTCGCCGCCGATCTGCTGGCTTGCGACCCGCGGGCGGCGATCGTGCTGCTGGGCGATTTGAACGACGTCCCCGGATCCAAGACCCTGAAACTCCTTAAGGGCGATCTATTCCATAACCTGCTGGAAGATCTGCCGCGCGGGCGCGGCTACACCCGCCGGCACGGTGGTCGGCCGCAGACGCTGGATCATATTCTGGTCAGCCCGGCGCTGCGGGGCGGGGCGACGACGCATATCCCTCACATCAACAGCGATGCCGCCCCCAGCGCGCCGGAGCCGGCCAGCGACCACGATCCGGTGCTGGCGACACTGCCGGCATGGGTGGACCTGGATCGCGCCTGAGCGCACGGGCACCGGCCAGCCGTTCGTCCGCTCCCGGCATCCCGCCCGCCAACCGGCTGAAGTTATCCCGAACCCACCCATCGAAACCAACGCGCCATGACCGTCGAGACCGCCAACCCCACCCCCGCCCGCCCACCCAACACGTACTGGAGCCCCGTGGTGCATCGGCTCACGCCCTATGTGCCGGGCGAGCAGCCGAAGCTGAGCCACCTGGTCAAGCTCAACACCAACGAGAACCCCTACGGCCCATCGCCCAAGGTGCTAGACGCGATCCGCGCCGAACTGTCCGACACCCTGCGCCTGTACCCGGACCCGAACGCCGAGCGGCTGAAGCAGGCCATCGCCGATTACTACGCCGTCGCGCCGGCCCAGGTGTTCGCCGGTAACGGTTCGGACGAAGTGCTGGCCATCGCCTTCCAGGCCCTGCTCCACCATCCAGCACCACTGCTGTTCCCGGACATCACCTACAGCTTCTATCCGGTCTACTGCGGGCTGTACGGCATCGATTTCGTCACCGTGCCGCTGGCCGAGGACTTCACGCTGCGGGTCGCCGACTACCTGCGGCCGAACGGCGGCATCCTCTTCGCCAACCCGAACGCACCCACCGGCTGCCTGCTGCCGCTGGCCGACATCGCCTGGCTGTTGGAGCGCAACCGCGATTCGGTGGTGGTGGTGGACGAGGCGTATATCGACTTCGGCGGCGACAGCGCCATCGCCCTGGTGGATCGTCATCCCAATCTGCTGGTGGTGCAGACCCTATCCAAAGCGCGCGCACTGGCCGGGCTACGGGTGGGGCTGGCGGTCGGCCACGCCGGGTTGATCGAGGCACTGGAGCGGGTCAAGAACAGCTTTAATTCCTACCCGCTGGACCGGCTGGCCATCGCCGGAGCGGTCGCCGCGTTCGAGGACCGCGAGCACTTCGAGCGTACCCGACGGGCGGTGATCGCCAGCCGTGTCGAACTGGTCGCGGCGCTGGGCCAGCTCGGCTTCGAAGTGCTGCCCTCGGCGGCGAATTTCGTGTTCGTCCGCCACCCGGAGTGCGACGCCGCCGCGCTGGCCACCGCCTTGCGCCAACGCCGGGTGATCGTGCGCCATTTCCGCCAGCCGCGCATCGAGCACTTTTTGCGCATCACGGTCGGCCACCCGGATCAAAACGCCGCGCTGCTCGCCGCACTCGCCGAAATTCTGCCGGAGGGCTGAACCCGTGCACCTGCGCGAACTGGTCGCCCACACCGACCGCCTGCTGGAAATCGATCGCTTCAGCGACTACTGCCCGAACGGCTTGCAGGTCGAAGGCCGGGCGGAGATTTACACGCTGGTCGGCGGCGTCACCGCCTGTCAGGCGCTGCTGGACGCGGCGGTGGAACAGGGGGCGGATGCCGTGCTGGTGCATCACGGCTATTTCTGGAAAGGCGAAGATCCGCGCCTGACCGGCATGAAGCACCGGCGGCTCGCCACCCTGCTGCGCCACGACATCGGCCTGCTCGCCTACCATTTACCGCTGGACGCCCACCCGGAACTCGGCAACAACGCCCAACTGGCCCGCGTGCTGGATCTGACCGTCACCGGCATCGCCGGCGGCGATGGCCGCACGCCCGGCCTGATGATGTTGGGCAAACCGGCCGCGCTGATCGGCGGCGCGGAATTCGCCGCCCACCTCGCCGCCCGTCTCGGCCGGCAACCCCTGCACATCGCCGGTCACGCGAGGCCGATCCGCCAACTGGCCTGGTGCACCGGCGGCGCGCAATCCTTCATCGCCGACGCCGCCGAGGCGGGCGCGGACGCCTTCCTGACCGGCGAGGCGTCGGAACAGACCGTCCACTTCGCCCGCGAGAACGGCCTGCACTTCTTCGCCGCCGGTCACCACGCCACCGAGCGTTACGGAGTACGGGCGCTGGGCGCGCATCTGGCGCGGCAATTTGACCTGAGATTCGCGTTCGTCGATATCGACAACCCGGTTTGAACGCCGATCCCCAGCGATTTCCACTGGCGGCGGGATGCCCGAACCACAAAATATCCACTGCTTCGGCCTGCCCAACGACAGGCCGCCCCGCTCCAACCACGACCCCGATACGCCGTCGGGTTCCCGTCCCCGATCATGGGGCGCGAGAAGCCTGCGGGTACCCGTTAAAATTAGGCCGGCGCGCATAGCGCGGAATCGTTAAAAACCTTATTATAATTGGCGAAGCTGACACCGGCGGCCAATGACTTCGCCCGCCGTTTATCCGTCCAAAAAAACGAACAACATTAACGCCTTGGCTATCCCTTCCCGAAGCATTACCCAGGTTTCAACCGGTCCGCCCGCCCGTTCGAGCGGGCTTTCAAGCTCCCCCGCCGCCAGTTCGCTGGCGGCGTCCGAAATCAATAAGGAGTAGAGCGTCCATGCATGACATCATTCATCAACTAGAACAAAAACGGGCTGCCGCCCGCCTGGGCGGAGGACAACGCCGCATCGATGCACAGCACAAACGGGGCAAGCTCAGCGCGCGCGAGCGTATCGAAGTCCTACTCGATCCGGGTAGCTTCGAAGAATGGGATATGTTCGTCGAGCATCGCTGCAACGACTTCGGCATGGGTGAAACCACCATTCCGGGCGATGGCGTGGTCACCGGCTACGGCACCATCAACGGCCGGATCGTCTTCGTCTTCAGTCAGGATTTCACCGTGTTCGGCGGTTCGCTGTCGGAACCCCACGCCGAAAAAATCTGCAAGATCATGGACCACGCCATCAAGGTCGGCGCGCCGGTGATCGGCCTGAACGACTCCGGCGGCGCCCGCATTCAAGAGGGGGTCGACTCGCTGGCGGGTTACGCCAACGTGTTCCAGCGCAACGTCATGGCCTCGGGAGTGATTCCGCAGATTTCCATGATCATGGGACCCTGCGCCGGCGGCGCGGTGTATTCCCCGGCCATGACCGACTTCATCTTCATGGTCAAGGACACCTCCTACATGTTCGTGACCGGTCCGGAAGTGGTGAAGACCGTCACCCACGAGGAGGTCACCGCCGAGGAATTGGGCGGAGCCATCACGCACTCGACCAAGTCGGGCGTGTGCGATCGCGCTTTCGAGAACGATATCGAGGCGCTGTTGATGCTGCGTCGCTTCATTAACTACCTGCCGGCCAATAACCGGGAAAAACCGCCATTCCGGCCCACGCCGGACCCGGCGAATCGGATAGATTACTCGCTGGATACGCTGATTCCCGACAGCGCCAACAAACCCTACGACATGAAGGAGCTGATCCTGAAGGTCGTGGACGACGTGGATTTCTTCGAAATCCAGCCGGATAACGCCAAGAACATCATCGTCGGCCTGGCACGGATGGATGGATGGCCGGTGGGCATCGTCGCCAACCAGCCGATGGTTCTGGCCGGTTGCCTGGACATCAAGTCCTCAATCAAGGCCGCTCGCTTCGTGCGCTTCTGCGACGCCTTCAACATCCCGATCATCACCTTCGTCGACGTACCTGGCTTTATGCCCGGCACCGCCCAGGAATACGCGGGCATCATCAAGCACGGCGCCAAGCTGCTCTACGCCTACGCCGAATGCACCGTACCCAAGGTCACCGTCATCACCCGCAAGGCCTACGGCGGCGCTTATGACGTGATGAGCTCCAAGCATCTGCGCGGTGATGTCAACTTCGCCTGGCCGACCGCCGAAATCGCGGTCATGGGTCCCAAAGGCGCGGTCGAGATCATTTTCCGTCAAGACATCGGCGATGTGGCCAAGATCGAGGCCCGCACCGAGGAATACCGCAAGAAATTCGCCAATCCGTTCATCGCCGGCCATCGCGGCTTCATCGACGACGTGATCATGCCGCATGGCACCCGCAAACGCATCTGCCGCTCGCTGGCGATGCTGCGGGATAAGGAACTCGAAAATCCGTGGCGCAAGCACGGCAACATTCCGCTGTAAGGGAGAAGCGAGACATGTTCAAGAAAATTCTAATCGCCAACCGTGGCGAAATCGCCTGCCGGGTCATCAAGACCGCTCGCAAGATGGGCATCAAAACCGTGGCCGTTTATTCCGAAGCGGATCGGGATGCACTGCATGTCGAAATGGCCGACGAAGCCGTCTTGATCGGCCCACCGCCCACCGCCAAAAGCTATCTGGTCATGGAGCGCATTCTCCAGGCTTGCAAGGACACCGGCGCGGACGCCGTCCATCCGGGTTACGGCTTTCTGTCCGAACGGTCAGCCTTCTGCGATGCGCTGGAAAAGGAAGGGATTGCGTTCATCGGCCCGAAAGTACGCGCCATCGAGGCCATGGGCGACAAGATCACTTCCAAGATATTGGCCAAGGAGGCCGGGGTCAATACCGTGCCCGGCCACACCGATGTGATCAAAAATACTGAGCATGCCTTGGAGATCGCGCGGAGCATCGGCTATCCGGTGATGATGAAGGCGAGCGCTGGCGGCGGCGGCAAGGGGATGCGCATCGCCTGGAACGATGCCGATTGTGCCGACGGCTTTGAACGCACCACGAACGAAGCCCGCTCTTCCTTCGGTGATGATCGGATATTTATCGAGAAATATATCGAAGAGCCGCGTCACATTGAAATCCAGGTGCTGGGCGACAGCTTCGGCAACATTGTCTATCTGGGCGAGCGTGAATGTTCGCTGCAACGTCGCCATCAGAAGGTGATAGAGGAAGCGCCTTCCCCGTTCCTGGACGAGAAGACCCGCCGGGCCATGGGCGAGCAGGCGGTCGCGTTGTCCCGGGCAGTGGACTACGAGTCGGCAGGTACGGTCGAGTTCATCGTCGATTCCAAGCGCAACTTCTACTTCCTGGAGATGAACACCCGCTTGCAGGTCGAGCATCCGGTCACCGAGTACATCACCGGGCTGGATCTGGTCGAGCAGATGATCCGGGTCGCCGCCGGCGAAAGATTGGGCTTCACTCAAGACGAGGTTAAGCTGAAGGGCTGGGCAATTGAAGCCCGCGTCTATGCCGAAGACCCGTTCCGCAACTTCCTGCCCTCGATTGGTCGGCTGGTCAAATACATGCCGCCCAAAGAAACCGATGTGGTGCGCGTCGATACTGGCATCTACGAAGGTAGCGAAGTGTCGATGTACTACGATCCGATGATCGCCAAGCTGATCACTTACGGATCGACCCGCGACCGTGCCATCACCCATATGCGCGATGCCCTTAATGAGTTTTTCATTCGCGGGGTGGCGCATAACATTAGCTTCCTGGCGGCATTGATGGTGCATACCCGGTTCATGACCGGGCGGATCAGCACCAACATGATCGCCGAGGAGTACCCAAACGGCTTCCACGCCGCCGACGTACCGCATGACGACCCGGCGTTGTTAATTTCGGTTGCGGCTTTCCTGCATCGCCGCTACCTGGATCGCGCCGCCGAGATCAGTGGCCAATTGCTCGGCCATGAGCGCGTCGTCAAAAACGACTGGGTCGTGCTGATGGGTGGCGAACAATACCCGGTTCACATCGACCCCGCGGAGGGTGGTTACGATGTGGTGTACATGGGCGAAAACTATCAGGTGCGCAGCGAGTGGCAATTCGGTCAGCCGCTGTTCAAAGGCACCTTGAACGGCACCGAGATCTGTATTCAGGTCGAGCGCCGCGACATGATCTACCGGCTGTTCCACTGGGGCTCACAGGCCGATGTGATGGTGATGTCACCCATGGTGGCGGAATTGCAGGCGCTGATGCCAGTCAAGGAAGCGCCGGATATGTCAAAGTATCTGATGTCGCCAATGCCGGGCCTGCTAACCAAGCTCAGCGTCCAGGTTGGCCAAGAGGTCAAGGCGGGCGAGGAACTGGCGGTCATCGAGGCGATGAAGATGGAGAACGTGCTGCGTGCCGACCACGACGCCAAGGTGGCCAAGGTTCTGGCGGTGCCGGGCGACAGCCTGGCCGTCGATCAGGCGATCATCGAGTTTGAATGATTACCCCGCGGCGGGCTCGATCAGAGCCGGCCGCGCACCTCGGCACCATTGAAAAAACCGGCTGCACAGTCGACGTGCAGCCGGTTTTCGGTTTCCGCGACGCCACGCTCAAGGACCCTGCAGCGAGCGCCAGAATCGCTTCGTCCAGGAGCCATGCGACAATTCAGGCCGGATGCCTTGGGCCAAAAAATGGCTGGTATAGCTTTTATCGGTTTCCATGATGTGCTTGGTCAGCCAAGTCTTCATAAAATGCGCCAGCTCGAAGCTGATTGAGTTTTTCCCCGTATCCAACTTCGCACGCAGTTCGGACAATTGCCCAATCAACTGTTCGTGCTCCTCCTTGTGCCGTTCATAATCCGGATAATGCAGAATGCGCATCAGACTTTCTTCAACGGCGAAATGCACTCGGGTGTACTCGCCCAATTGATCGATGATGTCGCTGGTGACCTGCGCGGCGTGCCGTTGCTGGATCGCTTCGTGCATTTGATTCAGCAAATCCACCAGCACTTTGTGCTGGGCGTCAATTTCCTCGATACCCACGCTGAGTTCGTTGGACCACTCGATAAATGTGCTCATGGGTTCCAGCACCTCTGCCATGCGCCATAAAAAAACATAAAAACGGCCGCCGCTGTCGCGGTGGCCGTTTAAGGAGGTTACCAAACGAGCGGCGGGATTATTTCACCAAACGCATTTTGACGTAGGAACCCGGCGCATCCTCAATCACCGGCAACTTGCCGGTACCGGGCACGCGAGCCGGTATCTTCTCACCCGAGTTCTTGCTCAACCACTTCTGCCAATCCGGCCACCAGGAGCCTTCGGTTTGCTTGGCCTCTTTCAGCCACTCGTCCGGATCGGCGATGTGCTTGGGATTGGTCCAGAAGAAGTACTTGTTGGCGGCCGGCGGGTTGATCGGGCCGGCGATGTGACCGGAACCGCTCAGCACGAACTTCACCGGGCCGCTGAACAACAGGCTGCCGGCGTAGTTGGACTTCCAGGGCGCGATGTGATCCTCGATCGCCGACAGAAAGTAGGTCGGAACCTTGACCTTGCGCAGATCGATGGGCGTGCCCAGCAAGGTGATGCCACCCGGGTCCTTGAGCCGGTTGTGCTGGTACATGTTGCGCAGGTAGAAACTGTGCATCCGCGCCGGCATGCGGGTGGAATCCGAGTTCCAGTACAGCAGGTCGAACGGGAAGGGATCCTTGCCGAGCAGGTAATTGTTGATGAAGAACGACCAGATCAGATCGTTGGCGCGCAGCATGCTGAAGGTGGTCGCCATCTCGCTGCCATCGAGAAAGCCACGCTGCTCCATCCGCTTCTCCAGCGAGGAGATCTGCTCTTCCTCGATGAACACCTCCAACTCGCCTGGCTGGGCGAAATCCAGCATGGTGGTCAGGTGGGTGCCCGAGCTGATGCGCGGATCGCCTTGCGCCGCCAGATAGGCGTTAGTGACCGCCAGCAGGGTACCGCCCAGGCAGTAACCCAGCGCGTTGACCTCGTGCTCGCCGGTGGCCTGTTCGATGGCGTCCAGCGCCGCCAGCGGACCGTCCTTGAGGTAGTCGTCGAAAGCCTTGTCGGCCATCTTCTCGTCCGGATTGATCCAGGACATCAGGAACACCGTGAAACCCTGATCCACCGCCCACTTGATCAGCGAATTCTTCGGCCGCAGATCCATGATGTAGAACTTGTTGATCCACGGCGGGAAGATCAGCAATGGCTTCTTGAACACCTCCGGCGTGCTGGGGTCGTACTGCAACAACTGGATCATCTCATTCTGATAGACGACCTTGCCGGGGGTGGTGGCGACGTTCTTGCCCAACTCAAACGCATCGAGGTCGGTCATGCGGATGCTGAGCTTGCCCTTGCCGCGCTCGAGATCCCCGAGCATGTTCTTCAGGCCGTTCACCAGGTTCTCGCCGCCGGATTCGATGGTGGCGCGCACCACCTCCGGATTGGTCAGCGCGAAGTTGCTGGGCGCCATGGCATCGATGAACTGGCGGGTGTAAAACATCAACTTCTTCTTGGTCTTATCGTCGAAGCCCTCGACGTCGGCGACCATGTCCTGAATCCAGCCGGCGGTCAGCAGGTAGGATTGCTTGATGTAGGAAAACAAAACATTGTCCTGCCAGTCGTCGTGCTTGAAGCGCTTGTCGCCCTTCTGCTCGCGCACCACGGCTTCCACCGGCTGGCCGAACATCGCCGGCAGGGTCTTCTGCCACAGCTCCAGATAGTTCTGCCATAGCGCCGACTGAGCCTGCGCCAGTTTGGCCGGATCGGCCATGATCTTCTGGGTCATCTCCATGAAGGACTTGCCGAGAGCCATCTTGTCCTGCATGTCAAGCGCGCCACTGTCCTTCTGGCGGTTCATGAATTCCTTGACGATCACCTGGCTCTTCTCGGCCACATGCGAGAGGAGCTGGGCCATCTGCGCCAGATCGGGCATCTTGACTTCCGGCATCTTGAGTTCGGGGGTTTTCTGCTCAGCCATGCGTGATTCCTCTCGTCGTTGTGGTTCGCTGGACAATACCTGCTTATTTTAGCCACGCTCATTATCCAGCGTCATCAGCGGCGGCCCGAAAAAAACGAGCGGGCAGGCCATCGCGGAAATCCCGCATGACCCACCCACCCGCATCAAAATAACAGCAGTTAGCCCTATTTAGTAGGGGCGGACACTAGTCCCTTCAGTTCCTGCAGGCTCTCGGTAACGCGCTTGTTGATGATGGCGAACGCCTCGGTGTTGGACTTGCTGACCATCTCGGCCAGTTCGCGCATGTTGGCCAATGCGTGCTCGAACGCCTTGCGGGCCAGCTCGGCCTGCTTGGTGGTCATTTCCTGAGGGTTGCTGCCCGCGCTGGCCAGTTGCTGGGCGACGGAAGACACCTCGCTCATGGCCTGGCTGAGAATCTCGGCCTGGCGCTGCGCCACCGCCTGCATGCCCTGCACCGCAGCCTGATTGGCGGCGGTCAGCGCTTCGATGTTCTTGCGCTGAGCATCCATCATGCCCTTCATGTCGAAGCCGGGGATCTTGACGTCGCCCAGCATTTTGCTCACATCGAACTTGCTGAAATCGAACTTGCTGAAATCCATGCTGGCAAAGGGATTGAAGGGATTGTTGGTCGACATTGACGTTTTCTCCTCGATGGGGTTGGCGATTTGTGCACTGCAACATCAGTAAGCTCATTTTGCAGTGCACAATCCTGGAAGTCAAACGATTTTTTGCAATGCAGCAATCAGTCCCGGATCGGTTATTCTCGCCGCCCCAGGCTTTTGGCGGCGATCTCGTAGACATCCGGCGACAGTCCTGGCCCCGCCAGGATCCGCTCCAATTGATCCCGCATCCCCTGCTGGCGATCCGGATCGAATTTACGCCAGCGAGTGAACGCGGCGATCAACCGCGCAGCGATTTGGGGGTTGAAGGCGTTCAACGCCAGAACCTGATCGGCAAGGAAAGTATAGCCACTGCCGTTGCGAGCGTGGAAATGCACGGGGTTGGCCTGGCAGAACGCGCCGATCAAGGCCCGGACCTTATTGGGGTTCCTAAGGTTGAACGCCTCGTGCGCCATCAACGCCTTGACCACATCCAAGGTACCGGGTAACCAGGACGTTGCCTGCAACGCCAGCCATTTATCCACCACCAGCGCCTCGCGCCGCCAGCGGTCGTAAAAAGCCGCCAGGGCGGCGGCCCGCTCCGGGCCATCGCGGTTGGCGAGCGGGGTCAAGGCGCCGAATTGGTCGGTCATGTTCCCGGCCGCATGGAACTGCCTGAGGCACAGGTCTCGCGGGCTGGCCTCGTCGAGCTGCATCAGATAGTCCAGGCAGACGTTCTTGAGCGCCCGCCGGCCGATGGCGGCGGCCTCGGCGCGGTAGCCATCCCGCTCGCCGGCATGCAATCTCTCGTAAGTCGTCAGCAGGACTTCGCGCAAGCGTTGCGCCAGCGTCCGCTGGACGAAGATTCGGGCGGCATGGATGCCGTCCACGTCCACCTCCTCCATCTGTTCGGCCAGATAGGTTTCGCCGGGCAGGGTCAACACCTGGGCCAACAGCGCCGGATCGGCGCCGGATTCCAGCGCTTGGCCGAAGGTGGCGCCGAACGAGTCGGGCAACACCCAGGCTCGTCCTTGCCGACGATCCTCGATCAGGGCCAGGATGGCCCGCGCCGCCAGCGTTTGGCCGGCGTCCCAGCGATTGAAGTCATCGCTGTCGTGGGCCAACCGGAACAACAGGTCGGCATCGCTCTCGGCGCTGTTCAGCTTGACCGGGGCGGAAAAACCGCGTAGCAGTGACGGCACGGGCCGCGCCGGGATGTTGATGAAGCGAAAGGTGTGCTCCGGTTCGCGCAACTCCAGCACCCGTGTCGTTCCCCGCGATTCCCGCTCCCCCACCAGTTGCAGCGGCAGATCGCGGCCCGAGGCGTCCAACAGACCCAGCGCCAACGGAAGGTGAAACGGTTCCTTGCTGGGCTGGCCCGGCGTCGGCGGGCAGGACTGGCGCACGGTCAGCGTGTAGATGCAAGTCGCCGCGTCATGGCTATCGCTGACGGTCAGTTCCGGGGTGCCGGCCTGATGGTACCAGCGCTGGAACTGGCCGAGATCGGCGTCGTTGGCGTCGGCCATCGCCGCCACGAAATCGTCGCAGGTCACCGCCTGACCATCGTGGCGCTGGAAATAAAGATCCATGCCGCGCCGGAAACCGTCCCGGCCGAGCAGGGTCTCGATCATCCGGATCACCTCGGCGCCCTTGTTGTAGACGGTCACGGTGTAGAAGTTGTTGATCTCGATGTAGGAATCCGGCCGCACCGGATGCGCCATCGGTCCGGCGTCCTGCGGAAACTGGCTGGTGCGCAGCATCCGCACATCCTCGATGCGCTTGACCCCGCGCGAACCGAGATCGGAGGAAAACTCCTGATCGCGGAACACGGTCAGCCCTTCCTTGAGGCTGAGTTGGAACCAGTCGCGGCAGGTGACTCGGTTACCGGTCCAGTTGTGGAAGTATTCGTGGCCGATAACGCCGAGGATGCCCTGATAGTCGGCGTCGGTGGCGGTTTCCGGCTTAGCGAGCACGTATTTGGTGTTAAAGACGTTGAGGCCCTTGTTCTCCATGGCACCCATGTTGAAATCGCCGACCGCCACGATCTGGTATAGATCCAGATCGTATTCCAGGCCGAAGCGCCGCTCGTCCCAGGCCATGGCCTGCTTCAGCGCAGACATGGCATGCTCGCATTGATCGAGGTTTTCCGGCTCGACGTAAATGCGCAGCGTCACCCCCCGCCCGGAACGGGTAACGAAAGCGTCTTCGAGATACCGAAGATGGCCGGCGACCAGGGCAAACAAGTAGCAGGGCTTGGGAAAGGGATCGTGCCAGGTGGCCCAGTGCCGGCCGTCGTCCAGTTCGCCACCGCCGGCCGGATTGCCGTTGGACAGCAGCACCGGATAGCGCGCCTTGTCCGCCACCAGGGTGGTAGTAAAAACCGCCATCGCATCCGGCCGATCGAGGAAGTAGGTGATCTTGCGGAACCCTTCCGCTTCGCACTGGGTGCAGAAATTGCCGCCGGATTGATACAAGCCCTCCAGCGAAGCGTTATCTTGCGGCCAGATGTGGGTCACCACCGTCAGTTCGAACGACGCTGGCGGTTCAAACAGCGTCAGCCGGTCCTCTTCCACCTGATACCGGTCGGCCGCCAGCGGCACACCATCCAATTCCAGCACGATCAGTTCCAACTGCTGGCCGTCCAGCGCCAAGGGCGTGCCGACCGGGGTAGCGTCGGCGCGTTCGACCCGCAAGCGGGAATGAACCGTGGTGAATTCCTCGCCCAGTTCGAAGCGCAGTTCGATGGCTGGCAGCCGATAGGCGGGCGGAATGTAATCCTTGAGATAGATCGTTTTGGGGGTCTTGGTGAGCATGACGAGCCGCTTTGATTTTTAAGGAAGGAACGATCACCTTGGATAACCGGTGACCCGCTTTTGTTCGGAAATGGCTCGCTTCGATCACCGACCACCGCACATCCCAATTCGCTCGACAGAACGCCCCTCACGCCAGGCGTCTCAGAGGCGTTTTTGTACCGGCTCTCAGAGCCGAAACTGCCCTACCCGTCGCCGCAACTGGCGCACGTCCGCCGGCGACCCCGTCGGGCCGTAGCGCAGCAGCGCGTAGAGCCGGCCGATCTCCCGCACCGGAGCGGCCAATTCCGGCCGGCTGGCAGCCACCCGCTCGGTGAAGTCCAGCGGCCCCTCGTGCGCGCCACGCGCTAGGCCGCGCCGGGCCAGTCGGGCGCAAAACCGCTGCCAGGCCCGCGCCACCGGGTCGCGGGCGCCGCGCTGGCCCCAGCGCCAGACAACGGCCAACAGGCCAAACCCACCCAGCGCCACGGTCATCGCCACCGTCATTTCGGCCCAGTCCACCGGCCCGAAGCCGAGTCCCGATAGAAACTCCTTTTGCCGATCAGGGCCGTAGGCCAGTGCCCATTCGTTCCAACTATTGTTCAGCGAATCCCAGCTCAGCGCCAGTTGCCGCAGCCACTCGTACTCGCCACCGCCGCCCCGTGCCAAAAACGGCAGCAACCCCGGATCGGCCAACGCGGCGTACAGCCCTTCCCGCACTCGGCCAGGCGCCACCGCCGCCGTCGGATCGACCCGCGCCCAGCCGCGCTCCGCCAGCCAGACCTCGGCCCAGGCGTGGGCGTCGGACTGGCGCACGATAAAATACCCGCCCAGATCGTTCGTTTCCCCGCCCTGATAGCCGGTCACCACCCGCGCCGGGACTCCGGCCGCCCGCATGAGAAAAACGAAAGCGCTGGCGTAATGCTCGCAAAATCCCTGACGGGTCCGAAACAGGAAATCGTCCACGCTGTCGGGGCCCAATAACGGCGGCGTCAGCGTGTAGTAAAACGCCTGTTCCCGAAACAGGGCCAGCGCCGCGCCGACCCGGTCCTCGGGGCGAGTCATGCGCTCGCGCCATTGCGCCGCCAGCGCTCGGGCGCGGGGATCGCCACGCGCCGGTAGTTGCAAGCCACGAAACCGCTCCGCCGCCGTCAGTTCGCCGGTGCGATAGTGCGGATAAGACCGCATCTCATAACGGTACACCTCATTAATCGGCTGATCGCGCAACAGTTGAAACGAAGCGGTCATACCGGCGCGCGGCGGCAAGCTGGCGGGCAGATCCAGCGCGAACAGCCAACGCCGGTTGCTCGGCTCCAGGATGACCGAATAGTCCACCGCCGCCCCTTCCGCCACGAAGGGGGTGGGAGTATTCGCGGGCAACTCCTCGTGGCGGCTCCAACGGCGACCGTCGAAACGCCACAAGACCGGCCCGCGCCAGTAGCGTTGGTTCGGCGGCGGGGTGGCGGCGGCGAACCGCGCCCGAAATGCCACCGTGTCGGATCGAACCAGCTCGCTAACCGTGCCGGGCATCATCTCATCGGACAGACCGGTGCGGCCCTTGTAGGCGTCCTTGGGCAGGCCCCACAGCGGGCCGGGGATGCGGGGAAACAGGATGAATAGAACCAGCATGACCGGGATGGCTTGCAACACCATCCCTCCGGCCAGCCGCAGCGGAGCCCATCCCCGCAAGCCGGAATGCGGGCGGTGAATCAGCGCTTGCGCCGCCAGCATGACGAGCACCGCCGCAAACAGATAGGCCACCATCAGAATTTCCTGACTGTAGAGCAGGTTGCTCATCACCAGGAGATAGCCCAAAAACACCAGCACCACGCCGTCCCGCAACCCGCCTGTCTCCAACAGTTTACAGGCAGCCATCGCGACCATCAGCGCCACTCCAGCATCGCGGCCGAATAGGGTCCGGTAGTCGATCAACACCCCGGCGCCGGCCAGCAGCGCCAGCGCCAACAGTAACCCACGCGGCGGCAGCGATAGGCCGCGCAAGGCGATGAACCCGCGCCAGCCGGCCACCACGGCGAACAGAGCGCTCAGCCAAACCGGCAGTTCGACGGCATGCGGCGCCGCCGCCAGCACCAGCGCCGCCAGCAGCCAGGCCAGCGCCAGCGAGCTTAGCGGCGCTTCCGGCGGCTTGGCCGGTTTTGTCCGCCTCGACCGGTTTTTCCAGCTCCACCGCATGATCGATCCCCTTCTATCCCCCGCCGCCCGCAAACAGCGCCAGGGCTTCCAGACAGCGGCGGCGCTGGACATCGCCGTGCGCGGGCGGAATTTCCCGGCCCGGCAGGCGCAAGCCGTACTCGCAACCTGCGCTCTCCGCCTTCAACACCCACTGACAAAGCTGTTCCAGGCGCGGCTCGACCGGCTCCGTCCCCAGCAACCGCCAATCCAGCCACAACTCCGGTCGCGCCTGATCGGTGAAGCGCTTGACCAGCAGGTGATCGGTACGGGTCGCGGACTTCCAAGCGATCCGGCGCGGCGAGTCGCCGGGCGCATAAGGTCGGAAACCGGCGTAATCCTCGCTGCCCGCCCCCTGCTCGCCCAAGCCGCTGCCGGCGCCGCCAGCCATCGCCGCCGGCAGCGGCCGCCCGCCGCGAGGCCGGGGATAGACCAGGCAGTCCTGCTCGAACTCCACCCAGCTCCACGGTTGCAACAAACCGAGGGGAAACCGCGTCTGCACGCGCAGCCGACCGGGCCGCAGCCGGCCGCGACGCCCGGCGGGAACCGCTAGAACGACGGTTGCCGAACCCCGCGCCGGCACGTCCACATGGCAGGGCGGGCGGTCCCGCCATTGCAGCGCGACGCCGTAACGCGGCTCGGGATCGGGATTGTCCAACCGGTAGCCAAATTGGACGTCCTGTCCCGCGAATGCCGGTTCGACGCCGCCCGGTCGAACCACCAGATCCAGCAGGTTATTGTGTGCCCGCCACATGCTGTTCAGCGCCACGGCCGACAGCAGAAAGGTAAAAGCGAAGCCCATGCTGTTGCTGTAGTTGATCGACCACAGAAACAGCACCAGCAACAGCAGGGCGAAGGCATAGCCCTGGCGGGTTGGCAGGATATAGATGCGACGGCGCTCCAACCGAACCGGCTGACGAGCGGGCTGCTGGCCGCGCGTTACCCAAGCTTCAAAGCGTTGCCGCAACACCCCGAACATGGCAGCCGGACCTCAGGCCGGCACCGCCACGGCACCCAGCAACTGCCCGACCAGGGTGGCGGATGACTGCTCCAGGTGATCGTCGCTGGGATGCAGGCGATGGCCCACCACCGCCGGCAGCACTGCCTGCACGTCTTCCGGCAACACATGACCACGGCGGTGCAGCAACGCCCAGGCCCGCGCCGCCCGCAGCAGCCCCAATCCGGCGCGCGGCGACAGCCCGCCGCGGAAACGGCTGGTCTGGCGGGAAAACGCCAGCAAGGCCTGCACGTAATCCAACAGCGGCGGGGCAACGTGCACGCCGGTCAAGCGCCCCTGCAGCTCATGCAATTGCGCCGGGGTCATGCAAACCGGCAGCCGGGCCAGAATTTCGCGGCGATCCTCGCCTTCCAGCAGCGCCCGTTCCGCCTGGGCGTCGGGATAGCCCAGCTCGATCCGCATCAGAAAACGGTCGAGCTGCGATTCCGGTAAGGGGAAGGTGCCGATCTGATAGGCCGGGTTTTGGGTGGCGATGACGAAAAACGGCGCTGGCAGCTTGCGGGTCTCGCCCTCGATGGTGACCTGCCCCTCTTCCATCGCTTCCAGCAGCGCGCTCTGGGTTTTGGGCGTGGCGCGGTTGATCTCGTCGGCCAGGATCAATTGGGCGAAAATCGGCCCCGGATGAAACACAAAGGTTTCGCGCTGGCGCTCGTACACCGCCGCGCCGAGGATGTCCGCCGGCAACAGGTCGCTGGTGAACTGGATGCGCTGGTAGTGCAAACCCAGACAGCGCGCCAGCGCGTGGGCCAGGGTCGTCTTACCCATGCCGGGCAGGTCTTCGATCAGCAGATGGCCGCGCGCCAACAGGCAACTCAGCGCCAGACGGATGGCGCGTTCCTTACCGAGAATGGTGGAACCGACTTGCTGGATGACCAGATCCAGGCGGTCTTCCAGAACGGCGACCATGTCAGTCCTGCCGGCGCAAGTCGCGCTGGAAGCGTTTGAAATTTTCCACGTAACGGGCAGCGGACAGGCGCAGGCCTTCGATTTCCCGCTCGCTCAGCGTGCGCACGATTTTGCCTGGCGACCCCATCACCAGAGAACCGTCCGGGATGGTCTGGCCCTCGGTGATCAGGCTGTTGGCGCCGATCAGACAGTTTTTGCCGATCACCGCCCGGTTCATGATCAGGCTTTTGATGCCGATCAGGCTGTTGTCGCCGACGATACAACCATGCAGCATGGCCAGATGGCCGATGGTGACGTCGCGGCCGACGGTCAGCAAAATGCCGGGGTCGGTGTGGAGGATCGAACCGTCCTGAACATTGGAGTTTTCGCCGATGGTGATGACGTCGTTGTCGCCGCGCGCCACGACATTGAACCAGATGCTGGCGTTTTGCTTCAGCACTACCGAACCGATGACGGTCGCGTTATCGGCGATGAACCAGTCCTCGCCGTGAAATTCGACCCTGCGGTCGCCGAGGGAATAAATCACCGGGTTCTCCTTTGTGAATCTGGGAAAAGCCGGGGCAGTATAAACGAGATCGGCGAATGGCTGGGGGCGGGTGGGACATCGGGGGCGGGAAAACCGCCGCGCTTCGCCGCTGGCATGGACCGAGTGCGGGCACAAAGCACGGCGGGGTTGACTGACCTACTTCATGGTCTTGGCTTCAAGTTCCTTAGCCGTCAGTTTGTCGTCGTAGACGCCAGCACCGACCTGGTAGTCGCCAGCCGTCAGCACGTAGGCAACCTTGCGGTGGTTGCCTTCGGCACCGGGCTTGGTCCACATGTACTCGACCCAACCGCCTTGGGGCTTCTTGGCGGCGGCGCACAGGGCGCCGCCGATTTCCTTATCCGTCGCCTTGTCCTTGAGATCGGCCAGCTTCATGCCCTTGACTTTCTCGCTCGGATGGGCCTTCATCGTCCCGCTGGCGCAGTCGAGCACGAACACGTAGGTGTCCTTCCAGGCCCACTTGCCGTCCTTCTTGTCGAATTCGCTCAGCGCGACATCGGCATGCGCCTTCACGTCGGCCGCGGCAGCCTTGACCTTGGCGACCACTTCATCGGCGGTCGCGGCGTCGGCGGCCCAAGCGCCGGCGGACAAACCCATCGTGCAAAATGCGGCCAAACCCATCAGTAATTTCTTGTTCATCAATCAACCTCCTTTGTGCTTATCGCTGTGATTTTCGGATTTACATCGCGCCGCTCGGGGAACGCAACGCCTTTAGAAAGTAGACCTTGGATCTGGGAGTCGCAAGATATGGCGTATAAAAAGATCACGGTTTCTGCTGTCTTTATCCTGTTGGCAGACCGGGCAGATTGATCTGGCCCGCACGGGCGCTGGCCTGGCCAACCGCTCGGACTGGCTTAAGAGCCTGTACGAAAACACCCCTCTCCCTGACCGAGGATGCGATTTTTTTTCAACGCTTTACGTCCACAGAGTTCGCACAAAAACGCCTCTAGGTTTCCGCGAGATTGCCCTTTTCCTCCAGCCAGCTCTTGCGATCCCCGGCGCGCTTCTTGGCCAGTAACATGTCCATCAGCGCCAAGGTGTCGTCGCCGGTTTCCAGGGTCAGCTGCACCAGCCGGCGGGTAGCGGGATCCATGGTGGTTTCCCGCAGTTGTAGCGGGTTCATCTCGCCCAAGCCCTTGAAGCGGGTGACGCTGACCTTACCCTTCTTTTTCTCGGCGGCGATCCGGTCGAGAATGCCCTGCTTTTCCGCCTCGTCCAGGGCGTAGAACACCTCCTTGCCGACATCGACCCGAAACAGCGGCGGCATGGCGACATGGACGTGGCCAGCCTCCACCAGCGGGCGGAAATGCCGCACGAACAGCGCGCACAGCAATGTAGCAATGTGCAGGCCGTCGGAGTCGGCGTCGGCGAGGATGCAGATCTTGCCGTAACGCAAGCCGTTTAAATCCCCGGAACCGGGGTCCACACCGATGGCCACGGCGATGTCGTGAACCTCCTGCGAAGCCATCACCTCGGCCGAGTCCACCTCCCAAGTATTGAGAATCTTGCCACGTAGCGGCATCACCGCCTGAAACTCGCGGCTGCGGGCCTGTTTGGTGGAACCGCCGGCGGAGTCACCCTCTACCAGAAACAGTTCGGTGCGCCCCAGATCCTGGGCGGTGCAATCGGCCAGCTTGCCGGGTAGCGCCGGGCCGCTGGTGACCTGCTTGCGCACCACCTTGCGGCTGGCGCGCAAGCGTTTGTGCGCGTTGGTCAGCGCCAGTTGGGCAATGCGCTCGCCGGTTTCGGGATGCTGGTTCAGCCACAGACTTAGTGTATCCTTGACCACACCGGCCACGAACACCGCGCACTCGCGCGAGGACAGCCGCTCCTTGGTCTGGCCGGAAAACTGCGGGTCCCGCAGCTTGACCGACAACACGTAACAGCAGCCTTCCCAGACATCTTCCGGGGCGATCCGCAACCCGCGTGGCACCAGGTTGCGGAACTCGCAGAACTCGCGCACCGCATCGGTCAGTCCGGCGCGCAGACCGTTGACGTGGGTGCCCCCCTGCGCGGTCGGGATCAGATTGACGTAGCTTTCCGCCACCGGCTCGCCGCCGTCCGGCAGCCAGGCCAGCGCCCAATCGGCGGCTTCGCGCTCGCTGCCGACCCGGCCGACGAACGGCGGGTCGGGCAGCAGCAGCGCCGCCCCCAACGCCTCCCTAAGATAGTCGGTCAGCCCGTCCTGATAGCACCAGACGATCTGCTCGCCGGCCGCCTCGTCGGTAAAGCTTACCTTCAGGCCCGGGCACAACACCGCCTTGGCGCGCAGCACATGCTTGAGCCGGGGCACGGAGAACTTGGGCGAATCGAAATAGCGCGGATCCGGCCAGGACCGTACGGTGGTCCCCGTTACTCGTCGGGGAACCGTGCCGACCTCTTCCAGTTCGGACGCCTTGTCGCCGCCGGCGAAGGCCATGTGGTATTCCTTGCCGCCGCGTCTGACCCAGACTTCGAGATAACTGGACAGTGCGTTGACCACCGACACGCCGACGCCGTGCAGACCGCCGGAGAACCGGTAGTTGCGGTCGGAAAATTTACCGCCGGCGTGCAGGCGGGTCAGGATCAATTCGACGCCGGGAATACCCTCTTCCGGATGAATATCCACCGGCATCCCGCGACCGTCGTCGGCGACCGACAGCGAACCGTCGGCATGCAGGATCACCGTCACCGCGCTCGCATGACCGGCGATGGCCTCGTCCACGCTGTTATCGATGACTTCCTGCGCCAGATGGTTGGGCCGGGTGGTGTCGGTGTACATGCCCGGCCGCTTGCGAACCGGATCCAGACCGCTGAGGACTTCTATCGCGGAGGCATCGTAAGTGGTGGCGTTCATCGAGAGGAAAACTTCCGGCCAGATTTCATGGTTTTTTGGAAAGCTGGATTGGATGGCCCGCCGAAGCAGGCAGCGCGTGGGAGCGGAGCAGTGGCTGGTTAAAGCAGCTGCAACGAAATCCGCCGGTTTTTAACGTAAGGTAACACGGCAATCATGACCCAAATAGCACAGTGCCGCACGGATCGTTCCATCCGCCTGCCATCCGGCGACACCTTTTCCACCATCCCTGGCAAAGCGAGGGTCAGCCGGCGGAGAAGTCGAGAATTGACTCGGAATGAGGCTCATGTAAAACTGCCAACTTGTACTTGGCGTGTCTGATGTTTTGTCTGATGTTTTTTGGTGAAACTTATCGAGGAGTCTTTCAATTGGGCAAGAAGTTATATGTTGGAAATTTGAGCTATAGCATCGGCAACAGCGAACTGGAGCGCTTGTTCGAGGCGCATGGCGCGGTGCGTTCGGCCCAAGTTATCACGGATCGCGACACCGGGCGATCCAAGGGTTTCGGCTTTGTGGAGATGGGCAGCGACCAGGAAGCGCAAGCAGCTATCGCCGCACTCAATGGCAAGGAGGTTGATGGCCGCGGCCTGACCGTCAACGAAGCGCGCCCGCAGCAAAGTAGCGGCGGCGGTGGCGGCGGCTACGGCGGTGGCGGCGGCTACGGCGGTGGCGGTGGTGGAAAACGTGGAGGGTATGGCGGTGGCGGTGGCGGTGGCGGTGGCGGTCGCCGGTACTAACGATCAGATCCCGTACGTCCCAATTGGAAGCTTCCTCATCATGCGGGTCGCCGCGACCAACAGTGCATTCAACAGGACGCATCGGAACATCAGCGGCTTGCAAGCCGTTTTCTAGGTTTTCGGTTCAATAGTTCGCGCCGGTCTCCCGCCGGCGCTGCTTTGGCAAAACCCGCCATCAGTCCTAGAAGCTGTACAAAGACGCCCCTCTCCCTGTAGGAGAGGGGCTGGGGTGAGGGTTTTTTAAACGCCTTAAGCCCCAAGAGGCTGTACAAAAACACCTCTTGGGCAATTTCCAGAAATGATGATGCCTGGACGTCGCTGGATTTCCCTCTTTGGCAAGGGGGGACGCAACGCCAAGCCGGGTAAGGTCTTTGTCGGAAATCACCTTATCGATCCTGCTTTAGACCCCTCCGCAGTAGAGCGACACCGCTGGTTGCGAGCATCGCCGCCCCACACGCCCCGCAACGAAAAACGGGTAGCCGTTCGGCCACCCGCTTGTTTTAAAAAACCTTCGAGCCTTAGCCGTTCGCCCGCGACTCCAGCATTGCGACGGCGGGTAGCACTTTGCCTTCCAGGAATTCCAGGAACGCGCCGCCGGCGGTGGAGATATAGGACACCTTGTCGTAGATATCGTACTTTTGGATTGCGGCGATGGTGTCGCCGCCGCCAGCCAGAGTGAAGGCTTTCGTATTCGCGATCGCCATGGCGACCGTCTTGGTGCCCTCGCCGAATTGGTCGAACTCGAACACGCCGACCGGGCCATTCCACACCACCGTACCGGCCTTCATGATGATATCGGCCAGTTCCTGGGCGCTCTTCGGGCCGATGTCGAAGATCATGTCGTCGTCGCTGACCGTGCCGGCATCCTTCAGCACCGCCGGTTCGGCGGCGTCGAATTTCTTGCCGCAGACCACGTCGACGGCAATCGGGATGGTTGCGCCACGCGCGGTCATCTTTTTCATCAATGCCTGGGCGGTGGGCACCAGATCATGCTCGGATAGCGATTTGCCGACGTTCTTGCCGACCGCCTCGAGGAAGGTATTGGCGATGCCGCCGCCGACCACCAGCTGATCGACCTTCTCGGACAAGCTTTCCAGCACGGTCAGTTTGGTCGACACCTTGGAGCCGCCGACGATGGCGACCATTGGCCGGGCTGGAGTCGCCAATGCCTTGGTCAGTGCTTCGAGCTCTTCGGTCAGCAGGATGCCGGCGCAGGCCACCGGGGCGAACTTGGCGACGCCGTGGGTCGAGGCTTCCGCGCGATGGGCGGTGCCGAACGCATCCATGACGAACACATCGCACAGCGCGGCGTACTTCTTCGCGGTTTCCTCGACGTTTTTCTTTTCACCCTTGTTGATGCGGCAGTTTTCCAGCAACACGACTTCGCCGTTGCCGACCTCAAAGCCGCCGTTGACCCAATCGCGGATCACCCGCACCGGCTTGCCCAGCTTGGCGGACATCACGTCGGCCACCGGCTGGAGCGAGTTTTCCTCGGAGAATTCCCCTTCGGTCGGACGACCCAAATGGGATGTGACCATGACCTTGGCCCCGGCTTTCATCGCGAATTCGATGGTGGGCATCGAGGCGGTGATGCGGGCGTCGGATGTGACTTTACCGTTCTTGACGGGAACATTCAGGTCGGCGCGGATAAACACCCGCTTTCCAGCGACATCCAGATCGGTCAGACGCTTGAAATTCATGTCAATCCCTCCAAACAAAACCCCCGTCCGGCTGGGCGCTGGGCGCGAGACGGCGGGGGTGAGTTGAACTCAGTTGCGAACCGCCACAGTGTGGCGACCGCTTACTTGGCCATGACGCGGACCATCTCCAGAACCTTGCAGGAGTAGCCCCATTCGTTGTCGTACCAGGCCACGACCTTGACGAAGGTGTCGTCCAGGGCGATACCGGCGTCGGCGTCAAAGGTGGAGGTGCAGCTCTCGCCACGGAAGTCGGTGGCGACCACCTTGTCGGTGGTATAGCCCAGCACGCCCTTCATCGGGCCTTCGGAGGCGGCCTTCATCGCGGCGCAGATGTCCTTATAGGACGCCGGCTTGTTCAATTCCACGGTCAGGTCGACCACGGACACATCGGAGGTGGGGACGCGGAAGGCCATGCCGGTGAGCTTCTTGTTCAGCTCGGGGATGACCACGCCCACGGCCTTGGCAGCACCGGTGGAGGACGGGATGATATTCTCCAGGATACCGCGACCACCGCGCCAGTCCTTGTTGGACGGGCCGTCGACGGTCTTCTGAGTGGCGGTGGCGGCATGCACGGTGGTCATCAGACCGCGCTTGATGCCCCAAGTGTCATTCAGCACCTTGGCAACCGGCGCCAGGCAGTTGGTGGTGCAGGAGGCATTGGAGATGATGGTCTGACCGGCGTAGGTCTTGTCATTGACGCCGTAGACGAACATCGGGGTGTCGTCCTTGCTGGGCGCGCTCTGAATGACTTTCTTGGCGCCGGCCGTGATGTGCTTCTGGCAGGTTTCCTTGGTCAGGAACAGGCCGGTGGACTCGACGACGATGTCGGCGCCCACTTCGTTCCACTTCAGTTCGGCGGGATCCTTGACCGCGGTCAGGCGGATCTTCTTGCCATTGACAATTAGCGTATTGCCATCGACGGAGACCTCGCCCTGGAAACGGCCATGCACCGAGTCGTAACTCAGCATGTAGGCCAGGTAGTCGGGTTCCAGCAGGTCGTTGATGCCAACGATCTCAATGTCCGAGAAATTCTTGACAGCCGCGCGAAACACCATGCGGCCGATACGGCCGAACCCATTGATGCCAACTTTAATGGCCATGCTTCCCTCCAATCAGAGTGATTTCATCAAAAGACGGGCGAACAACGCCGCCCACTCAACACGATCAAGTGTAGACCGGATTCATTAAAAAACAGCATTTGCTAGAACAGCGCCTGCACGGTAGCGGCCACCCGTTCGGCAGTAAAGCCGAAATGCTGGAAAATAATTTCCGGTGGACCGCACTCGCCGAAGCGATCAATACCGATCACTATACCTTGCGAACCGGCGTACTTGTACCAGGGCGCGGTGACGCCCGCCTCGACCACCACGCGCCGGGTCACCGCCGCCGGCAACACGGACTCGCGCCACGCGGCATCCTGGACATCGAATACATTCACCGATGGCATGGAGACCACGCGCACTCGCCGGCCCTGGCCGTTCAACTGTTGGGCCGCTTCGACCGCCAGTTGGACCTCGGAACCGGTGGCGATGAGGATCGCTTCTGGATCATTCCCACAGTCCAACAGCACGTAGCCACCCCGGGCAATGGCCCGCACCTGTTCCGGCGTGCGCTCCTGGTGGGGCAGCTTCTGGCGGGTGAAAATCAGCGCAGTCGGGCCGTTGGTGCGCTCCAGCGCTGCTTTCCAGGCGACTGCGGTTTCCGTGGTGTCGCAAGTCCGCCACACCGACAGATCGGGAATGAGCCGCAGGCTGGCGACGTGTTCAATCGGCTGGTGGGTCGGGCCATCGCCGCCGACGCCGATGGAGTCGTGGGTCAGCACGAACATGCAGCGCAGTTTCATCAGCGCCGCCATGCGAATAGCGCTGCGACCGTAGTCAGCGAACATCAGGAACGTACCGCCGAAGGGTACATAGCCGCCATGCAGCGCCAGGCCGTTCATGATGGCGTTCATCGCGAACTCGCGGGCGCCGTAATAAATCAGGTTGCCATCGGGATGCTCGAAGTCCACCGGTCGGCAGCCAATCCAGGGGATGCCCGTGGATTCGGTGAGATCGGCGGAACCACCGACCAGGCTGGGGAAGTGGGGATTGTACGCTTCGAGCGCGCGCTGGGAGGCAACCCGGGTGGCGATATCCTCACGCCGTTCCTGGGTAGCTTGGATGAAGCTCCAGGCCAGCTTCTGCCAGTCCGGGGGAAAACCGCAGGCCAACCGCCGATCGAGTTCCGCTGCGGCTTCCGGGTACTCGGCCCGGTAGCGGGAAAATAGTTCGTTCCACTCGCCTTCCCAGTCAGCGCCCTTGGCGCGGGCGTCGAAGGCGCGATAATACTCAGGGGGGATGACAAACGGTTCGTGGCACCAGCCGATATTCTCGCGGGTTGCGGCGACCTCGGCGACGCCCAACGGCGCACCGTGCGACTTTTCGCTGCCACCCTTGTTGGGCGAACCGCAAGCGATAGTCGTCTTGCAACAGATCAGGGTCGGGCTACCGGCGAAAGCGCGAGCCTGCTTAATGGCCCGGTGGACCGCGTCGGCATCGTGGCCATCCACATTGGGAATGACATGCCAACCGAACCCTTCGAAGCGTTTGGCAACATTCTCGCTGAACCAGCCCTGTACCGGCCCGTCGATGGAGATGCCATTGCTGTCATACAGGCAAATCAGCTTACCCAGTCCCCAGGTACCCGCCAGCGAGCAGGCTTCGGAGGAGATGCCTTCCATCAGACAACCGTCGCCGAGGATGACGTAGGTGTAGTGATCGACGATGGGAAAACCGGGGCGGTTGAAGCGAGTGGCCAGCGCCCGTTCGGCCAGCGCCATGCCGACGCCGTTGGCCAGACCCTGCCCGAGTGGCCCGGTGGTGGTTTCCACGCCTGGGGTGAGGCCGTATTCGGGATGTCCAGGGGTCCGTGAACCCAGTCGCCGGAAACCGCGCAGATCTTCGATGCTCAGGTCATAGCCGCTCAGGTGCAGTAGGGAATACAGCAACATCGAACCATGACCGTTGGACAGGATCACCCGGTCGCGATTCAACCATTTAGGGTTGGCTGGATTGTGGCGCAGGAAATCATTCCACAGGACAGCGCCAAAGTCGGCCATGCCCATGGGAGCGCCGGGGTGACCGGATTCCGCTCGCTGCACGGCATCCATGCTGAGGGCGCGAATGGCGTTCGCCAGTTCCCGGCGCGAAGGGGCGGCGGTTTCTCGAACAGGGGAACCGGTGGCGGCGAGCGGCGCGGTCGTCGCATCCACCACAGGGCGGGCGGCCAATTCACTACGCGAGGGCATGAACTCTCTCTCCATAACAGTACTCAGCAACGAAAAATGAAGGAACCGGGTACGTGTGGAAACCAACCGTCAGGCTCCACAACCCCGCCGCGCGCGTCACTCTTGCTGGGACGTTCACCGGAGAGATCACTAAGGATGTCCGGTCGCGCCAAAGCCCCTTTGGGTTCGGTTCGGCCGAAAAATGGCGGCGATTATAGGAAAAATCAGGGTAAACGCCAATGATTTATGCACTATCTTCTTTTCAATCCCGCCGCAGGCTATCGGAAATCGCCACCGGCGTCGGATAGGTCAGCACCAGATAATAGGTGGAGGCAATGAAGGTCAACAGCGTGGTCGCCTGCACCAGATACGACGCCTCCCGGCCGACCAACTGGTTCTGTTGGGCCAGCACCGCGATCAGCAGGGAAAACTCGCTGACCTGGCCCAGTCGCACGCCGACTTCCATGGCGATACGCGGCCGCTCGCCGGCCCATTGCAAAAAACCACGAAACACCCACGGCTTGACCGCAAGCAGCAGCGCACCCAGCAGCAGGGTGGGCAGGAACACCGCGCCCAGCATCCCCAGATCGAAGCCGGCGCCCAGCGAGAAAAAGAACAGCACCAGAAAGAAATCACGCAAGGGTCTGAGGCTGTCGGCGATATACAGCGAGATCGGACTGGTGGCCAGAGCCACCCCGCCGATGAAGGCGCCGATGGCGTAGGACAAGCCCAACAAGGCCGCCACCTGCGAGATACACAGACACCAGCCGATGGCGGTCAGGAAAATGTATTCGCGGATCTTGTCGAACTTGCGAATCAACGGGATCAGCACGTAACGCGAGCTTAGGTAGGCGAACCCCAACAACATCGGCAGGGTGATGATCAGCAGGCTCAACCCTTGCAACGAGGAACCGCGCCCACCCAGCCCCTCCAGCAGCAGCAGTACGGCGATCGCCAGCAGATCTTGCAGCAGCAGGATACTGATGATGATTTCGCCGGTGTGCTGGTGGTGCAGGGCGCGGGTCGGCAGCAACTTGAGGCCGATGATGGTGCTGGAAAACGTCATCGCCGTCCCGACCAGCAGGCTCTCGCCGAGCGTATAGCCAAACAGCCAAGCAACCCCCCCACCCAGCAGCGCGAATACCAGCGAGGTGCCGAGCGTGATCAGGGTGGCCTTGCGCAACATCTGCAGCAGCCGCTGCGGCGACAGATCCAAGCCCAACAGGAACAGCAGGAACATGATGCCGATCTGGGCCATCTCTTCGATAGCCGCAGCGTTGTCGATTAGTTTGAAGCCGTAGGGTCCGATGCAGATACCCAACACGATATAGGCGATCGGTAGCGCCTGGCGCGCGTACAGCGCCAACGTCGCAAATAGCGCCGCACCGGTAAAAATCAGAAACAGGGAAAAGACGATGGAATCCTGGGCTACATGCATTGTTCTCAACTTATCAGCGATCCTGGCCGTGAGCCGGCAGTTCTTTATCCCGAACAGGCCGGCAAAGCCGTATCACTATACCAGCGATCCCGCCATGGCGCAGACGCGTGGCACGCTCAAACCCGCAGGGTTATTCCCCCGACGCCTGGCAACCGTGCCATAATTGTCCGCTGCGAAAATCGCCGAACTCACGAAATAACCGCCTTGCACGCCGATTGCCCCGACCTTCCCCACCATCCACCCTCCTGGTCTTCCCGCGCGCGCGCCCGTTCGCCCGCCCTGCCGGTCGGGCTGGCCGACTGGCTGTTCGACCCCGGCTCCCTGACCCAGCGGCTGCGCCGGAGCTGTCCGGACCGCTTTCGCGTGCGCGTGCTGCGTCAGGGCTGGACGCGGCCCGGCCGCGACGAAACCCGCGCCTTGGGGCTACGGCTGGATGCCTGGACCTGGACCCGCGAGGTGCAGTTGCTGTGCGGCGAGCGGCCCTGGGTGTTCGCCCGAACCCTGATCCCGACCATCACCCTGCGCGGCCGCGGCCGCCGGCTGACCCGCCTGGGTAGCCGACCCCTGGGGCAGGTGCTGTTCGCCGACCCCAAGGTCCACCGCAGCCCGGTGGAAATCGCTCGCATCGTCGCCGGCCAGCGCCTGCACCAGCGCGCCTTCGCCGGCTTCGCCGAGCCGCCGGACGCGATTTGGGGACGCCGTTCGGTGTTCTGGATCGACGGTCGCCACCCGCTGTTGGTGTGCGAGATTTTCCTGCCCGCCTTGCCGGTATCCCCGGCTCTTGTCGACCGGACTGGATTCCTCCCATGACTATCGAACGCCTCGAAGACCGCCTGCGCGAATACGCCCTGCTGATGCGCCTGCACCGACCCATCGGCATTTATCTGCTGTTGTGGCCGACCCTGTGGGCACTGTGGCTGGCGGCCGGCGGCCAGCCGCCGCGCGGCGTCGTGCTCGTGTTCGTGCTGGGCGTGGTGTTGATGCGCTCGGCCGGTTGCGTCATGAACGACCTCGCCGACCGCGATTTCGACCCGCATGTCGCCCGTACCCGAGACCGGCCGCTGGCTGCTGGCCGGGTCAAACCGGGCGAAGCGCTGGTCCTTGCCGCCGTGCTGAGCCTGCTGGCCTTCGCTCTGGTGCTGACCCAGAATGCGCTGACCGTCAAGCTGTCCTTCGTCGGCCTAGCGCTGACCGCCAGCTATCCATTCATGAAGCGGCTGCATCCCCTACCGCAGCTTCATCTCGGCGCGGCCTTCGGCTGGGCCATTCCGATGGCCTACGCGGCGGTGAGCGACAACCTGCCGCCGGTGGCCTGGCTGCTGTTCCTCGGCAATGTGCTCTGGTCGGCGATCTACGATACCCAGTACGCCATGGTGGACCGGGAAGACGACCGCCGGATCGGCGTGAAATCCACCGCCATCCTGTTCGGCGCGCGGGACAGGCACATCATCGGCTACCTGCAACTGGCGTTGCTGGGGGTGCTGGTCGTGGTGGGCCCGCTGGCCGAACGCGGCTGGATCTATTATTTGGGGCTATTCGTAGCAGCGTGGTTTGCCCTGTACCAGCAATACCTGATTCGCAACCGCGAACCAGCCGAATGCTTCAAGGCGTTTCTCAACAACAACAGTTTCGGGCTGGTGATTTTCTGCGGGCTGCTGCTGGATTATCTGCCGGCGGGCGCCGCCTGAAACAGACAGGGACACATCCTGACACCCTCAATCCCATTCCCCCGCCCATTGATCGGGGGAATTCCGTCAAGCGAGGAAAACACCATGCTGATCGTCCATGTCTTCGTCCACGTCAAACCGGAATGCGTCGAGGCGTTCAAGGCAGCCTCGCTGGACAACGCCCGCCACAGTGTCCGGGAAGCGGGGATCGCCCGCTTCGACCTGATCCAGCAGGCCGACGACCCGACCCGCTTCGTGCTGGTCGAGGTCTATCGCACGGTCGAGGCTACGGCCCAACACAAGGAAACCGCTCACTACGCCCGTTGGCGCGACGCCGTGGCCGAGCTGATGGCGGAACCGCGCAGCAGCGTGAAATACGCCACTCTGTTCCCGACCGATCCAGGTTGGGATTACCCGCACGGCGTTTGAGAGCCACCCGTCGATGCCGGAGGAACTGGAGCTGCAAACCCCCTATCTACGACTGGCGGCGCGGGTCTGGGGTCCGCCGGACGGTGTTCCGGTACTGGCGCTGCACGGCTGGCTCGACAACGCCGCCAGCTTCGATGCCCTGGCGCCGCTGTTGCCCGGCGTGCGGCTGGCGGCGCTGGACCTGATCGGGCACGGCCGCTCCGACCACCGACCGCCGGGCATCCATTACCATTTCGTCGATTTTATCCCCGATGTGGTCGCCGCCGCCGATGCGCTGAGCTGGGACCGCTTCGCCTTGCTCGGCCACTCTCTGGGTGGCGGCATCGCCAGCTTCGTTGCCGCCACCCTACCGGAACGGATCAGCCGGGTAGCGATGATCGAAGGTTTAGGGCCGCCGACCAGCCATCCCGCCGACGGTCCGGACGACTTGCGCAAAACTATCGAGCAGATGGACGCCCTGCCGCGCAAGCGCCCACCGGTTTATGCGAATCTGGAAGCGGCGATTCAGGCGCGCTGCGAGGCTGGCGGCTTGTCGTGGAAAGCGGCGGCGATTCTGGTCGAGCGCGGCATCCAACCGGTCGACGGCGGCCTCGGCTGGCGCACTGACCCCCGGTTGCGCTTCGTCTCGCCGCTGTACCTGAGCGAACCGCAAATCCTGGCCTACATGGAGCGCATCGCGGCACCGGCGCTGCTGCTCTGCGGCGCGGACGGCTATCTGGTCAAGCGGGCCTACATGCGGGAGC
Source organism: Candidatus Competibacteraceae bacterium (assembly GCA_027492875.1). Classification (GTDB taxonomy): domain Bacteria; phylum Pseudomonadota; class Gammaproteobacteria; order Competibacterales; family Competibacteraceae; genus Competibacter. The sequence goes on along the minus strand of JAPUDV010000055.1, from coordinate 54,467 downwards.
GCTACGCCCGCATCAACGATCTGACGGTGAAAATCCTGCCCGGCGGGCATCATCCCCATCTGGAAGATCCGGAATCTTGCGCCCGCTCACTGGCGCCATTCTTCGTTGCAAGCTGAACATCCGTAAAAAGCAATCACCTGATCGGTAACGATCAGTCAAACTCTCTCCAGCGATTCATCCCGGCGCTTGGCACCTTCGCCCCGTTCTTCCAGATCCTGCCTCCACTCCTTGTTCACGGTGGCTCGTAGCGCGTCTTGTCCGGGAAGATACACTCCACCGCGCGGGTCGGGCTGATCGCCCCGATAGCGGGGAATCAGATGCACGTGCAGATGCATGACCGTCTGGCCGGCGGCGGCACCCTCGTTGATCCCGATGTTAAAGCCGTCTGGTTGGAATTCAGCGTGCAAGGCCTTACGGATTCGGGCCAGCAACTGGCCCAGTTCCACCCACTCCACCACGGTCAAATCGAACAGCGAGACCACATGCCGGCGCGGCAGCAGCAGGGTATGTCCCAGCGATGCCGGAAAGGCGTCGCGGATCGCGCGCATGCGCTCGGAAGCGGCGACGATGCGTTCTCGCGGCAGGTTGCAAAACGGACAACAGGCGGCCATGGATAAAACCGGATTGGATTGGAAGGGGCGGCAACATCGGGCAGGTTCTTGCCCTCAAAATATAGCCGACGCTGCTCCGCTCCTCGCCGACAATTCACATCCTGCTCCCAAGGTCCGACTCATCCAAACCGCTCTTCTCTGACCCAGGGCCAGTCGCACGGCTGCTCCGATCACCCGCTGAGCAGGGATTGACAGTACGGCCAAGGATCAATATCATCTTCGTCCTTTCAATTCCCCAGTAGCTCAGTCGGTAGAGCAGGTGACTGTTAATCACCGGGTCCGTGGTTCGAGTCCGCGCTGGGGAGCCAGATCAAACGACGCCCTGCCATCCTGCGGGGCGTTTTCGTTTTTGGGTCTTGAGGCGTTGCCCGTCGTGCTTTTTCAACGCTACCCTATGGACGGGCGGCAAGACGCGCGGCCTCCGTACCCACGCGCGCTGTTCGTGTTGCGGCCACAGTCCTTGCAACTCCATCCCCAAGAGTCGAGACATGACAAAACAGATCCCTCTCAACGAGCGCATCATCTTCGCGCTGGACGTCGATTCAAAGGATGAAGCCGAACGCTGGCTGGATCGCCTGGACGATCAGGTCAGGTTCTACAAAGTCGGCCTGCAACTGTTCCTGGCGGGCGGCTTCCCCGCGATCGACATGATCTTGCAGCGCGGCCACAAGGTGATGGTCGATCTGAAGTTCTTCGACATCCCCGAGACCGTGGCCCTGGCGGTTCGGGAACTGAAAAACAAGGGCGCTACCTTCATCACCGTGCATGGCAACGAACCGATTCTGCGCGCGGCCGTGCAGGAACGGGGCAGCGCCCAAATCTTGGCCGTGACCGTGCTCACCAGCTTCGACGAATCCGACATGCGGGAGATGGGCATGACCGGCACCATCGAGGATCTGGTTTACCTCCGGGCCCGGAAAGCGCTCGATCTGGGCTGCGATGGCGTGGTTTCTTCCGGCCTGGAAGTCCCTCGCCTGCGGGACGGGCTGGGCGAAAAGTTTCTGATCGTGACGCCCGGCATCCGCCCAGGAACCAACGACGCGATTCAGGACGACGACCAGAAACGGGTCGCGTCCGCCCATGCCGCCATCAGGAATGGGGCCGATTACGTGGTGGTGGGGCGCCCCATTCGTAATGCCAAAGATCCGATTAGCGTCGTCAAGGCCCTGCAAGACGAGATCGCCGCCGCGCTGTAGGCGCCGTTCAACTTTCGCTTCTTCCCATCTCGTCCCGGCGCAGTTTTTCACGGGGGCTGCCGGCCGTCACCAGCACCTCAAACCCGGCGACCACATCCAGCAATTCGGCGGTGATCGCCTCTTGGCGCTGCTGGCGGTAGGCGGTGTTCAATTCCGCCAAACGGTCCGTAATATTGCGCTCGGCGGCCTGCATCGCCAGCAAGCGGCTAGCGTGCTCGCTGGCCAGCGACTCGGCGCAAGCGCGGAACAGCTCCACGAACAACCATTCTCGCAGCAACGCGGCCAGCAGCTCGGCGCGACCCACGGCGTAACCGGGCAGGGAACGCGACGGCGCGGGCGACTCGCGGCACAGGGCATCCGGGTCGAGCGGCAACAGACGGGTGCTGGTGGGTTCATGGCTTTCGCCGCCCCGATGGTGGTTGTGGAACAGCAGCACCTGGGTCACCCGGCGAGACCGCCGACCACCAGCCGCGCCGCCGTCAGCAGCGCCTCCCGGTCGGTGTCGCTCAGCGGTGCCCCGACGCTGATCCGCTCACCGATATCGAGACGGCGGGTGGCGAACTGCTCCCGCACCGCCCGCTCCGCCGCCTCTACCCGTTCCAGCGGCACCCGGTCGAACACGCCCTCGGTCACCGCCAGCAGCGCCGCGATCTGGGCGGCGACCGGCAGCGGTTGGTACTGCGGCTGTTTCAGCACTTCGCGCACCCGATGGCCGCGTTCGAGGGTCCGGCGGGTGGCCGCATCCAAGCGGGTACCGAAACGGGCGAAGCTTTCCAACTCCTCGAACTGGGAATAGGCCAACCGCAGTTCGGCGGCGATGGCGCGATAGGCCGGCAATTGGGTTTTGCCGCCCACCCACGACACCGACTGACCGACATCGACCGCCGGCAGGATGCCCTTTCGGGCCAAGTCCGGGGACAGCACAATCTGGCCGTCGCTGATCGAGATCAGGTTGGTTGGAATGTAGGCGGCGACGTTTTGCGCCTCGGTCTCGACGATCGGCAGCGCCGACAGCGAACCGCCGCCCTGCTCCGGGCGCAGCCGGGTGGCTCGTTCCAGCAGCCGGGAATGCAGATAGAACACGTCACCGGGATAGGCTTCCAGCCCCGGCGGACGGCGCAGCAGCAACGACAGTTCCCGGTATGCCTGGGCGTGCCGGGTCAGATCGTCGTAGACGATCAGCACGTCGCGACCCTGGGCCATGAACCATTCGGCCATGGTGGTGGCGGCATAGGGCGTGAGCACTTGCAGGCCGGGCGGTTCCTCGCCGGCGGCCACCACCAGGAAGGTATGGCGCATCGCGCCGCGCTGGCCGATGCAGCAGTAGACGTAGATCACGTTCTGATCGGCCTGATTGAGGATGGCATCCACGGCGAGCGCGGTTTTTCCGGTCTGCCGGTCCCCCAGGATCAATTCCCGCTGGCCCCGGCCGACCGGAATGGCGGCGTCGATCACCTTGATACCGGTGGCCAGCGGCACGCTGACCGGCGCCCGGTGCATGATCAGCGGCGCCGGCCGTTCCAGCGGCCAGCGGTCGGCGGCGACCAGCGGGCTGGCTTTGTCCAGCGGTTCGCCCAAGGCATTGACCACCCGCCCCAGCAAGGCGGAACCGACCGGCGTATCCACCACCCGTCCGGTGCGCTCGACCGGATCGCCGGCCTTGAGGCCGCTGCTGTCGTTGCGCAGTACTACCCCGATCTCATCGGGGTCCAGATTGAAGGCGATACCGAGAATGCCGTTGGGAAAACGCACCAGTTCCATGGCCTCGACGCCCGGCAAGCCATTTACCTGGGCGATGCCCTGACCGAGCCGCTCCACCACGCCGGTTTCCACCACCTTGACCACGGGCCGATAGGCGGCCAGCGCCCGGTCAAAAGGCGCGAACAGCTCAGGGTCGGGCATGGTCGTCGGCCACGACGGCTGCTTGGGAATTCAACACTTGGGCGAGCGCTTCGCCGAAACCGTCGAGATAGCTGTCCAGGGTCCAGGCCAGACGGTGACCGGGCATTTCCAGCATGATGCCGCAAGCGGCGTTCGGATCGTGATGAAAACGAAGTGGCGTCTCGATACCCAGCAGTGGGTTCAGCGCCGTTTGCCAGTCTTGTTGCAGCGTCGCATCCAGGGGGAAGGCGGTGGTGACGGTACAGCCACCCAATGCGGCCTGAGCCAGCGCCGCGCGTTCGCCCGCGCCCAGGGCCGTGCAGTCGCGCCAGCAGCGGTTCGAGCATCTGCCGCTCCAGGTCGGCGTCGGCCAGTTCGCGCAAGGCGTGGCGGAGCGCCTCGGTCAACCGGCGGACGGCTTCCCATTGCAGTGCGCGCTGGCCTTCCGCCTGCTCCCGCCGCCAGGTCGCCAACCAGTCGGCGCGCTGGGCCTCCACCTCCCTTCGAGCCGCTGACAGCCATTCCTCGCGCCGCTCCGCGACCTCCTGGTGGGCCTGAGCCAGCCACGCCTCGCGCCGGGCTTCCAGTCCGGCCTGCTGTTCCCGACCGGCTTGCGCCACGATTTCGGCGTGCTGGGCCTTGGTTCGGGCCTCTTCCAGCGCCGCCGCGATTTTCTGCTGGCGGGCGGCCATGGCGTCGAGCATCGGACGATATAGAAACCGTTTCAGCAGCCACACCAGCAGCAGAAAATTGACGATCTGGGCGACGACGGTGAACCAGTCGATCTGCATGGCTACCGGCCGGCGGCGATGAAATGATCCCAGAACGGATTGGCGAAAATCAGGATCATCGACACCACGAAGCAATAGATGGCGGTGGATTCGATCATCGCCAGACCGACGAACAGGCTGCGGCTCAAGGTCGCTGCTTCGTCCGGTTGCTGGGCGATGGCGGCCAGAGCCTGGGCCACCGCCCGGCCTTCCGCCAGAGCCGGACCGATGGTGCCGATGGCGATGGTGAAGCCGGCGGTGATGATCGAGGCCAGGCCGATGAGAAGCGCAGCATCCATGGGGAGAGATCCTCCGTCAGGGTTCGTGAACTCGCCCCTCATCCTCCGAGGACGAGGATGAGGATGAGGGAGTGCGAGGTGGATTCTCATGCGCCGCCGTGGCCGCAGCGAGATAGACCGTGGCGAGCACCGCAAAGATATAGGCTCGGATGATCCCGGTCAGCAATTCCAGCGCGTGCATCAGCACCGGGAACAACAGCGGAGTGACGATCAGCAGAATCGCCCCGACCGCGGTGCCGCTCATCACGTTGCCGTAGAGCCGAACCGCCAGCGCCAGAGTGCGGGCTAGCTCGCCGATGATGTTGAGCGGCAACATGATCGGGGTTGGTTCCACATAATCCTTGAGATAAGCGCGCCAGCCCCGCCGCTGGACGCCGAACAGCGGCGCCGCGACCAAGACGCATAGCGCCAGCGCGGTGGTGGTGGACAGCGAGCCGGTGGGCGGCTCGAAACCGGGGACGATGGCCAGCAAGGTTGCTGGCGGCGATGAAAACGGACAGTGTGCCGACGAAGGGCAGATAGGGTGCGGGGTCCTTGCCGGGCGATATCGCGGATTTGTTCCTGGATACCCTCGACCAGTACTTCCAGCAGGTTTTGCCAAGGCGACAGCGCGGCATCGCTGACCAGGCGGCGAGTGATCCGCCGAGCCAAGGCCACCAGCAGCGCCATGACCAGCCAAGTGAACAGCAGGGTGGCGCTGATGCGGATGAAGCCAAATTCGAAACAGACGGTTTAATCGGGACTGATGGTCATGCTCGCGGCTCCGGCGTCGGTCGCAAATAGCGCGTCAGCACGACCCGCGCCGCCATGAAAGTCAGCAGCGCGATCCCCAGCCGGATCAGGTTGCGATCCGGGCCGAGAATCAAATAGAACCCGCTCAGGCTGACGGCCAGCCGCACAACGAAACTACCGATCACCCACAAGGCGGGATGAGGATGGCCCGGCAGTCGTCGCAGGGTGAACCACAGGCCGGCGAAGTAAAACAGGCCCAGGAGTAGGCCACCCAGCGCGGCCAGCGACCCCATCCAATTCTCAGTCATGGGGTTCCTGTTTTTTCAGCCAGTGCCAGGCCGCAGCGCAGCCAAGCACCAGACCCGCGACGAGCAGCGTCAAGGTCCAGGAATGCCGACCGGGCCAATGCCGGTCGAGCCACAGCCCCAGCAGCGCGCCCAGAACGGCCGGCAGCGCCACCGTCCAACCAACGATGCCAAATAGCCCCAGGCCGAACCAGACGCTGGGTCGGTCCGCCTCGCGCGCCCGCAATTTGCGCGCCGCCTTGCGCCCCACCCGTTCCGACAGGAGATCGAACGGCGGGGATGAGGTCGCCGCCCGGTTCTTGACGCTGACGTGTTCCTCTGTCCGGGAAGGAGCAGAACCGGGAGGGTGGGGTTGTTTCACCGCCTGCCCTCCCCCCATTGCAAAAACCGCCGAATCATTCCGGCCTCCAGTCGGGCCAAGGCGCCGCGAGCCGCTTTCTCCTGCTCGTCGAGCTGGCGGAATTCGGTGTCCACCACCTGCCGCAACCGGCGGAGATCGCCTTCCCGCACCGCCCGCCGCACCGCGATCAGCACCTCGGCGCCGCGCTTGCTCAGCACGCCCTGATCCACCGCCAGAAACTGTTCCCGCCCGGCCGGAGTGGTGAAGCCGACGATGCCCGGCGCCAGCGCCGCCACCCAATCGCGATGGCGCGGCCGCAGGCAAAACGCGCCTTCCAGTCCTTCGGCATGAACCTGAGTCGCGGTTTCGTCCACCAGCGTTTGCGTCGGGGTCATCACTTTCAAATGGATCATCGCCGCGCCTCGTCCAGGGTGCCGATCATGTACAGCTCCGCCTCGGCCCAGTCGGCGCAACCATCGTTCAAAATACGCTCGCAATCGTCCAGCACGCGCGGCAGCGGCACGCTCTGGCCCGGCCGACCGGTGAAGTGCTCGGTGGTGAAGAACGGCTGGGTGAGATAGCGCTCCAGCCGCCGGGCGCGATTGACGGTGCGCCGATCGGCCAACGACAACTCCTCCAACCCAAGCATGGTGATCAGATCCTTGAGTTCCTCGTACTCGGCCAGAGTCTTGCGCACCGCCGGGGCCATTCGGTAATGGCGCTCGCCGACCAGCGCCGGGGTCAGTAGCTTGGAGTCGGAAGTCAGCGGGTCCACTGCCGGGTAAAACCCTTGGCTGGCGCGTTTGTGGGACAGCGCCACCGAGGCCGAGAGATGGGCGAAAGTGTGGGCGGCGGCGGGATCGGTAAAATCGTCGGCGGGCACGTAGACCGCCTGCACCGAGGTGGTGGAACCGCCGGCGGCGTTACAGATGCACTGCCCAGGGTTGGCTGGTAACCGACCCGCGACGGAATGCGGCCCATCAGTCCCGAGACTTCGGCGCCGGCCTGGATGAAGCGGAAAATATTGTCGATCAACAGCAGCACGTCGCGGCGGGCGCTGTCGCGGAAGTATTCGGCGAGGGTGAGCGCGGCGTGACCGACCCGGAAGCGCGCCCCCGGCGGCTCGTCCATCTGCCCGAACACCAGCACCGCGTCCTTCAGCACGCCGGCCTCGCGCATCTCGCGATACAGTTCCTCCGCCTCGCGACAGCATTCGCCGATGCCGCAGAACAGGCTAACGCCCTGGTAGCGACCCACCATGTTGTGAATCAGTTCGGTGATAACCACGGTTTTGCCGACCCCGGCGCCGCCGAACAAACCGGCCTTGCCGCCGCGTTCCAGCGGGCAGAGCAGGTCGATGACCTTGATGCCGGTCCCGAACAGCTCCAAGCCGACCCGGCGTTGCGCCAGCGGAATCGGCGGCTGGTGGATCGAACGTCGTTCGCCGCCGGTCAGCGCCGGGCCGCCGTCGATGGTCTGGCCAAACACGTCGATCATCCGTCCCAACAGTTCCGGCCCGACCGGCACGTTCAGCGGATCACCGCTGTCCCACACCGGATCGCCGCGCGCGAAGCCCTGGGTGGGGGTCAGGGCGATGCCGCGCACCGCATCGACCGCCAAGTGGTCGCTGACTTCGATGATCACCGACCGATCCCGGCCAGCGCGTAGTTGCTGGCGCAGGGCTGGCAAATGGCGAGGAAAGCGCGCGTCCACCACGCTGCCGCGCACGGCGATCACCGCCCCCCGCGACTCGGTGACGTCGACGACGCGGGGGAGTGGCTGAGATGGCCGGCATTGGATGAAACCTCCCGAGCCCCCAACGGCTATCGCTTAGATAACCCTACATCAAGGAGTTAACGATGAAAACCCTACACTCGATCTGCATGGTGGCGCTGTTTGCAATATCGCTCCCCGCATGGAGCGTCGATGGGTTGATAGCCATCAAGAGCCCGTTGAGTTCTAAGGAAACGATGGATCGCCTGGAAATCCTTCAGAAGGGCATAGCGATTTTTGCCCGGAACGACCACGCGGCGGGAACACGCAAGATCGGCAAGACCCTCCGCCCGACCCACTCGCCAATTTTTGGCAATCCGCCGGGCGGTACGCCGTTCCTGGAGCGTGGTCCACTACCCCATGATCGTGCTTCAGGGCTCCGCGTCGGCCAAGCGCACGCTGGGTTTGATGGCGATGCCGCCCCGGGGCCAAAACTCTCCCCGCACCTCCAGCCATTTCGGTTGCAGGAACTGAAACAGATCCCGGGCGATGCAGTTGACGCTGTCCTCGCTGAACTCGCCCTTGTTGCGAAAGCTGAACAGATACAGCTTCAGCGATTTCGATTCCACCAAGAACTCGCGGGGGCTGTAAGAAATGCTGATGTGGGCGAAATCGGGTTGCCCGGTCAACGGGCACAGACAGGTAAACTCGGGACAGTCCAGTTCCACCACGTAATCCTGCTGGGGATAGCGGTTATGGAACCGCTCCAGCAGGTTCGGGCTGTAGGTTTGCGGGTATTCGGTCTTGGACTGACCCAGCAGCGTCAGGTTTTCGGTCTCGGACATGGCAAGCTTCCGGCGGTGAAGGTGTGCGGGGCGGCCCGAAGACCGCCCCGCCGGACAGCATAGCGCAATCCCAAAAAAAGCGGGGCGGCCCGAAGGCCGCCCCGCTGGCTTGGGTGCAAACCCGATGGAAAGCTAGCCGAGATCCTTAATCCCCTGAATCATCCCGGCCGCCACCTTCTGGGCGTCGCCGTAGACCATCCGGGTGTTATCGGCGAAGAACAGCGCATTCTCGATGCCGGCGAAGCCCACGCCCTTGCCGCGCTTGATCACCTGCACGTTTTTGGCGTGATCCACGTTCAGAATCGGCATCCCGTAGATCGGGCTGGACTTGTCGGTGCGCGCCGCCGGATTCACCACGTCGTTGGCGCCGATCACCAGCGCCACGTCAGCCGTGGAGAACTCTTCGTTGATTTCTTCCATGTCGAAGATCAGATCGTAGGGTACGCCCGCTTCCGCCAGCAGCACGTTCATGTGGCCAGGCATCCGACCCGCAACCGGGTGAATGGCGAACTTGACGACGACATCACGCTCCATGAGCAGCTTGCACATTTCCCAGATCTTATGCTGCGCCTGGGCCACCGCCATGCCATAACCGGGAACGATGATGACCTTGCTCGCATACGCCATCTGAATAGCCGCATCCGGCGGCTCCATCGGCTTGAGGCTACCCGTCACCGCCTGCGCTTCGCCACTGCCCAACGCCGCCCAATTGCTGAACAGCACGTTCGACACCGAGCGATTCATCGCCTTGGCCATCATCAGGGTCAACAAGGTACCGGACGAGCCGACGATGATACCGGCAATGATCATTGCCGAGTTGCCCAGCACAAAGCCTTCCAGCGCCACAGCCAAGCCGGTGAAAGCATTGAACAGGGAAATGACCACCGGCATATCCGCGCCGCCGATGGGTAAGGCCATCATCGCGCCGAAGGCCAGGGCCAACAGGAAGAACACCGAGATCAACCCGCCGCTGGTGCTGTGACCCACAGCAACGACCAAACCCAGCAGCACCGCGCTGGCGAAGATAACCATATTGACCTTCTGCTGGCCTGGGAAGCGGAATTTGGCGTCATCCTTGAAAAACTTCAGCTCCTGCAACTTGCCGAACGCCACCACCGAGCCGGAGAACGATACCGCGCCGATCAACGCACCGGCCACCGCCATGATCAGTACCGAGGTTGCCGGCCCGGACGCCTTGCTGCCGTGGTTCTTTAACAGTTCCACCGCCGCAATCGCTGCCGCCGCGCCGCCGCCCATGCCATTGTAGATGGCGATCATTTGCGGCATGGCGGTCATTGCTACTTTCTTCGCCCCGTACCAGGCAATCGCGCCGCCAATAGCAATGGCGATCACCATCAGCACATAGTTGGCCGGAATGATGTGCGCGGTGATCTGCGGGTGAACGAAGCTGACCACGGTGGCCAGCACCATCCCATAGCCCGCCCAGACGATGCCGCTGCGGGCGGTGGTCGGATGCGACATCCGCTTCAGGCCGAGGATGAACAGCGCGGCCGTCAGAAAATAGACCGTTTCAATCAGATAACCCATGGCTTACTTCTCCTGGCCCTTGCTGCTCTTGAACATTTCCAGCATCCGCTCGGTGACGAAGTAGCCGCCGACCGCATTGCCCGCGCCCAGCAGTACGCCCAGGAAGCCAATCGTCTGTTCCAGAGGAGTTTCCGCCTGGCCCAGGGCCACCATCGCGCCGACCAGCACGATACCGTGAACGAAGTTGGTGCCGGACATCAGCGGGGTGTGCAGGATCACCGGCACCTTGCCGATGATTTCATAGCCGAGAATACCGGCCAGCATCAGGATGTAGATGGGAGAAAAAAAGGCAACCACTGCTTCCATCGTGCTTCTCCGGGTTATTGTTCGAGCAATTTACGGGTGGGCTCATGAACGACCTGCCCATCACGGGTCAAGGCGCTCTTGGCGATCACCTCATCGTCCCAATCCAGATTCAGCGCACCGTCCTTGATCATCGGCGACAGGAAGTTGTACAGATTCTTGGCGTACATTTCGCTGGCCGGGACCGGGAAATTGCTGGGGATATTGAGCGGACCGTCGATCACCACGCCGTTGTGCTCGTAGGTTTCGCCGGGGCGGGTCAAGTCACAGTTGCCGCCGGATTCCGCCGCCAGATCGACAATCACCGCGCCGCGTTTCATATTCTCCACCATAGCCACCGTCACAATCTTCGGTGCTGCTCGCCCGGGAATGGCGGCGGTGGTGATAACCGCATTGGCGGCGGCGATATGCTTGGCCAGCACGTCGGCCTGCTTCTGCCTTTCTTCCGCCGTCAACTCGCGGGCGTAACCGCCTTCGGCGGCCGCATTAACGCCGGTGTCGATCATCTTGGCGCCCAGCGATTCGATCTCCTGACGGGCCGCCGGACGAATGTCGTAGGCTTCCACCATCGCGCCCAGCCGTTTGGCGGTGGCGATAGCTTGCAGGCCGGCGACGCCGGCGCCGACGATCACCACCTTCGACGGGCGGATGGTGCCGGCAGCGGTGGTCAGCATCGGGAAGAACCCGCTGGCCAGGCTGGCGGCGCGCAGCGCCACGAAGTAGCCGGCCACGGCGGCCTGGGAGGACAGCACGTCCATCGACTGGGCGCGCGAGATGCGCGGGATCAGTTCCATGGCGAAGCTGGTGATTTTCTTGTCGCGCAAGCGCTTGACCACCTCCGGGTTGCGATGTGGCGACAACACGGCCAGCAGCACCGAACCGTCCTTGAGCAGCTCCACTTCCTCCAGGGTGGGACCCTGCACCTTGAAAACCACGTCGGCTTCGGCGTACAGCGTCTGGGCGCCGTCCACCAGCCGGCTGCTTTTGCCATAGGTTTCATCGGTGAAGAACGCGCTGAGACCCGCGCCTTTTTCCACCAGAATTTCCACGCCGAGCTTAGCAAAACGCTCGGCCATCGTCGGGTCTAGCGCGACCCGCTGTTCGCCCGAAATGGTTTCCTTCGGGACGGCCATACGAACAGGCATGATGTTGTCCTCCTGATTGCTATTTCCACCGGACTCCCGCCCGTCCGGAAATTGACACGAAAAAAAGGCTTCTTTGAAAGCCTCTTGGAGTGCCAGGGTTTAAGGTGGGCATGCGCGCCGTCAGCGGGTAACGCGCGATACTCGTAGATAGTAGCCTAGACTTTCAACATCACAAATGGGCAAAGCTCGAAATATGTCCAATGCCCCAGGCGTCGCTCCTGCAACCCAACGCCGGGTTTTGCGTCCATGGCGTGTCAACCTGGGTTCAGGTTGACTGGCGACAATGGGGTGGAGACAAGAAACAGGCACAGGTGAAGCATGTACGGACTGGAGCAGCAGGTTCTACACACGGATGTGACGGGTATGCCACTGGAATGGATTAATTACCAGCAGGCGGTGCGCTTGTATCATGCCGAGCAGGTCGCTTATACCTGCGGCATGGTGCTTTACACGGTGCGCGGGGGCGTCAGCGCCCTGAGCGGCCGGCGCAGCGCCATCATGGTGAACTCCATCATCGCCACCCAGGGCGGCGCCTACGCCCGCCTGCGCGCACGTCATGACTACGTGCCGCCCCTCTCGAACCCCTCGCTGTTCCGCCGCGACTGCAACACCTGCCTGTACTGCGGCGGGACGTTTGCGGTTCGGGATCTGTCCCGCGATCATGTCAGACCGCTCGTGCAGGGCGGCGCGGATCACTGGAACAACGTGGTCACCGCCTGCAAGCCCTGCAACCACCGCAAGGGTGGCAAAATGCCGGAACAGGCCAGAATGCAGTTGCTGGCGATTCCTTTTACCCCCAATCACGCGGAATACGTGTACTTGCAGGGCAAACGGGTGCTGGCCGATCAAATGGATTTTCTCCGCGCTCACTTTCCCCGGTCCAGCCCGCTGCACCAGCGGCTGGCGCGGCCATCCTGACCCGGCGCGAGGTATCGTGCAATGACCGACGAACAGGGTTTTCTACACGAAGTTTACAGCGCCTTTGGCGGCATCGCCGCCTTCGCCCAGCACCACTTGGCCGAACATCGCCTCAATCAGGAGCGGCTGGCGTTGCTGCGGGATGCCATCGAGCAGGTGGTGGACGCCAGCGAGCCGCGAATCCGGCTGGTGGGCAACTATGCCGAAAAACTCCTGGATTCGGTGGAAACCGGGCTGCGTCATTGCGACGGCGTGCTGCGGCGTTTGCCGCCGGCGCTGGCGCTCGGTGGCCATGCCTGGGTCACGGACCCGCGGGTCAACGCCTTTTTCGCCACGGCGGACAGCCTGCGCGCGACCCTGGGTCTCGATCCCCAGGCGCGGACGTTCTTCACCGACCACGGACGAGCGGAGTGTTTCGCCCTGCTACTGATGGTCAAGCGCGAAACCGCGACTTTCGGGACGGCGCTGGCAGGCGATGTCATGGTTCGCGACGTTCGCCAGATCCAGGTCAGCTTTTCGGATCATCAGTTATTCTTTCCCGCCGCCAGCGAATCCGAGTTGCGCAAGGATCTGCGGCGGCGAATGCTGGTGTTTCTGGCCACGCGAGCGCTGGACCGCATCAACGAATTGCGCGAACGGCGCGGAACCCTGGAAGAACAGCGGCGGCAACTGCAAGCGCAACTGCAAGCGCTGCGGGGGCACGCGCAGGGCTTGCAACCGCTGCTGTCCGCCGGCAAACGCCGGCTGGCCGCGATGGAGCAGCGCTTGTCCCAGACCGAGGGCGAGTTGATCGTCGCCCGCAAGCAGTTGGGCACGCTGGACGATTACCTGGAGCAGGTGCGGCAGGTGCTCGACCATCCAGAGACCTACCTGCAACTGCATCCGCTGGCCCTGCGCCTCAACCGGCTCGGGGTCAAGCTCGACCCGGATTCGCCGGAGCCGGGGGAAACCATCACCCTGATCGAGCTGGCCTCCCTGGACGAGCAGCGGATCGGCGCGCTGGTCCGCTTCACCCGCGACGAACTGCCGCCGGCCGAAGCCGATTAGGCGCGTTCGCCGGACCGCACCCGATGTCGGCCGAGATCCAGCGCCCGAAAACCGCTCACTTCCCGCCCAGCGGCACCGAAAACGCGACCTGATAGCGATCGGAAGCTTCGACGATCTCCAACTGGCAGGCGGCGCCGAAGGCCAGCAACAGGCGTTGGCGGATATTGTCCTGAGCCAGGCGCTGGCCCGCCCCGCCGCCGGTTTGCCCGCCGTCCGCGACCCGTCGAGGGTTGGTGATGGCGAAGCGCAAGGCGCTGGGCCGCCGGTCGATGCGGATGATCAGCCGGCCACCCTCCGGCAGGGTCTGGATACCGTGACGGATAGCATTCTCCACCAAAGGTTGCAGCAGCAGGGCCGGCAGCGGCGTGGCCAGCGGCAACCCGTCGGCCAGATGCCACTCCACTTGCAGCCGCTCCCCGAGGCGCAGCCGTTCGATGGTGATGAAGCGGCGAGTCAGTTCGAGTTCCTCCCCCAGGGTGATGCGCTCCTGATGGGCCAGCGCCGAGCGCAGCAAATCGGCCAGATCGAGCACCGCCTGTTCCGCTTGATCCGGTCGGGTGGGGATCAGGCCGGCGATGGTATTGAGGGTGTTGAATAGAAAATGCGGGTGAATGCGCGCTTGCAGGGCGCGCAACCGGGCGCGGGACTCGGCCTCGACGTTGCGCTGCCACTGATGGCGGACATAGAAGTAGCGCAGGGCCAGCAGGGTGACGATGCCAGCGACCGCGAGGTTGCGGGCGATCAAACTGGCCGGCGGCACGGCGAACTGATTCGGTTCGGGCGGCGATTCCAGGAACCACCAGCCGAGGGCTGAAAAAATCAGGGTGACCAGTTGGGTCAGGCCGAGCACGGCCAAGGTGGCTGCGGTGACGCCGAGTTGGTTCAGCCGGCGCCGGCACAGACACAGGGCGGCGGCGGCGCCCAGCACCACCCACTGTACGAACAGCGAGATCAGCGCCAACCGGTTCCAGAAGTCGCCCAGCCGGTCGGCCTCGCTCAGCGCCAGCACCAGGGCAAACAACTCGGCCAGCAGGATGGTCAGGAAGACGGTGGGGTTGGCGCAAAAGTCGGGCAGGAAGCCGGTGGCGGGCTCCCGCGCGTGGAAAGATCGATGCGGTGCTGGTCGCATGGCGGGTCTACATCCCATTCCGCGAATGAAGTGCCGCCGCGATCTTATCGCGGCCGGGTCAAAACAGCACCAGGTCGGACCATAACGCCACAATCCCGCCCACCTCGCCGATGCGACGGCAGAGGAACCGCAGTCGCCAAACCGCGCAGCGCATGGACGCCACCGCCGAACCTTGGCACACTATAAAATAATGTAGCCGGGAACCGCAGGCAGTGTCGAACGGCCTCATGCTCAGGCAACCGACCTTTCCGAAGCGCAACCAGGACCGCCGTCCCGCCACGCATGACCACCACCCTCCATAACGATCGTCTGCTGCGCGCCCTGCTGCGACAGCCCGTGGACCATACCCCGGTCTGGCTGATGCGCCAAGCCGGCCGCTATTTGCCGGAATACCGCGCCGCCCGCGCCCGCGCTGGCAGCTTTCTCATGCTGTGCCAGACCCCGGAACTGGCCTGCGAAGTCGCCCTGCAACCGCTGGAACGGTTTCCACTGGACGCGGCGATTCTGTTCTCCGACATCCTGACCGTGCCCGACGCCATGGGGCTGGGGCTGTCGTTCAGCGAAGGGGAAGGCCCGCGGTTCGCCCGGCCGCTGCGCGCGGCGGCCGACATCGCCCGCCTGAGCGTGCCCGACCCGGAGGTCGAGCTGCGCTATGTGACCGACGCGGTGCGCTTGATCCGCCGCGAGCTGGCCGGACGGGTTCCGCTGATCGGCTTTGCCGGCAGCCCGTGGACGCTGGCGACCTACATGGTCGAGGGCGGCTCCAGCAAGGACTACGCCCGGATCAAGGGTCTGCTATACGACCGGCCGGAGCTGCTGCACCCACTGCTGGACGTGATCGCCCGAGCGGTGACCACCTACCTCAACGCCCAGATCGCCGCCGGCGCGCAGGCGGTCATGGTATTCGACACCTGGGGTGGCATCCTGGCCCCGCGCGCCTACCGGGAATTTTCGCTGGCCTACATGAGCCGCATCGTCGCCGGACTAACCCGCGAGGCCGAGGGGCGGCCGGTGCCGGTCATCCTGTTCACCAAGGGCGGCGGCGCCTGGCTGGAAGACATCGCCGCCAGCGGCTGCGACGCGGTGGGGGTGGACTGGACCGTGGATTTGGGCGACGCCCGTCGCCGGATCGGGGCGCGGGTGGCGCTGCAGGGCAACCTCGACCCGGCCGCGCTGTACGCCGCTCCCGAGCGCATCCGCCAGCAAACGGCCCAAGTGCTGGCCGATTACGGCGCCGGACCGGGCCACGTTTTCAACCTCGGCCACGGCATCCAGCCGGGGGTCGATCCGGAGCGCGTCCGGGTGCTGGTCGAAGCGGCCCACCGTCTGAGCGCTCCCTATCACGCGCGCGCCTCCACGAGCGACGCGCGGTGACCTCGATGCCGAATCCAAGACCAGCCAATACCCGGATTCTGTCATCCGGTGTGGTGGTGGTGCACTGGAACAGCGATCATTACGACTATCTTTTACTAAGAGCCTACAATTATTGGGATTTTCCAAAAGGAGTGGTGGAAGTCGCCGAATCGCCGCTACAAGCGGCCGTCCGCGAGGTCGAGGAGGAAACCACGCTGACCGGACTGCGGTTCCGCTGGGGCGATCTCTACCGGGAAACTCATCCCTACAATCAGGGCCGCAAGGTGGCCCGTTACTACATCGCCGAAACCGCGAGCACCGAGGTCAGTCTCATGCCCAATCCCGAGTTGGGGCGGCCGGAGCATAATGAATACCGCTGGGTCGACCGCGCCGAAGCCTGGAACCTGCTGACGCCGCGAGTGCGGGCGATTCTGGAATGGGCCGAGGGCGTCATGGCCCGATCCGGCCGGCGCCGCTGAGCGCCATGCCGGCGGTCTTCCAACCACCCGACTTTTCACCAACACCGCAAAGGCAACCGCGCAATCCCATGGAGGCCACCCCGATGACTCCGAGCTACCAGCCGCTCCCGTTTCACCGTCTGGAAACCGGCGCCGGTTATTTCCGTCCGAAGCAGCAACTGCCCGACCACGTCTCCGCCGACGACCCGGCCGTACGGGTGATGACCGACCTCAGCCAAGTGACCGCCTACACCACCGAACTGGATACGCCGCTCAGCAAGGCGCTGGAAACCATGGTCAAGCGCGGCGTGCGCATGTTGCTGGTGCGTGATGGCGACGGCCGGATCGTCGGGCTGGTGACCAGCCGCGACATCGAGGGCGAGAAGCCGGGCCGCATCCTGGCCAAGGCTGGCGGCGACTGGGAGGGTCTGCGGGTCGCCGACATCATGACCCTCAAACCCAAGCTGGAAGTATTGATGATGGACGATGTGCTGAAGGCGCGGGTGGGTGACATCATCTCCACCCTGCGGCGGATGAACCGCCAGCACGCGATGGCGGTGGACACCGATCCCGCCACTGGCAAGCCGGCGGTGCGCGGCATTTTCTCGCTGTCGCAGATCGGCCTGCTGCTCGGACTGGACATCGATCCCGCGCAGCAGCCGACCACCTTCGCCCAACTGGAGCGAGCCGGCATCGATCATCCGATCTCCAGCACCGACCTGCCGCCGTAACACCGGTGCAGCCGGCGTTGCCGGCCGCGCCCCGCTAGCGCCGCGCCTCCAGAGTTTCCCGCAGGCGGATCGGATCGATATCGCCGGCGATGACGCCCTGTCCCAGCCCGCGCAGCAGGATCAGCCGCAAGCGGCCGTCCTGGACTTTCTTGTCCACCGCCATCAACCGCAGGAAATCGTCGGCGCTCAGGTCCGGCGGCGGCGCCAGCGGCAGGTGGGCGCGGCCCAGCAGCACCCGTATCCGTTCGACCTGATCCCCGCTCAGCCAGCCCAGCCGCGCCGAGAGATCGGCCGCCAGCACCATCCCTGCCGCCACCGCCTCGCCGTGCAGCCACACGCCGTAACCGGCGCCGGTCTCGATGGCGTGGCCGAAGGTGTGACCGAGATTGAGCAGGGCACGCTCGCCGGTTTCGCGCTCGTCGGCGGCAACGATCTCGGCCTTGCTGGCGCAGGAACGCTCGATGGCTTCGCTCAGGGCACCGGTCTCGCGCGCCAACAGCGCGTCCAAATTCGTCTCCAGCCACTCCAGAAAAGGCAAATCGCGGATCAGCCCGTATTTGATGACCTCGGCCAGGCCGGCGCTCAACTCGCGGTCTGGCAGGGTGGCGAGCGTGTCGGTGTCGGCCAGCACGCAGCGCGGCTGGTGGAAAGCGCCGATCATGTTTTTGCCGAGCGGATGGTTGACCGCGGTCTTGCCACCCACCGAGGAATCCACCTGCGCCAGCAAGGTGGTGGGAATCTGAATGAAATGCACGCCGCGCTGGTAACAGGCCGCCGCGAAACCGGCCATGTCGCCGATCACTCCGCCGCCGAGCGCCATGATCGTGCAGTCGCGGTCGAAGCGATGCCGCAGCAGGGCGGCGAACACGGCATCGAGCGTCGCCAGCGTCTTGTACTGCTCGCCGTCGGGCAGGATCACCGCTTCGTGACGCAGCCCGGCCAGCGCGGCGCGGGTTTGTTCGAGATACAGCGGCGCGACCGTGGTGTTGCTGACCACCAGCGCCTGCCGGCCGGGGATGTGGGGGCGCAGCAGTTCGGACCGACCGAGCAGGCCGGGGCCGATGTGGATGGGATAGCGGCGGTCGCCGAGTTCGACGTGCAGGGTTTTCATGGTGTGTTCCTGTCGGGGATCGAGCGGGAGCGATGGAACGGAGTCAGCGCAGGCCGCCTCGGTGATTGAGGGCGTCGAGAACCCGCCCCACCACTTTTCTCACCGCTTGGCCGTCGCTCTGGACCATGAGATCGGCGGTGGCGCGGTAGAGCGGGTCGCGTTGTTCGAACAGGTGCGCCAAGCGGGCGCGGGGGTCGGCGGTTTGCAACAGTGGCCTGTTGCCGTCCAGGCGGGTGCGCCGAAGCTGTTCGTCCACCGTGACCCACAGGTAGACGACAAAGCCACGTTCGCGCAGGCAGTTGCGGTTGTCGGGGTCGATCACGGCGCCGCCGCCGGTGGCGAGGATGAGGCCGGAGCGCTGGGTCAGTTCGGCGATGACGGCCTTTTCGCGGGCGCGGAAACCGGCCTCGCCTTCCAGTTCGAAGATGAGCGGGATGCTGGCCCCGGCGCGCTGTTCGATTTCCTGATCGCTATCCACGAACTCGCGGCCCAACACCTGCGCCAGCCGGCGGCCGACGGTGGTTTTGCCGGCGCCCATCGGGCCGATCAGGAACAGACGGGAGATAGCGGGAATCACGGTGGGCATCGATCAAGCCCACTCAAGGCTCTGCGCCATCGCCACACCCTCCCGCCGCGCCTGTTCCAACGGTTCTGGATGGGCGAAATGGGCGACCAGCAGCAGCGCCAAGGGCAAGGGCTCCACCGCTCGAACCGCGTCCAGCATGCGGCAGTGGGATGCAGTCCATTTTATGGAGTGGGGCGACACTGAAGGGCATGGTGCGGTTTCCTGATTCGATGCCGTGGCAAAATGGACACGACGGTTCGCTAAAGTCGAATTTTTGTCAGTATAAACACCGGAGGAGGCTTCTCGCATCCATAATCCAGCCTGCATCCCGATCCGATCCATCCGTCGGTCACGGCGTACCGGTGGACACCCAAGGTTCGAGCCACCGTACCCGAATTCGGGCGTGCATCGATGTTTGCCAGCGTCGTAAAAGGGCTATACTTGCTATTTATTAAGGAAAAGCGTTGTAAGGGGGGCGGCACGGTTTCCAAAACGGTGTCTTCCTAAGAAGAGGGCGAATACACCTGTGCTGTAATGCCTTAAAAGCGTGGAGCTTTTTACCATGAAATCAAAAACCAGGTTTTTTTCCACGTCGTTCCTGCTGATTTTTTTAAGTTTTTTTCTTGCTATTTATCCACAAATCAGCGCAGCGGCGGATGTTGAAGTTCCGAAAGTGGTTGGCCTGACCAAGACCGGCGCCAGCACTCTCATTCACAACACCGGACTCAGTGTCGGTGCCACAACCCAGAAATTCGACGACAAGGTACCCACCGGTATCGTCATCGATCAGAGTCCGGCGGCCGGAACCAAGGTGGCCGCCAGTACCGCCGTCAACCTGACCGTATCCCTGGGGCCAGCCGGCGTCGTGACGGTTCCCAACGTGACCGGCCAGCCAGAGGTCGTGGCGCAATCCATCCTGCAAAGCACTGGACTCACCATCGGCACCACCATGAGACAGCCGGATGTGACTATGCCAATCGGCAATGTGATTCGGACCACACCGGCGGCCGGCGATCAGGTCAAAGCCGGTATAGCAGTCGGGTTAATCGTCTCCGAGGGCTTTTCTGGACCGCAGCAGTGCGCCGCGCCCGACGTGACCGGTCAGGCGGTCGAGAATGCCCGCGAAATCCTGTTCGCGACCTGTTTGTCGGGGATCGGCGCCATCACCGTGCAGCGTGACAGCACCATACCGGCCGGTCGGATTGCCGCTCAGTTCCCCGCTGCCGGTTCGTTGATCGGCTATAACACCACGGTGAACGTGATCGTGTCCTCCGGCTCGCAACCGCCGGTCGTCACCCCGCGCGTGGTCGGGCTAACTCTGCCCGACGCCACCGTCCTGCTCGAAAACGTCGGCTTAAAGGTAGGCTTCGTCTCCCGTCAGACCAACAACACCATCGAAACAGACCGTATTATCAGCCAGAATCCGCTGATGACCGCCCTGGCGCCGGTCGGCTGGGCAGTCAACCTGATCGTCTCGCTGGGTCCGGTGCCGGAAGATCCGGGCGCCAGCCCGCAAACCCAGGTTCCGGAAGTAGCAAACCTGACGCTGGCAGCGGCGACCACCAAGCTGATCGGGGCTGGATTGCGGGTCGGCGTGGTCTCCAACCAGCGCAGCCCGGACGTGCCGGCCGGCCATGTCATCCGCCAGAATCCGCAACCGAAAGCGACCGTGCCGGTCAACAGCCGGGTCAATTTGGTGATTTCCTTCGGTCCCTATGCGTATGGCCTGCTCAGCGGACCGGCCTATATCACCAACTACTACGGCAACACGGTGTCGATCCTGAACCCCGACACCAATCAAGTCGTCGATAACATGTCGGCCGGTATCAACAACAGTGGCCCCAGCGGCATCGCGGTCAGCCCGGACGGCACCCGGCTGTACGTCGCCAACCGCCCGCAGTACGGCCGGCGCGCGGGTACGCTCTCGGTGATCGATCTGACCGAACGCCGGGTGATCGCCATCATCCCGGTTGGCGTGGCGCCGCTGGGCGTCGCCGTCAACCCCACCGGCGAGCGGGTGTTCGTGGCCAATGAAGGCAGCTTCAGTCTGTCGGTGATCGATGCCACCACCAATAAACCGTTCATCGATCTGAACGTGCCCAACCTGGCGGCCAACCCCTACCCGCGCGGCGTGGCGACGCATCCCAACCCCACCATCCCGCTGGTGTACGTCACCAATCGGACGGTCAATTCGTTCTCGGACGATGCCACCAATCCTTATCCCGATCAGTGCGACGCGCTGGTGTCGCGCCCCCCGGTCAACGTCAACCCGGACCAGTGCGTCGGCTCGCTGTCGATCTTCGATGCGGATCTGAAGACGCAGGTCGGCTCGGTGTCGGTCGGCTGGGCGCCGGAGGGCGTGGCGGTCCATCCCGACGGTATGCTGGTGTACGTGGCTAATTCCGGCGATCGAACGGTTTCGGTCATCGAAACAGTGTTCAACCGGGTGGTCGGCGTGATCGCGCTGGACGAATTCGGCGGTGCGCCACAACCGCTGGTGCCGCGCGGCGTCGCGGTCAGTCCGGACGGCAACCGGCTGTACGTCACCGATGGGGCTGGCAACCGCCTGTTCGTGATCGACACCACCGCGAACCACAGCGTGGTGGACATCGTGCCAGTCGGCAAGAAGCCCTACGGTGTCGCGGTCAGCCCGGACAGCAAGCGGGTGTATGTCGCCAACACCGACGAGAATACGGTTTCGGTTATCGAGGCGATTAGCAACCGGGTAATTGCTGTAGTGCCGGTGGCCTCGGGGATCAATGCCAACGGCCAATGGGCGCCGTGGGCTTTCGGTCGGTTCGTGGGGCCGCTGGCTACAGTGGCGACGCCGACCTTTGACCCACCGGGCGGGAACCTGACCGTGTCCGTCAAGATTAGCAGTACGACGCCGGGCGCTTTAATCCGCTACACCCTGGATGGCAGCACGCCCACACCGACCCATGGGACGCTGATCAGCAATGGCGGCTCCGTCTCACTGGCTGGGTCGAATGGCACTGCGGTGATGTTGAGGGCGATTGCCTTCAAGGACAACTGGGCGGATTCCGGAGTTGCGGAAGCCATTTATTCCAGCGATCCCACGCAGTTTTTACCCGGCGGGAGCGCTAATCCTCCGGGTTCCGGCCCAGATGGGGGTGGAAAAAGTCCTGGTGAATAAATAATCGGGTAGTCTTTTCGAGCCGCGATGTAAGTCGCGGCTTTTTTTGCCCGTATCTGGGGCGTAGAGAAGCCTGCTTGTCGGCAATTCAATAAACGACCACCACCTTGAAGGCAGTGGTTTCGGGGGATGGCTCAAGCCGGCAATTTCGGCTCAAGCCGAGCTTGCCCCCGCTGAAGCAGGCTCAAGACGAAGGGGGACTCCCGTCCGGGGAAGCCTCCCCTTCAATCGAGAAGGTCGCATCGTGATCATGGCACTGATTCTCGATATAGGCTTTGATCACCTCATCGGTGACGTTGCCACTGTGCGGCAAAATAGCCCCGCGCCCATATCCCGCACCCGTTCCGCCACCGCACCCCGCAAACGCTTTGGACGGTATTATAGGTGATCCACACGACATGGAGGTGGATCGAGAAGACCGTGTGTGAGCCATGGCGATAGTCATCCATGAAGCCACCCGCAGCAAAACAGGATGCAAGCTTCCGCCTAAAGGCGGGGGTTTTGCCCTTCCCCATTGGAGACAATAAAAAACCGGCGGGATCACCGCCGGTTTTTGGGTTCGAGACAGGAGGAGCGAGATTACCTCCCGCCGTTTTCGAGGTTCACTGTGCTGGCTGCGGTGGTTTTACCGTGATCTGAAGCGTTTCGCTGTGAATCTCGGGGCCAATAGTGGAGAAAAAGAAGTCCACGCTGCCATTCGTGGGCAAGTCGTTGACTTGCAGCACCAGATTGACGTATCCACCCGCACTGCTGGCCAGCACTGCCGGAACTACCGACGCCGTGGGCGTGTGCAAGTTGGCAATGGCGCGGGCTTGGGCGGCGGCGATCTTCGCTGTCTCCAAAGTGGCCACCAGCGCTTTCCGCTCGGCACACTTCGCCGGGTCTCTCTCCACTGGTGGGGTTTCCGGATTACCATCGTCATCAATCAGATCGCAGACGCCTGGATTTAATGCATCAAAGGCATCCAAGGCGGCTTGCGCCTTCACCACGGCTTCTTCCGCCGCAATCGCCGCTGCTTCGGACGGATCGTTGATGACAATTTGCACCGCGATCGGCACACCCGGAATCGGAGTGCGAACTAATACACCTCCAGAGGTAACGCCGCCATCCAGTAATTGCAACGTGACTGGCAAATTAACCGTTGCCCCTGAAGGCACCTGTTGGGTCACCGTCACCAGTGCTGGCCATGGAATCAAGCTAATCGGCGCTATAGCAGCTACTTGCTGGGCCAGTTGCGGTGGTTGCGTTATAGTCAAGACACTGTTATCTGGATTGCCTAGATACCAGTGGGTCATTACCGCACCAACCTTTCCACCGTTCGATTCGGCCGCCACCATGAAACGCCGCCCCACTTGGCTAGCCGGGTAGCTCATCACGGTGCTGGCCCTGCCAGTAACATCGGTCAAAACGATGACTTCATTCCCGACAATTCCATTGCCGATATTCATCACATTACCCTTGTGTGGCGGGCAACCAACCGTATACCAGACGTTGGCGCCAACATTCTGGCCGACTTGGTTAAACGGCGTGTTAACGGTCAACATATTCCCGACACGCCCGGTGATGATTCGGCTACCCACATGGTATTCCAGGCGCCCTTCCGCAGGCAGGGCGTTGATCGTGCTCGGATTCGGATTGATGATTTCAGGATCCTGCAACATCAGCAGGCAAAGTGGATCAGCCACTGCATACGACACACCGTTGGGCACCACGAATGGATTCAGGGTATCTCCGACAACCCGCGCCACCTTGCGGTTGGGGGCGAAGAATTCCCAGCTTCCTTCCTGGGGATCACCGTTGTATCCCGTAATGGCAAACTGACCGTGCCCCTGATCGGGATAACGATTAACCAACATATCCAGCGGCGAATCGATCAGTCGGAATGTGATGGGTGTTCCCTCCGGCGGTGGATTCCCAAAAGAATCACTAGCGATGACCGAGATGATCCGGTTATACACGCCATTCCATACGAAATCGCATGGCTGCTGATTCGGACAAAGACCAGTCACGGCGATCAGGTTATTCGCGCCCACAAATACAGCATCGGCGAATGGCCCAGTAAACGTCAGTGATTTGACCTCACCAGTTCCGATCGATACCGTGGCGTAATTGGTGATCCCCATCTGGATTCCATTATCCACATTATTATCACGGCGATCAGCGGTGGCCGACATAACAACCGTTCCGGGTAATGTTCCGCTATGCAAGACCAATGTCGCCACACCACCAACCAAGTTCGCCAGAACGCTGGTGCCCTCCTGTGGGTTGCCGTTGGCATCGATCGTGCTCAACCATTCACCGCCATTCGGCCGGTTAGGCAACAACTCGACCCGCAGGGCATGTCCTGCACCTTGGTTAATCGGCTGGCCAAAATCATCGAATACAAAAACCTGGAATTGCTTGACGGTATTTTGAGTGACGGTGGTTGTCCCTAACGGATTGTCGCGGATATAAACCAGCGCGGGATCCATAACAAACTTAACCACGGACGGGAAACCGCCTGCTGCGCCGCCGCCCCCACCCGTCACGTTAATAACCAGATTGGCGCTGATCACTTGTCCGGTTTGGGGATCCTGTGCTGAAGCCACCAGCACCACGGTTCCGGGCGTGCTGGAAGCATGAAAGTGAAATGTTACGATACCCGCCGTATCTTTGAATGTTATATTTCGAAAAGCGATGGGAACCTTAGCAGTGGGAGGACAGGTAGCCCCTGCAGGGCATTTCTCGTGCTCCGAGCTGCCATCCAGATAGTACAAAGCACCACTGGAGAGACCCGATGCAATGGCGACATTAATAACAGGCGCCGCGAACAATTTACCGTTCTGCATCACCTGAACAGTCACCGTATTCGTGTAGGGACCCCCAATAGACGGCCCAGTATTCAGGATATTCACTGGCAATGTGGTTTTGTCGGCAGTCATCCCGACGGTAATCGGCACCCGCCCGGTAAACCCTCCGGTGAAACCGCCGCCACCGCCGCCATCAAAACGAATGGCGTCGCTACTTCCCCCCCAACTGACCAACATCACGGCCAGCAACAGCAGTTCCAAAAGTCCCGTCAACCGACTCAGTGATCGCATGGCTTGTCTCCCCCGCGATGAAATCATGTTGTTCTTTGGATCCTTAACGCTCGGCCACCACACCGTTCTTCAAAATCTGTGGCGTCACGAAGATCAGCAATTCACGCTTGGTATCGCTCTTGGTCGTATGCCGGAACAAGTACCCCAGCAAAGGGATATCTCCCAACAAAGGCACCTTGTCGACATCATTCCGCTTGGTTTGCTCGAAAACACCGCCCAACACCACAGTTTCACCATTGTTCACCATGACTCGGGTTTCGATTTCGCGCTTGTCGATGCTGACCTGCGGCCCAGTCGCGGTCGCCACGGTGGCGCCCTGCTCGTCCTTGGAAACCTTGAGATCCATGCTGATGCGATCATCCGGCGTGATTTGAGGAGTCACTTCCAATTTTAGGAAGGCGTCCTTGAATTCCACATTGGTTCCCTGCTGGCTGACCGTCGCGTAAGGAATTTGCCGGCCTTGCAAAACAGTCGCCTTTTTCAGATCAGCGGTCACGACCCGAGGATTGGAAATGATTTCACCCTTGCCTTCGATCTGCAGCGCCGAAAGCTCCAAATCCACCAGATAATCCGCGCCCAGAATCGCAAGCGCCAACCGTGGTCCGGCCGCGGGGAAGTTTACCCCCAAGCGCTGGTCGAGATCTGGAACCGTTACCGGGAAAGGCTGGCCGGTGCTGATCAAATTATTCACGGCACTGTTGACGATAGTGTTGGTTCCCTGCAGGCTGCCGCTCAGCGCGTTGACGCCACTACCGGTTTGATTGACGCCCGTCACGCCAAAGCGAACGCCCAAGTCGCGACTAAAGTCATCGCTGGCGATCACCACGCGCGAATCGATCATCACCTGCCGGGTCGGCACGTCCAGTTTGGTCACCAGATCGCGGATCTCTCCGATCTTATCGGGCACATCCTTGACGATCAGGGAATTGGTGCGATCATCAAACACCACGTCTCCACGCGCCGATAGCATCGTTTGTCCCTTCTCGCCGGCTTTCTTGAGCAGATCCGCCAATCCCGCCGCCTTGGCGTAATTCACCTGAATGATCTCGGTCCGCAGCGGGATCAATTCCTGCACCGTCTTGCGCGATTCCAGATCCAGCTTTTCGCGGGCCGCGACCTCCTCGGTCGGGGCGATGAAAACCACGTTGCCGTTCTGGCGCATGGCCAAGCCCTTGGTGCGCAAAATGATGTCCAGCGCCTGATCCCAGGGCACGTTCTGCAAGCGCAACGTCAGATTGCCCTTCACGCTGTCGCTGACCACGATGTTCAGGCCGGTGAAATCCGCCAGAATCTGCAGGATCGCCCGCACCTCGATATCCTGGAAATTCAGCGACAGCAGGTCGCCCTTGTATTTCTTCTTGGATGGGTCGAGCATCGCCTCCTTTTCTTCTTCCTCCACGGATTTCTGCGGCGGGCGCACCTCGATCACGTACAGATCATTGGCCTGATAGGCGAGATACTCGAACGGTGGGCTGGGCAAAATGCTCAAGCGGGCGTTATTGCCACGGTTCAGCGCCTCCACGGTCGTGACCGGCGTGGCAAAGTCGGTCACGTCCAAGCGCCGCTGCTGGCCTTTCGGCAAGTTCGCCCCCTGGAAATCGGCAAGGATCTGATTGCCTTCCTGCCGGACATCCACCGGGATACCCGAATTTGACAGCTTGACCGTGATCACACCCTGCCCGCCCGGACCGCGCCGGAAGCTGACATCGCTGACATTGCGTGGAGCCGCGACCGGCACTTCGCCACGCCGCGATGCCGCCGCCGCCGCCACCGACGCCGTCGAGGTTGGCGCTGGGGTCTTCGCCGCGCCTGCGCCCGCGTTCTCCAGAGTCAGCAATACCGTATTACCCTGCACCTGCACTTTGTACGGCACCAGCCGCGCCAGATTCAGCGAAGCCCGGGTTCGGTCGGAACCCTCCAGCACACTGATCCGGTCGGCCACGCCGACATTGATGGATTGCTGTCGCGTGTTCAGACCATTACGCGTGTTCAGGAAATCCAGTACGATGCGCGCCGGCTCGTTGATGGTGAACGTGCTCGGCGGCCGCGCGGGCGCCTCCGAAAGCTGGAAACGGAGTTGCAGGCGGTTGCCGGCCAGCGGGCTGATATCCACCGACTGCAACACCGGCTCCCGCTCGGGGTTAGCTGCCAGCGCCGCCCCGATCCATCCGCCTCCCAACAGCATCCCCCAAATCAAAAAAGCCGTAACCGCCAGCGCTGGCGGCAGCAATGCCCCGCCCGGTCGCCGGTCATGCTGGCCTTCGCTCGTGGACCTGCTCGTCATGATACTTCCCCCTCGATCATTGGGTAAGCGACAGAAACGCATCCCGTTCCTGCCAGCGCCCGGGTCCATCCGGAACGATCTCCCGCAAATCAACCCGCTGCTCCGTAATATCGACAATCTTGCCGTGGTTGGTCCCCAGGTAATTATTCTTTTGCACCCGGTGCACCACACTATCAGGCGCTAGAATCAGCGCCCACAACTCGCTGTTACTCCCCATGCGAAAAGTACCCATCATCTTGAGCGAAGCCAGCGAGTACTTCTCCAGTTCTTCCCGCACCCGATTGGGGTCGGGCCGCACCCCGGTATAGCTGCCGCTCTGCTGGCCCGTCGGCCGCACTATATCGTCTATTTGATCCGGTTCCGCGAACGGCGCCACGATGAATGGATCCTTAATGCCCTGCGCGGTGTAGGAAAACGGCGTGTAGGGCTTGATCTCTGGCGGCGGGTCCGGCTTCTTCACCGGCGTGGTGCGCTTGGTGGTCTCGACAAACTGCTGCAGGTCGGTCATATCGCGCTGCGTGCATCCCGCCAGCGCGGCCAGCATCACACCCAACAGCAGAACGGCGCGGACGGGCGCGGCGACACTCGAACGATAGCGCACGTTCATTTTTTGCCGGCCCCCTTGCCTTTTTGCTGGCCTGCAGCCGGCGCACTGGCTTCATCCATGTAGCGATACGTCTGCAAGGTGGCCTGGATGCTGAGGGATTCCGCATCGCCCGCCTTCTTGCCACCTTTCACCGCTTTGTCGCCAGCGCCGGTTAGCGTCGCGCTCTCCAAGGTCACAATCCGCGGCAGCGCCGCAACCCCGCTGACGAATGCGCCGAACTGATGGTAGGTTCCCTGCGCCTTGATGGTGATCGGCTTGGCGGCGTAAAAATCCCGAGGCTGCTCGGCCTCGGGTTTGAACAGCTCGAAGTCCAGACCGTTTCTCTTGCCGGTGTTGGACACGTCATCCAGCAGATCGGGCATCTCCGTACCGGTCGGCAACTGCCGCAACATAACTTCCAGCTCGGACTCCATCTGCTTGAGCTGCGCCCGAAACGATTCCAAATTGGCCGCGACCCGCTGCTTTTCAATAAATTCCTGCCGTAGTTGCTGCTCCTCGCGGGTTATCCGATCCAATTCCTCCAGGCGGTCGCTGGTAAAGAAGTAGTAACCCGCTCCCAGCACGGCGGCAATGACTAGAGCGGCCAGCACGATCTTGGCGACCCAAGGCCAGTCACCAGCTTCCCGCAAGTCAAAGTTGCTGAGGTTGATCTCCGACAGATTCATGTCCTACCCTCCCCGCCCGCTTTCTCGACATCCAGTTTCAGCGGAACGACCAGTTCGAACACTCGCGCCTGCACGTTATTTAAATTTTTGGTCTGAATCACCTGCAAGACCGGTTCGCCAAACAACTTGGTGTCCCGAATGCTGCGCATGAATTCGGCAATAATCAGGTCCGATCGGGCGATGCCGTTGAGCGTCACTTGATTGCTGGTGGTTTTGAAAGCGGTCAGGTAGATATCCTGGGGCACCAGCCGGACCAGTTCGTCCAGCATCCGCACCATGCCGGGGCGGCTGGCCTGCAATTTCTGAATGACGTTGAGGCGCTCCACCAACCGGTTCCGGGTTTGCCGCAACGACTGGATCTCCTCGGCGGCTTTCTTGAGCCGGGCCAGTTCACCGCGCAAATAATTGTTACGCTCCTGCTGGTAACCAATGCGGTTGCCGATTTCAGCCTGCACCAGCACCACGATACCGGCGGCGATCAACGCCACCACAACCAGCAGTGCACCCAATTCGCGCTGTCGCTGGGTACGGCGCGCTTCACGCCAAGGCAGCAAATTGATGCGCGTCATGTCAATCGAAACTCCTCAGGGCCAGCCCACCGGCGACCACCAGCATGGGCGCGTCGCGCAATAAGGCGCTGCTGTTCACTTTGGCGGCGCTCCCCATGTTTTTGAAGGGGTTCGCGACTACCGTGGCGATGCCCAGTACGTCCGCCACCACTCGATCCAAACCCACGATCATGGCGCCGCCCCCCACCAAGGTGATCGTATCCACATTATAGCGGCCCGAAGCATACTGATCGGAGGAAAAGAAGAATTGCAAGCCGTGCCCGATCTGTTCGGCCAACATGTGCTTGAAAGGCTCCAGCACGGCCGTGGCAAAATCTTCGGCCACCGAATCGGCGGAGCGCTTGGCCTGTTCGGCCTGCTCCCGGGACAAACCATAGGTCTCGGCGATCCGGAGGGTGAGTTGATCGCAGCCAAAACCCTGCTCGCGGGTAAAAATAACGCGATCCTGTTGCAGGATATACAGGTTAGTGATGGTCGCGCCGATATCAACCAGCGCTGTCAGTCCGTCTCGCGGTTTGTCCAGACTGAGCGATCCGCCACCGCCGGCCTTGGGCAGACTCTCCATCAGCAAGCGAAACGAGTTCTCCAGGGCGTAGGCCTCGATATCCACGATCACCGGAACCAGACCCGCATTTTTTAGCGCGGCTTCCCGAGTGTCCACGTTTTCCTTGCGGGTGGCCACCAGCATGACATCCTGCATTTCGCTGCTGGCTTGGGACGGACCCTTCATCTCAAAATCCAGATAAATTTCTTCGATGGGGTACGGGATATACTGAGCCGCCTCAATCGAGAGGTTGACCTCGATATCGCTTTCCTTAAATTCCGCCGGCATCGGTATGGTGCGCGTGATCACGCTGGAGGTGGGCACGGCGACGGCCGCGCGGCGCACGCGAGTGCCCGACTTGCGGCAGGCCCGCTTGATTACCTCACCCATTGCATCGGGGTCGGCGGGATTGCGGTCCTCCATCATCCCCTCGCCCAGCGGTTCGACGGCGAAGGCTTCGACCCGGAACCGCGGTCCGGAACGGCTCAGCTCGATCAGCTTGATCGCCGAGGGACTGATGTCGATGCCCAAAATAGATTCTTTACGCTTGAACAGAGCCAAGTTACGCTTCCTCCACTGATCGGAGTGAACGAATCAAACCCGCACCCCGGAATATAGCAAACAACCCTGCCCGAAACGTCGGAAAATTCCGCAGCCCGCAACCATCGCCCCACCCGGAGTCCGCCCATGGCCCGATGCCGCCACGACACTCCGCGACTCAAGACCCTCATGGCGCAGGAATGCGCCCGGATCATGGTCGAGGAAGGAGTTCAGGATTTCCGCAGCGCCAAGCGCAAGGCCGCGCTGCGCCTGGCGCTGACCGATAAGGCCGCGCTGCCGGACAACGCGGAAATCGAGCGAGCCCTGCTCGACTACCAGAGGCTGTTTCATGCCAGCCGCCAAGCGCTCCACCTGCGCGGCCTGCGTGAAACCGCCGTGGAAGCCATGCGTTTTCTGGCGCGCTTTCGGCCCAGGCTGGTCGGCCCGGTGCTGAGCGGCGCCGCCGGCCCGCATGCCGATATCCACCTGCACCTGTTCGCCGATACGCCCACGGACGTCCTGCTGTTTCTGATGGAACACCGCATTCCGTTCGATAACGCAGAACGCCGCCTCAGGCTGGGCAACGGCGATCCGGCCGGCCTGCCCACCTTCCGGTTCGACGCCGGCGGCAGCCGCATCGACCTGACTGTTTTTGCGCCGCTGGCCGAACGGGAAGCGCCACGGAGTCCGGTCAGCGGCCGCCCCATGCGGCGGGCGGGCTTGGCTGAAGTGCGGGATCTGCTGGCCGAAGATCGGCTGTGGACGCCGCCGACCGCGCCCGAGCGCTGACATCGATCCGCCGCCCGATCAGGTCTGGTTGGTGGTGGTGTTCGGATGGGTATCGACAAAGTGCTTGAGCACCAACTTCAACTGCAGCGCCTTTTCGGTGTGCCCACGCCGGCGCGCGTCCTCGATATCTTCCAGAATGATACGCTTGATCACCGGTATGCCTTCCGACGTATGCACCAGATAGCTGCCCAGTTCCAAAGCCGCCATTTCCGGTAGATGCTCGTGCTGGGCGATGGCTTCGATCTCTTCTTCGGTCAGATCGCTCAACTCCAGACAATCTTCATAAGTCAACATGGTATGTTCCCTCCCGAGTCATTATTTCGACGGATTAAAATCTTTATTAGGGCATGCCGCCAAGCCGGATCAGCCCTTCCCTACCAGTCAATTAAAGGTTAAACCCGGCGATGCGTCCAGACAAGCACAAACCATATAACTGCTGTACTTATTGCCTCCCGTCCGATCTCGAACACTCCATCCACCGGGGTATACCCAGCATATAACCAAGGTTTATCCTTATTTACGTCCGCTTGCAGCTTTAGCTAAGGTCTTTGAGGCTCAGCGGTCAAATGCAAGAGTCCTGTTCAACTTGGTTAGCCGCGAGGACGACGGAGGGGTTTTTCAACCACCACAGGATCGAGGGCCGGGCTACCACCGCCCGACCAAAGCGTCACGGCGCGTGCTCCAAACCAGCACACTCGATAAGCCCATAACAATACTCTCCCAAGTCTTCGCGGCCGACCGCCTCCCCCGCGATTCCCGCCCACCGCAGGTTCCGTCGGACCCGACGAATCATGGATTCGAGCGGCCGGGGCGCTGTATCATTGCGACTCTATCCGCGCCCGCAAGCGATTATCGCCCCAGCAGAAGCTTTATGAGCCACAATCCTTCCGCCGCCTCCGGCGAGCCGCCGTCCCCCTGTATCGGAGTTTGCGTCATCAACCCGCAGACCCAGCTGTGCGACGGCTGCTACCGTACGCTGGAGGAAATCGCCGCCTGGTGGGACTGTACACCCGCGCAAAAACATGCGGTGGTGACACGATTGGAGCAACGGCTGGCGCGGATCGTGGACGGTACGTTCTTCGACTGACGGCGCTCGCCGCCAACGCTTTGCCCCTGCGAGGACTTTTCATGCCGCTGCCCGCTCCCGCTCCCCGCCAATTACTGCACAAGCGCGTCGTTCAATGTTGGGGCTATCGGCGCGAGGATGGCCTATGGGACATCGAAGGGCGGCTGGTCGACACCAAAACCTACCCCTTCCCCAACGAAGATCGGGGCGGAGCGATTCAGGCCGGCGAACCGCTACACGATTTGTGGATCCGCTTGACCGTCGACAGCCAGTATCTGATTCAAGCGGTCGAGGCCCACACTGATGGAGCACCGTTCGCCCTGTGCCCGACGATCACCGACCGTTACCAGGGGTTGGTCGGCGTGCGGATCGGACCGGGCTGGTCGTTGAAGCTGAGGGAACTGTTCGGTGGCGTGGGTGGCTGCACGCACATGACCGAGCTGCTGGGTCCCGTAGCCACCACGTTCTTTCAAACCCTCTACGGCCAGCGTTACGACGAGGAAGACGCCAAGCCCGCCGCCGCCCGCAAGCCGCCGCCGGTACTAAACACATGTCATGCGCTGGCCAGCGATAGCCCGGTGGTCAAGAAGCGCTGGCCGCAGGCCTACACTGGCCGGGATCGGGAAACGGACGATCACAGCCGCCCGTTGCTGGAAAGCATCACTTAAGCCGTCGGCCAGCCAGCGGTGGCTTAGCCTCAAACTTCTTCCGGCCTTGGGTCGCGCGCCAGCAGATTTTCCACCGCCCGGCGCGGACTTTGGCCATGGTATAGCACCGCATCCACCTGTTCGGTGATCGGCAGCTCCACCCCATGTCGCCGCGCCAGCCGAAGAGTTTCACGTACCGTCGCGGCGCCTTCCACCACCTGACCGATGGCCGAGCAGGCCGCCCCAGCGCTGTCGCCCCGGCCAATCGCCAAGCCAAACCGCCGGTTGCGCGACTGGTCGTCGGTACAGGTCAACACCAAATCGCCGATACCGGCCAACCCCATGAAGGTTTCGCGCTGGCCACCCGCCGCCACGCCCAGCCGCACCATCTCCGCCAGTCCGCGCGTGATCAACGCCGCTCGGGCGTTGGCCCCGAAACCCAGACCGTCGGCGATACCTGCGGCGATGGCCAGCACGTTCTTGACCGCGCCACCCAGTTCGACGCCGATCACATCAGTACTGGTGTAGGCGCGCAGGTTGGAGCCATGCAGCATGGCCGCCACCCGGCGAGCATGCGCCGCATCCCAAGCGGCGACCGTGACGGCGGTCGGCAGGCCGCGGGCCACTTCCGCCGCGAAACTGGGGCCGGAAATCACCGCCGCCGGCCGGTCGCGGCCGAGCGCCTCCAGCGTAACCTCATGCAAAAACCGGCCGCTGCCGCGCTCCAAGCCTTTAGTGGCCCAGGAGAAACCGGCGGTCGCCGGCAACAGCGGCCGCAATCGGGCCAAGGTTGCCCCATAGGCATGGCTCGGCACCGTCACCAGCGCCAGATCGACGCCAGCAAGCGCTTCGGCCAGATCGGCGCCCGCGTTCAAACGGGACGGGAACGGAATACCGGGTAAGTAGCGGCGGTTTTCCCGCTCCTGACACAATGGCGCAACTTCCTCCGGATCGTGGCCCCACAAGCGAACGTCATGCCCGTTGCGCGCCAGCAGCAACGCCAGCGCGGTGCCCCAGCTCCCCGCTCCGAGAACGGCGACCCGCACGGCGGCGAACATCGGTCAGGAGGCGGTCGGGGGGGCGGAAGGCGAAGAAGAGGCTGCGGCCTGGGTCTGCTGCTGCTGCAAGCGTTGCAGGTAGAGGCTGTCAAAATTGATCGGATTGAGCAGCAATGCCGGAAACCCGCCCTTGCCGATCAACGAGGCCAGCTCCTCGCGGGCGAAGGGGAACAGAAGGTTCGGGCAATACGCATGCAGCATGTGACCCATTTGTCCATCGTCGAAACCCCGCAGCGTGAACAAACCACCCTGCTGCACCTCAACCAGATAAGCGGTGCGATCATCGAGCTTGGCGGTGATGGTCACGGTCAGCGACACTTCAAACAAGTCCTCGGTCAGCGGCTTGGCGCCGGTTTCCAGGCGCACCTCGGTTTGCGGTTGCCATTGCTCGGTGAAAATCATTGGAGAATTCGGGGTCTCCAGCGATACATCTTTCAGATAAACCTTCTGAATTTCGAAATGCTGGGGAACCTGTTGCTGATCGCTCATGCGCAATGCCTTGTCTTGTGGGTGAATGATATCCGTCATTCTACAGGGTCGGCGCCATACAGCCCAACAATCCACTCGGACCCGGTCGCGTCGCGCGGATCGAACGGCGACGGCCAATCCACCAGGCATCCCCTGAAGCATCGGCTTGCCACCCGAACCGGCGGACAATGCGTGCGTCCGGCTTCAACCGCGCAACAACGGAGTCAACTCACCGAGCCGCTCCAACTCGAACAAATCGTCGCAGCCACCGACATGCCGGTCGCCGATGAAGATTTGCGGCACGGTGTGACGCCCGGTGCGTTTGGCGATCTCCTCCCACAACCGCGGGTTGCGGTTCACATCCAACAGGGCATAAGCCGCGCCCTTACCGTCCAGCAATGCCCGCGCGCGCCGGCAGTATGGACAATACTCAGAGGCGTATATCACGACGTTCGCCGCCGCCGGGTCTGGCACGGGCATCAGGGCTTTTTGCGACTGACCGGCAAGTGGGCGTCCAGCCAGGCCGACAACCCGCCGCTCAGGCTGTGGACGTTGGCAATTCCATTCTTTTTGAGCTGCGCGCAAGCCGCCTGCGAGGTGGCGCCGTTGCGGCAATAAACGATGATGGGTTTGTCCTTGGCCTTGGTCAGTTCGCTCAGCCTGTCGCGCAGGGCGCCAAACGGGATATGGCGCGCCTGCGGAATGTGGCTCTCTTTGTACTCGCCACTGTCGCGGATATCCAAAATCAGGGCATCCTGATCGTTAATCAGGCGCAGGGCTTCGGCGGCGCTGAGGCTGTTGACCCCGCGCATTTTGCGCAGGATCTCGCCACCGATCAGCATCCCCGCGATGGCGAACAGGGCCAAAAATAACAGCCAGTTCTGTGTGGAAAATTCGATGAAATCGCTCATCAATGATTTCCCGAGGTTCCGTTAGTTCGAACAACTGACCGGAGCACCAGCCTTTTTAACACCCAGCTTCCACAGAATCTGCTCGGCCGGGCAGAAGCAGGTGAAGCCGCTCTGGAACAGGTTAAACCCGACGAAGGTGGTGAACCAGAGCCAGTAGCTGCTGTGATAGAGCGGGCTGGCCGAAGCCCCCAGCAACAACGACAGCAGGATAAAGGAACCGGCCATGATCCGAATAATCCGTTCGCTACTCATGTTTGACCTCAATTGATAACCTCTGAAGACTATTGTGACGCTAGGTTCGCCGGACGGTAACAACGGGAGACCATCGAACCGCTCCGGCGATTCAAGCCCGCGCACAGAAAACGTCCCGCATCATGCCGATCAGGCGCAAGGTGCGGGCGTCTCCCACCCGGTAATAGACCCGGTTGGCATCCTTGCGGCAGGTGAGGATGCCCTTGCCGCGCAGGATCGCCAAATGCTGGGAAATATTGCTTTGAGAGGTGCCCACGCGCTCGACGATTTCCTGGACACTGACTTCCTGATCGCCCAAGGTACAAAGAATCTTAAGTCGCAATGGATGCGACATCGCCTTGAGCGAACGCGAGGCTCGCTCGATATCCTCGTCGCGGGTTATCAGCAACTCCGGCGCCAAACCGCCGACGCCACCGCCGTCCCGCGCAAGACCCGCAAACCCATCACGCACCATAAATCCGACAACGCCTTATCCGGGAATTCGGTGTATTAGCATAGCTTGATATAGCGATATTGAGAAGCCACTCCACGGCTGGCGGCACAAACGTCGGGTGGCGAAACCGACCGGCCCGGCGTATGATCCTCCAGGAAAATTTCGC
Source organism: Candidatus Competibacteraceae bacterium (assembly GCA_027492875.1). Classification (GTDB taxonomy): domain Bacteria; phylum Pseudomonadota; class Gammaproteobacteria; order Competibacterales; family Competibacteraceae; genus Competibacter. Next base: position 18,234 of record JAPUDV010000055.1, on the reverse strand, counting down.
ACATTGCTTCAAGGGATCGGCGCGCTGCTAACCCACGGTGCCGCCGCCATCCGAGACCGGCGCATTCCAAACGCTGGCCGATACACCCCATCCGATGACGACCACGACCGCCCTGAACCAAGGAGGCATTCTTTCATGTACAAAATCGTGCTCATCCGCCATGGTGAAAGCCAATGGAACAAGGAAAACCGTTTCACCGGTTGGCATGACGTCGATCTGTCCGACAAGGGCCGCGAGGAAGCCCGGAAAGGTGGGCAAGCCCTGAAAAAGGAAGGCTACGTCTTCGATGTTGCCTTCACCTCGGTGCTCAAGCGCGCCATCCGCACGCTATCGACCGTGCTGGACGAAATGGACCTGATGTGGATCCCGGTGCATCGGACTTGGCGACTCAACGAACGCCACTACGGTGGCCTAACCGGATTGAACAAGGCGGAAACCGCCATCCAGCACGGCGAGGAACAGGTCAAAATCTGGCGGCGCAGCTTCGACATCCCACCTCCGGCGCTGGACCCGGCCGACCCGCGTTTCCCCACCAACGACCCGCGCTACGCCGATCTCGATCCGCGCGTGCTGCCGGCCACCGAGAGCCTTAAGACCACCATCGAGCGCGTGCTGCCCTACTGGCATGACAGCATCGTGCCCGCCATCCGCGCCGGCAAGCGCGTGGTGATTGCCGCTCATGGCAACAGCTTGCGGGCACTGGTCAAGTATCTCGACGATATGTCCGACGAGGCGATCATCGCCCTCAATATTCCAACCGGCGTACCGCTGGTCTACGAACTCGACGCCAAGCTGCGGCCCACCAAGAGCTACTACCTCGCCGACCCCGAGGAACTCAAGAAACTGATGGACGCCGTCGCCAACCAGGGCAAGGCCAAGTAAACTTCGCCATCTCTTCGCTGCAATCACTCTCGACACGGACCTTGACGGTCGGTGTCGGGGTGGTCTGATCCACCCTCATTGAGCCCCCCGGTAAATTTTTCCAGCCCAACCCCGCATTATTTAGGCCTGTTCGGTTGTCTCATGGCAGCCATCGAATTAATTTATTGGTCTTTTCCCAGTGCATGAAGAATTTTGGAGTGAAAATGAGTGCTGCAACCCGACACGGTCTGGCGCTGGCATTGAGCTTTTTGGCGGGCGTTTCGCTGACGACGGTACACGCCGTCTGGGCGGAGAAGGAAACGGCGACTGAAAATAGCAAACTGCCCCTGGATGAATTGCGCACCTTCACCGGCGTGCTCGACGCCGTCAAGCAAGATTATGTGGAGCCGGTCAAGGACAAGGATCTGCTGGAAAACGCGATTCGCGGCATGTTGAGCAACCTCGACCCCCATTCCGCCTACCTGGACACCGAAGCGTTCCAGGATTTGCAGATCGGCACATCCGGCGAATTCGGCGGCTTGGGCATCGAAGTCGGGCAGGAGGACGGTTTTATCAAGGTCATCGCCCCGATCGACGATACGCCCGCACAACGGGCCGGCTTGCGCGCCGGCGATCTGATCATCCGTCTGGACGACACCTCGGTCAAGGGCATGCCGTTGTCCGATGCGATCCAGCGGATGCGTGGCAAGCCCAATACCCCGATCATCCTGACCATCGTCCGGGAAGGTTCGCAAAAACCGTTCAAGGTCAAGCTGGTCCGGGAAGTCATTCAGGTCAGAAGCGTCAAAAGCCGCCTGCTGGAGCCAGGTTTCGGCTATCTGCGGATCACGCAGTTCCAATCCAAGACCGCGCAGAATCTGGAACAGGCGCTGCAGGAACTGGAACAACAGAACAAAAACCCGCTGCGGGGCCTGGTGCTGGACCTGCGCAACAACCCGGGCGGGGTACTGAACGGCGCGGTGGACGTGGCGGACGGTTTTCTTGAGGACGGCATCATTGTCCAGACCAAGGGGCGCGGCAACGGCTCCGACCAAAGCTTCAAGGCCACGCCGGGTGATTGGCTAAAAGGCGCGCCGCTGGTGGTGCTGGTCAACGGCGGCTCCGCATCGGCCTCGGAAATCGTCGCGGGCGCGCTACAGGATCACCGCCGCGCGCTGATTCTGGGCGAACGCACCTTCGGCAAGGGCTCGGTGCAAACCATTCTGCCCCTGGGCAACGGCACGGCGGTCAAACTGACCACGGCGCGCTACTACACCCCGAACGGCCGCTCCATTCAGGCCGAGGGCATCGAGCCCGATATCAAGCTCAAGTCGCTGAAGATCGCCGCCGATGCCGACACCAATTTCATCAAGGAATCCGATTTGTCGGGCCACCTGAGCAACGACCGCAACGGCCGGACCGACGGTACGCCGCCGGACGACGCTGGCTCCAAAGCCACTGACGGCGAAACCGATTCCACCCAAAATGATTACGCGCTCTACGAAGCCCTAAACCTGCTCAGGGGCATGTCCTTGCTGAAAAATCGCAACAATGGCTGAATCTGGCCCGTCGCTCCCGAACCCGCATCCCCAGGAGAAACCTTTGCCCATGGTCACCGTGCTCGTCCCGCTCGCCCAAGGTTGTGAAGAACTGGAAGCCGTCACCATCATCGACCTGCTGCGCCGCGCCAACGTCACCGTGGTGGTCGCCGGGCTGGAAGCTGGAACGGTGACTGCTTCGCGCGGGGTCATGCTGCTGCCCGAAACCACGCTAGCCGAGGTTCTGGATCGGGATTTCGACATGGTAGTGCTGCCCGGCGGTCTGGGCGGCGCACAGCGGCTGGAAGCCGACCGGCGGATCGCGGCGCTGCTGCGACGGATGGCCGAACAAGGCCGCTACGTCGCCGCCATTTGCGCCGCGCCGCAGGTGCTGGCTGGCGCGGGTCTGCTGGATAATCGCGAAGCCACCGCCTATCCGGGCATTCTCGATGACCAGCCCAGCATCAAGACAAGCAGCGCGGCCGTGGTGCGCGACGGCACCTTCATCACCTCGCGCGGTCCCGGCACCGCCATGGACTTCGCCCTGACCCTGATTGAAATTTTGTGCGGGCGCGGCCAGCGCGACACGGTCGAAGCCGCGTTGCAACGCTCCTGAAGGTCTTCAGGCATCCGTCGGCCAAGCGCCGAGCAACAAGCCGACGCCGACGCCACCCAACAACCAGATCAGCAGCGGTGTCCGCCAAATATCGATGCTGTTTTGAGCGTTGAATCCCAGCAGCACCGCAGCACAGACAATCAGCGCGGCGCCCACCACGGAATGAAAATTGCGCCGGTTGGCGCGGCGCAGATCGCGGCGCAAATATTCCGTTTCTTGTTTGTTCAGTTGCACCGTCAACCCGCCGGCGTTCGCCTGCTGGAGCAGGTAATACACCAGGTTTGGAAGATCCGGCGTCTGCTCGATCCAGCGCGGTATGTGATTTTTGATGCGCCTGATGAAGGAACGCGGACCGACCCGGTCGCGCATCCAGCTTTCCAGGAACGGTTTGGCGGTCTTCCACAGATCCAGTTCGGGATCGAGTTGCCGCCCCAAGCCCTCAATATTGAGCAGAGTCTTTTGCAGCAGCATGAGCTGCGGCTGCACCTCCATGTTGAAGCGGCGGGCGGTCTGGAACAACGTCAACAGAAAAACGCCGAAGGAAATATCCTTGAGCGGGCGATCAAAGATCGGTTCCGACACGGTGCGGATGGCCGACTCAAATTCGTCTATCCGGGTTTCCGCCGGCACCCAGCCGGACTCGATATGCAGTTCCGCCACCCGCCGATAGTCGCGGTGGAAGAACGCCAGAAAATTTTCCGCCAGATAATGCTGGTCGGTGGGGCTCAACGTGCCGATGATACCGAAGTCCACGGCGATGTAGCTGGGGTTATCCGGGTGTTCGGCGTTGACGAAGATATTGCCGGGATGCATGTCGGCGTGAAAGAAACTGTCGCGGAACACCTGGGTAAAGAAGACTTCCACCCCCCGTTCCGACAGCTTCTTCAAGTCCACCCCACGCCGCCGCAACTCGGCAATATCCCCCACGGGGATACCGTGGATCCGCTCCATCACCAGCACCTCGCGGCGGGTTTCCGGCCAGAACACCTCGGGCACGTACAGGATCGGTGAATTTTGGAAATTGCGCCGCAGTTGGCTGGCGTTGGCGGCCTCGCGGACCAGATCCAACTCATCGAAAATGGTCTTTTCATACTCGGTCACGACTTCGACCGGCCGCAAGCGGCGACCCTCTCGCCAGTAGCGCTGTGCCAGACCGGCGATGATGTACAGCAGCTCCACATCGCGACGGATGGTCTTTTCGATGCCGGGCCGCACCACTTTAACCACCACCTGCCGACCGCTGTGCAAACGGGCGGTATGCACTTGGGCGATCGAGGCGGAAGCCAGCGGTTGAAAACTGAATTCTTCGAAAAACGCCTCCAGCGGCTGGCCATAGGCTTTCTCGACGATGGCCCGCGCCTGCTCGCCGGGAAAGGGTGGCACCCGGTCTTGCAGCTTGGCCAATTCCAGAGCGATGTCGTCCGGCAGCAGGTCGCGACGAGTGGACAGCATCTGTCCGAACTTGACAAAGATCGGCCCCAAATCTTCTAACGTCAGGCGGATGCGGGCGCCGCGCGGCAGATCCAGTTGCTGGCGAGGTACCCAGTTCCACGGCAACAGGTGCCGCAGAAAGCCGACGGGCCGAAACAGATGGGTCGCCAGCACGATGTCGTCCAGACCGTGGCGCACCAACACCCGATTGATATGCAGCAAGCGCAGCAGTTGGGCGGGACCGAACATACGAAGTTCGCGCATTGTATAGAGAGGAGCCCTAAGCCGGTTCGCCAGTCACCGACCGCCGACGCAGACGTTCGACCCGCGCGGCCAGCCGGTCGGCGTCTTCGCGCAGGAGGTCCACGGCGTTCAAAAACTGCTCGATCACCTGGCGTGGCGGCAACAACCGCAATTCCTGTTGCAAGTACTCGCCACCATCGCGTAGCAAGACATCGCTAGTTCGCTGGCGCCAGCCGCGCCAGCCGCGCCACAGGCCACCGAGTTGGCGGGCGACCACATCCCCGACGGCCCGCGACGCTTGCTCTTCCCAGTCGATGTCCAACCGCGCCAGTATGGCCTGGAACTCCCTCCCCACTCCGGCATCACCTTCGATGGTGATCTCGTCACCGCCCGCACGTCGCCCACCCCATCGCCGGAACAACGCCGCAGGCGTCGCGCGAATCCGCACGCTGGGTTCGACCTCGCAGCGATCCGTCACCTGAATCCCGCCAGACTCGGGCAACAGATAAAAGGTCATCGCCATGCCACTCGGCTCGATCGCGATCACATGGCCGCTCAGCGTACCCAAATGGGGGAGCATCCCGGGGTCCAGACGTAGAACCAGGTTGAGCGCGGTCTCCAAACTGGCGGCGATCACAGCGGGCGTCACGCGAGGCTCCTGGATAAGATGGAGTAGTGGGAGAAGGGATGAGGAGGGATCAAAACTTGTAGCCGCGATGTACCGCAACAATGCCGCCGGTCAAGTTGAAGTACTGGCAGCGCTCGAAACCCGCCGCTTCCATCGACCGTAGCAGGGTTTCCTGATCCGGATGCACGCGGATGGATTCGGCCAGATAACGGTAGCTGGCGGCATCGCCTGCCACCCACTGGCCCAGAACGGGCAGCACCGCGAAGGAATACAGATCGTAGGCTGGCTTCATGCCCGGCGCGACGGGGTGGGAAAACTCCAGGATGACCGCTCGCCCCCCCGGCCTGAGCACCCGATACATATCCGCCAGCGCCCGCTCCTTGCGGGTCACGTTGCGCAGCCCGAAACCGATGGTGATGCAATCGAAGGTATGATCGGGAAACGGCAGTTGTTCCGCGTCGATCTGGGCGTAGGTGATATTGCCGACCACGCCCTCATCGATCAGCCGCTTGCGGCCTTCGCCCAACATGCGGGCGTTGATGTCGGACAGCACCACCAGCCCTTTCGGCCCCACCAGCGGCAGCAGCCTACCGGTTAAATCACCGGTGCCGCCCGCCAGATCCAGCACTCGCTCGCCCGGCCGCACGCCGCTGACGCTCACCGCGAACCGCTTCCACAGGCGATGCACGCCGAGAGACATCAGATCGTTCATCAGATCGTACTTGCCGGCGACGGAATCGAACACGCCCGCCACCTTGCGGGCCTTTTCGGCGGCGGCCACTTTCTGGTAGCCGAAATGAGTCGTTTCAGGGTGTTCCATTGCGGGTTCCGGGTAGGGATACCAGTTCAGATCGGGCGCTGGTGGCCGGCCTCGGCCAACCGCCGCAGATAATCCTGCCAGTTGCGCTCCTGACTCACTCCCAGATCGTACAGGATGTTCCAGGAATACAGGCCGGTCGAGTGGCCGTCGTCGAACACCAGCTTAACCGCGTAGTGACCCACCGGTTCGATGGCGCTGATGTTGACCATCTCCTTGTCGGTGACCAGGGTGGCGCTGCCGGGTCCGTGACCGCGCACTTCGGCCGAGGGTGAAAATACCCGCAGGTACTCGCAGGGCAACTGAAAGCGCGAGCCGTCCTCGAAGGCGACTTCCAGAACACGGGACGCCTGATGCAGTTTGATTTCGGTGGGATGAGTGCTCATTGGTCGGGCTTCACAGAATGTAACGGGTCAGATCTTCGTGCTTGATCAGTTCGCCCAAGTGGGCGTCGACATAGGCCAGGTCGACGGTCACTGCTTGACCGGAACGGTCGGGCGCTTCGAAGGAAATCGTTTCCAGCAGCCGCTCCATGACGGTATGTAACCGACGGGCGCCGATATTTTCGGTGCGTTCGTTGACCTGGCAGGCAACCTCGGCCAAGCGGCGCACCCCATCCGCCACAAACTTCAGCTCGACGCCTTCGGTGTTCAGCAACGCCGTGTACTGCTCGGTAAGGGAGGCATCCGGTTCAGTCAGAATCCGCACGAAATCCTCGGTGCTCAGGGCGCTAAGTTCCACCCGGATCGGCAAGCGACCCTGCAATTCGGGAATCAGATCGGACGGTTTGGCCAGATGAAAGGCTCCGGAAGCGATAAAAAGAATGTGATCGGTACGCACCATGCCGTACTTGGTGGAAACAGTACAGCCTTCCACCAGCGGCAGCAGATCGCGCTGCACACCCTCACGCGAGACATCCGGGCCACCGTACTCGCCACGCTTGGCGACCTTGTCGATTTCGTCGATGAAGACGATACCGTTCTGCTCCACCGCCGCCAACGCCCTGAGCTTGAGTTCATCCTCGTTGATCATCTTGGCCGCTTCCTCTTCCTGCAACAGCTTGAGGGCGTCCTGCACCTTGAGCTTGCGCGTGCGGGTACGGCCGCTGTTCAGGTTCTGAAACAGGCTTTGCAACTGGCTGGTCATTTCCTCCATGCCGGGCGGCGCCATGATCTCCACGCCCACCGGCCGGGCCGTAACCTCGATTTCAATTTCACGGTCGTCCAGATCGCCTTTGAGCAGGCGCTCGCGCATCTTTTGCCGGGTCGTGGAATGATCCGCCTGCTGCGGCTCATTGGCGAAGCCAACGCTGCGTGGCTTCGGCAACAGCGTATCCAGCACCCGCTCGTAGGCGGCTTCCTCGGCGCGGTGACGAACCTTGTGCATCTCCTCCTCGCGCACCATCTTGACCGCCCCATCCATCAGATCGCGGATAATGGACTCCACGTCCCGGCCCACGTAGCCGACCTCGGTGAACTTGGTGGCCTCGACCTTGATGAAGGGCGCGCTGGCCAGTTTGGCCAGCCGCCGGGCGATTTCAGTCTTGCCCACCCCGGTCGGACCGATCATCAGAATATTTTTCGGGGTGATTTCGCTGCCCAGCACCGGCTCGACCCGCATCCGCCGCCAACGGTTGCGCAAGGCGATGGCCACCGCCCGCTTGGCGGCATCCTGCCCGATAATATGCTTGTCCAGTTCCTGGGCGATTTCTCGGGGGGTCATCTCCGACATGCTGGGCTACCGTTTGGACGTGTGAGGTAAAGATAAACCGGCGGACGCACCGATCCCGAACCGCGCATCACGCGGCCGCCAGTTCTTCGAGGGTCTGATTCTCGTTGGTGTATATGCAGATGCCTGCGGCGATTTTCAAGGCCCGTTCGACGATGGTTCGCGCGTCCAGTTCGGTATGCTCCAGCAGCGCTTGGGCGGCGGCCTGGGCGTAAGCACCGCCAGAACCGATCGCCGCCAGATCGTTTTCCGGCTCGATCACGTCGCCGTTACCGGAAAGGATCAGAGTAGCGTGGGGATCGGCGACGATGAGCAGCGCCTCCAAACGCCGCAACAAACGGTCGGTACGCCAGTCCTTGGCCAATTCCACGGCAGCACGGGTCAGGTTACCGCCATGCTTTTCCAGCTTGCCTTCGAAACGCTCAAAGAGCGTGAAGGCATCCGCGGTACCGCCCGCGAACCCCGCGATTACCTTGTTCTGATACAAACGCCGCACTTTGCGGGCGTTACCCTTCATCACGGTGTTGCCCAACGTCACCTGGCCGTCACCGCCAATCACAACCCGGCCGTTGCGGCGCACGGCCAGCACCGTGGTGCCATGCAATGATTCCATGCAAGTGCCTCTTGACTATTTGCGGGATTGTACACGATATCCGGGATACGGCAGGGGGAACCAAGCCTGTCCCGACCGCTGTAAAACAAAAAAAGAAGCCCCGGTTACAAGGGGGAATGGAACCGGGGCGAATTGATATCCGGTTTAGCTAACCGGACATAGCCCGCTCAGGGAGGGAAGCGGACAGGCGTAAGGGCTTACGCTTACTTCCTGAGATAGGGACGATTCGAGAAAGTTCAATGGCGCTTAGCACGACTTCTGGCGAATTGAGGATCAAAACCATGGCCGTCTCCCGTAGCGACAGAAAATTTCACCGCCGTGTCGTCAGCAGTCTATGCGTTTTCCATACAAATCATGTTCGTCAGACTCCACGATTCGCACCGGGACAAACTCGCCAACCGGCAGATCCTCGCCATTTTCGATATAGACGACCCCATCGATCTCCGGCGCATCGGCACTGGAGCGGGCGATGGCCGTTCCTTCTTCGTCGATGGCATCCACCAAAACGGTCAAGGTACGGCCGATTTTCCGCCGCAGCCGGCCGGCGCTGATCGTTGCCTGCAACTCCATCAGCCGGGCTTGCCGTTCCTGTTTGACCTCCTCTGGCACCGGGTCTGGTAACTGGTTGGCGGCGGCGCCCTCCACCGGCGAGTAGCTAAAGCACCCGACCCGATCCAGCTCCGCCTCCGTCAGAAACTCCAGCAGGCGCTCGAAATCGTCTTCGGTCTCACCGGGGAAACCGACGATAAAGGTGCTGCGCAGGGTGAGATCCGGGCAGATTTCCCGCCAGCGGCGAATCCGCCCTAAAGTGTCGCCGGTGTTGGCGGGCCGCTTCATAGCCTTAAGCACGCGCGGACTGGCATGCTGCAACGGCACGTCCAGGTAGGGTAGCACCTTGCCTTCCGCCATCAGTGGCACGATCTCATCGACATGTGGATAGGGATAAACATAATGCAGTCGCGCCCAAACGCCCAGTTCGCCCAGAGCGGCGGCGAGGCCTGTCAGATGAGTCTTGAGCGGCCGGCCGTTCCAGAAACCGGTGCGGTAGCGCAGGTCCACGCCATAGGCGCTGGTATCCTGGGACACCACCAGCAATTCCCTGACCCCGGCCCGAACCAGATTCTCCGCCTCGCGTAGCACCTCGCCGACCGGTCGGCTGACCAGATCGCCGCGTAATTGGGGGATAATACAGAAGGTACAGCGATGGTTGCAGCCCTCGGAAATCTTCAGATACGCATAGTGCCGAGGGGTCAGCTTGATACCCTGCGGCGGCACTAGATCCACAAACGGATCGTGCGGCCGAGGCAAGTGGACGTGAACCGCCGCCATCACTTCCTCGCAGGCGTGCGGCCCGGTCACCGCCAACACGCTTGGATGCAGGTCGCGCACTACGTTCCCCTTTGCGCCCAGACAGCCGGTCACGATCACCTTGCCGTTTTCGGCCAGCGCCTCGCCGATGGCCTCCAGCGATTCCGCCACCGCCGCATCGATAAAACCACAGGTATTCACCACCACCAGATCGGCGGTTTGATAGGTGGGCGCCAAGTCGTAGCCCTCGGCTTGCAAACGAGTCAGGATTTGTTCGGAATCCACCAGCGCCTTGGGGCAACCAAGACTGACAAAACCGATTCGAGGGGGATGGTTCATGGGATCATGCATGCGAGTGGGCTCGAAATGAAACGGTGGCGTCGGGCCATCGGCCGAAAACCTGGAAATTTGAAGCGATGTGCTCTTGCGAGTCAAGCTGGAAAATAGCTATATTATAAAGCTTTAATAATCCATTGGAGCATCGCTACCCGCGTGTCGGCGATGGTGCGTCTTGGATCGGCCAACAGCATCCTTAAGGTTTCAGCAGCCATGAAAAAAGATATTCATCCCCAGTACCGCGAGGTGGTGTTTCAGGACATCTCCACCGATTTCGTCTTTCTCACTCGTTCCACCATCACCGCCAAGGAAACCATTCAATGGACCGATGGCAAGGAATATCCGCTGGTGAAGGTGGAGGTCTCCAGCCAGTCACACCCCTTCTACACCGGCAAACAGAAAATCGTGGATACCGCCGGTCGGGTGGATCGCTTCCGCCGCAAGTACGGATTGTCGTCATAAAGGTTCTGACTCAACCCGCGAAAGGCATCCCCAGGATGCCTTTTATTTTGTTCGCCACCAGCCACTTCCTCGGGTCGAGCGGATTTTTCGGCAAAGCAGCATAGCTTGGGTTATCATTGTCATCGCTTCGAAAAAGGTGCGTAACACGCTGAATCACTGTCGGATTACCGCCAGCTTAACCAGAACGCGACAACGAATGGCCAGCCGGTTCTGGCCCATCACCCCACTCTGGAGGTTATGAATGGCAACGATCACCTTGAAGGATGATATCACTGGAAAAGCCGCACAAATGCCAGTACTGGAACCGGTCTACGGCCATCCCGTGGTGGATATCGGCAAGCTGGCCAAGGAATTCGGTTACTTCACTTACGACCCCGGCTTCATGTCCACCGCCAGTTGCCAGAGCGCGATCACCTACCTGGACGGTGACAAGGGCGAACTACTGTATCGCGGCTTTCCCATCGAGCAACTGGCCGAGCAGTGCAATTTCCTGGAAGTCTGCTACCTACTGATTTACGGAGAGTTGCCCAACACCGAAAAGAAGCAGATTTTTGAAACCAGCATCGCCCGACACAATCGGATTCGCGAAAACCTGCGGCGATTCTTACACGGATTCAACCACGATGCCCACCCGATGGCGATGATGGCGGCGGTGGTCAGCTCGCTGTCGGCCTTCTTCCACGACCGGCTCGACATCCGCGACTACGAGCATCGCATGGTCACCGCCCGCCGGCTGATCGCCAAAATGCCGACCATCGCCGCCGCCTGCTACAAGCACAGCATCGGCGATCCCACGATTTACCCTCGTGACGATCTGAGCTATACCGGTAATCTGCTGTACATGATGTTCAGCCTTCCCGGCAAACGCTACGAAGTCGATCCCGTCGCCGAACGGGCGCTGGACGTCCTGTTCACCCTGCACGCCGACCACGAGCAGAACGCCTCCACCTCGACCGTGCGGCTAGCCGGATCTTCGGGCACCAACCCCTATGCGGCGATCGCCGCCGGCATTAGCTGTCTGTGGGGACCGGCGCACGGCGGCGCCAACGAAGCCGTGCTCCGGATGCTGGAGCAGATCGGCGATATCAAGAACGTCGATAGCTTTATAGCCAAGGTCAAGGACAAGAACTCCAACGTGCGCTTGATGGGCTTTGGCCATCGCGTTTATAAAAATTTCGACCCGCGCGCCAAGATCATCAAGGAAATCTGCCACCAGACCCTGGAATCCTACGGCCACGATCCACGCTTGGATCTGGCGATGCGACTGGAAGAGATCGCCCTCAACGACGATTACTTTGTCGAACGCAAGCTGTACCCGAACGTCGATTTCTATTCCGGCATCATTTACAGCGCACTGCAGATCCCGGTCGAGATGTTCACGGTGATGTTCGCCATCGCTCGCACCGCCGGCTGGATCACCCACTGGATGGAAATGATCACCGAAAAGGACCAGAAGATTGGCCGGCCGCGGCAGTTGTATGTCGGAGAAACCCGCCGCGACGTGATACCGTTGCAAAAGCGTCAGTAAGCTAAATCCTCAAAAGCTCGAATCAAAAAAGGCGATCTTCGAATCGCCTTTTTTATCAGCCTGCCCGTCGCCCGGCCACCGATGGAAAAAATCCGCTTCAAATCCGCCGCTTGGCGTTCTTCTGCGGCTTGCTGCCGGATTCGGCAGGAACGGTGGCCACCTTGGTGACCCGCTTGTCGGGCTTGACCGCGACAGCGGTCGCCGGTTTTTTCCCTGGATTCCCCCGGGCCAGCGCCTTGCCGGATACCGGCCTGGCCGCCACCTTCGCGGCCGGTTTCGCCCTAGCGGCTTGCGTCCGGGCGGACGTGGCCTTGGACGCCGCCACCTTGTGACGGGTGGCCGCATGCCCCCGCTTGCCCGCCAGCGCCGGCCGAACCACCGCCGCGTGAGCCACCACCGGCGTAATCGCCGGCATATGGCGGATCATGACCGGCGGCTCCGCCTGCACGGGCGGCGGCGGCGCCAAACCATACCGGGCAAACCCATAATCAAGCAGGTTGCGGGCATCCTGCCACAGCGTGCCCCGGCTAGGGCTGTTGAAAATCGCCACAATCAACGGGATGCCGCCCCGATCCGCCTCGCCGACAAAGCAATGCCGGGCTTTGAAAGTAAAGCCGGTCTTACCACCACGCACGCCCTCGTAAGACGCCAGCAGGCGGTTAGTGTTGTGTACCGGCACCATCCGCCAGTCGCCGCGCAGGCCTTCTTGCCCCGACTCGATGCGCAAGGCGGCGCTGCGAGTGCGCACGATGTCCGCAAACATCGGATAGTGCATCGCTTGACGGAAAATCAACGCCAAGTCATATACGGTGGTGTAGTGATCGTCGTCGGGTAACCCGTGCGGATTCGTGAAATGACTGTCGCGCGCCCCGATCTGCCCGGCCTTGGCATTCATCAAGCCGGCAAACTGGTAGACCGAACCCCCCACCGCCTCGGCCAGGGTCTCGGCGGCGTCGTTGCCCGATTTCAGCAGTAAGCCATACATCAGATCCTGCGTCGAGACCACTTCGCCGGCCCGCAGGCCGATGCGACTCGGCGCGGTGCTGGCAGCCTGGGCGCTGACGGGAAGCCGCGCGTTCGGATCGAGCCGATCCAACGCCACCAGCGCGGTCAACACCTTGGTGGTGCTAGCTGGCGGCAGACGCAGGTGCGGCTCCTTAGCGAACAGCACTTCACCGGTCACGGGGTTCATCAGCACCGCCGCCCGCGCAGCCACCTCGGGAGCGGACGAAGAGAATGAGGCTTCCTGAGCCGACAGCGGTCCCACCACCCACAAGGCGGCGCCCAGTATCCAGAAACGCGGTCGCCAAACCCAAAACACATTAAAAATTAATTCTAAAACCATGTAGTTAACTCCATTTCTATTTTGAGTTTGGGCCAGGCCGCCCGAGGCTTCCAGCGGCAAAATTCCATCACCAAGTTTGCGTTTAGCAGCACCCTACTTGTATTTTGGGCAAAGATCGGACAACCGGCTAGAGCTTGGCTGGAAATTCTCGGCGGGGTCGGGCTCGGCCGGCGACGAAACCCGAGCACAAGCCACTGTTGCCGCCACCCGGCAGCCGCGCCGGTTTATGGTCTTGGCTGGGACCGAGCAAACAGCACCTCCCAAACCTCATGCCCCAAACGCCGGCCGCGCTGTTCGAATCGAGTCAAGGGCCGGTATGCCGGGCGCGGTGCAAACTCATTGCCATCCGCCGCATTTACCAATTCTGGAGCGGCGCGCAACACATTCAGAATCGAACGGGCATAGTCCTCGCAATCAGTGGCCACATGCAGTTGCCCGGCCCGCGCGAGCTTGGGGACCAGCAGTGTAATGAACGGCGGCTGGATTAGACGACGCTTGTGGTGCCGCGTCTTGGGCCATGGATCGGGAAAGAAAATTTGAATGCGCTCCAGGCTTTCATCCGGCAGTTGCCGCAACACCTCGACAGCGTCGGCGCACGCGATCCGAAGATTGCTCAGGTCCAGCGTCTCGGCGCGCAGCAACGCATGTCCGATACCCGGACGATGAACCTCGACCCCGAGATAGTCCATTTCGGGATGGGTTGTCGCCATGGCGACCAAGGACTCGCCATCGCCGAAACCAATCTCCAACACCAACGGCGCGCGGCGGTCAAACAGCTGTTCCGGTTCCAGCACCGTGCCAGCATCAACCCCGAACCGCGCCCAGCATTCCGCCAGCGCCCGTCGCTGGGCGCGCGTCATCCGGCCCTCGCGCCGGACAAAGCTGCGAATCCGCTGTGGCACGACAGATTCGCGGGCATTCAAATCACCCATGGCGGGGATGATCGACGAAAAAAACTTTGCGGTATCGTCAGAACTCATTGGGCTTTCGATCCACGCTATGGCGGTATTCGGAACCTTTAATCACGAGAGTGGCCAATTATCTGAAAGATTACCTTGCATTGCCTTGCCAAACCGTATATCAAAGAATCAAAGTCATTGCAGTCATAAAAAAAAATGCTTTACAATAATCACACGGTCCGAAATCAAGGACTCCATAACAGCAAACATCGACAACGGTAAACGAGAACCCATGAGCGACAACATCGAAAACCTCATTCATTCCTATTCCGTCGAGCAACTCAAGCAGTTGATCCAGACAGCCGAGGATACCATCGAACAAAAAAAGGACGGTGAAATCGAGGCCCTTCGCGATCAAATGTTCAAGATGGCCGATCAATACGATATGACGCCGGAAGAAGTGATCAACTATTCGGGCCGTCGGAAGAGATCGCCGGGTAAACCTAAATACCGCAATCCCAACAACCCCGAGCAAACTTGGACCGGGCGTGGTAAAAGGCCGGGCTGGCTGAAACAGTTGGATGATATCGAAGTTTTCCGAATCCCTGAATAGCTTTCGCAGATAGCGCCCGACGAGTGGTTGGGCTTTATCCCTCTTGCAAGCCATCCACTTTGTCTCTATGATTTTCGAGCCATCAGCTTGGCTGGGTGCGGGCAGGAAAAGGCGAGATCATGCGGCGGGTGTAGTTCAATGGTAGAACCTCAGCTTCCCAAGCTGATGGTGTGGGTTCGATTCCCATCACCCGCTCCAAAATCACAGGGTTACGTCGCAACGCGTAACCCTTTTCCTTAATTATTGGGGCTTCTGCGGATATTCCATCGCGGTAATGCCTCAAGGCCGTCTTCGATCCGTTGTCGGTAGCGTCTGACCATCCCACAAGAGAACGCCTGCCATGATTCATGTCGCGATCACCGGCACCGCCGGCCGCATGGGGCGACAGTTGCTCGACGCATGCGGCCGGGTTGAAAACCTGCGCTGCTCCGTGGCTTCCGAACACCCCGATAGCCCGTTTATCGGCGTTGACGCGGGCGAGGTCGCCGGCATCGGCCGGCTGGGCATCCCCATCACCGCCGAACTGGCAGCGCAGGTCGACCGCTTTGACCTGCTGATCGATTTCACCCGACCGGCGGCGACCCTTGCCCATCTCGCGCTGTGCCGGTCTGCAGGCAAGGCGATGGTGATCGGCACCACCGGTCTGTCGGCGGAACAAAAGGCGGAAGTCGCCGCCAGCGCGGCACAAATTCCCATCGTGTTCGCGCCCAACATGAGCGTCGGAGTCAACCTCTGCTTCAAGCTGCTGGAACTGGCGGCGCGAACCTTGGGCGACAGCGTCGACATCGAAATTCTCGAAGCCCACCATCGCCATAAGGTGGATGCCCCTTCCGGCACGGCGCTGGCGATGGGGCAGGTGGTCGCCGGGATACTCGGCCGCGACCTAGCGCAATGCGCGGTGTATGGCCGGGAAGGTGTCACCGGCGAGCGCGCCCGCAGCACCATCGGCTTCGCCACCCTCCGCGCCGGCGACATCGTCGGCGATCATACCGTCTTGTTTGCCGACGACGGCGAGCGCATCGAAATCACTCACCGCGCCTCCAGCCGGATGACGTTCGCCAAGGGCGCGGCGCGCGCGGCCGCCTGGCTGGCAGGCCGCCCACCCGGCCTGTACGACATGCAGGATGTGCTCGGGCTGCGCTGATGAAGCCGCCGACCGCCGGCAGCCCGCTCTCTTCTCTAGAGCCGCGCGGCATGATTTGGTAGACTCCACACCCACCTAGACAACCAACCCTTCTTGCATCGTATCATGGGAGCGGTCCCCGCGCCGCTCCCTTTCTGTGTGTCCATTCTGGAGGCTCCCTTGAGGAAATCCGCGCTTCTAGCCCTGGAAGACGGCAGCCTGTTCCGGGGCGAATCCATCGGCGCCGATGGCCACGCCCAAGGCGAAGTTGTTTTCAATACCTCGATCACCGGCTATCAGGAAATTCTAACCGACCCTTCCTACTGCCGGCAGATCGTGACCCTGACCTATCCCCACATCGGTAATGTCGGCACCAACCGTGGCGACGAGGAGGCGGGCCAAATCCACGCCAGCGGCCTGGTGGTGCGGGATTGTCCGCGCGTTACCAGCAACTGGCGCAGTCAACAACCGCTGGAAAGCTACCTGCGCGAACGCGGCGTAGTCGCCATCGCCGACATCGACACCCGCCGATTGACCCGTCTGCTGCGGGAAAAGGGCGCACAAAACGGCTGCCTGATTGCAGGCGATTCCCCCGACGCGGACCTGGCGCTGCGCCTGGCTTGCGAGTTTCCCGGGTTGAAGGGCATGGACTTGGCCCAAGTGGTCAGCGCCGACGCGCCCTACGAATGGCAAGAGGGAATCTGGCGGCTGGCCGACAACGATTTCCCAACCGTGCATGCCACCCGCAACCACATCGTCGCCTACGATTACGGCGTCAAGCGCAACATCCTGCGGATGCTGGCCGACCGCGGTTGTCGGATCACCGTGGTGCCGGCGCGGATGCCGGCCGCCGAGGTGATGCGCCTGAATCCCTCTGGCGTGTTCCTGTCCAACGGCCCCGGCGACCCCGAACCGTGTGATTACGCCATCGCCGCCATCCGCGAGTTGCTGGATACCGGGGTTCCGTTGTTCGGAATCTGCCTCGGCCATCAGTTGCTGGGGCTAGCCAGCGGCGCGCGCACCGTCAAGATGAAGTTCGGCCACCACGGTGGCAACCATCCGGTACTGGATCTCGATAGCGGCCACGTAATGATCAGCAGCCAGAATCACGGTTTTGCGGTGGACGAAACCACGCTGCCGGCCAACTTGCGCGCGACTCACCGCTCGCTGTTCGACGGATCGCTGCAGGGCCTCGCCCGCACCGACCGCCCGGCCTTTAGCTTCCAGGGCCACCCGGAAGCCAGCCCTGGTCCGCACGACGTGGCACCGCTGTTCGACCGATTCATCGATCTGATGGCGGCGAGCCGGCCCAGTGCATGAGCCGAAGCGCCAAACGCTCTCCCGCTACTGCCCGTACCTCGTTGTCCGCGTCCAACACCCGACACCCGATACCTGAGCCATGCCCAAGCGCACCGATTTGCACAGCATCCTGATCATCGGCGCCGGTCCCATCGTGATCGGTCAAGCCTGCGAGTTCGATTACTCGGGCGCCCAAGCCTGCAAGGCGCTGCGGGAGGAAGGTTACCGGGTCATCCTGGTCAACTCCAACCCCGCCACCATCATGACCGACCCCAACATGGCCGACGCCGTGTACATCGAGCCGATTCATTGGCGGACGGTCAGCCATATCATCGCCCGCGAGCATCCGGACGCCGTGCTACCGACCATGGGCGGCCAAACCGCGCTGAATTGCGCGCTCGACCTGGTTCGCCACGGCGTGTTGGAACAATATGGCGTGGAAATGATTGGCGCCTCTCCCGACGCCATCGACATGGCCGAGGACCGCGAGCACTTCCGCCAGGCGATGCACGAAATCGGACTGGCCACCCCACGTTCGGTGGTCGCCCATACTCTGGAGGAGGCACTGGCCCAGCATCACGAAATCGGCTTCCCAACGATCCTCCGTCCTTCCTTTACTTTGGGCGGCAGTGGCGGCGGCATCGCCTACAACCGTGAGGAACTGGTTGAGATTCTCGAACGCGGCCTGGATTTATCGCCGACCAGCGAAGTTTTGCTGGAGGAATCGGTATTGGGCTGGAAGGAATTTGAGATGGAGGTGGTTCGCGACCACGCCGATAACTGCATCATCATCTGCTCGATCGAGAACCTCGATCCGATGGGCGTGCATACCGGCGACTCGATCAC
>JAPUDV010000054.1 GCA_027492875.1 Candidatus Competibacteraceae bacterium | reverse complement strand
CTGTTATCTTTTATCTTAATTTTCAGTAAGTTATTTTTGTCCTGTACAATGATCCCTCCTATGAGGCATAACGGGGCGGCGGATAACCTGCGCGCCCGGACAAAATGCAATTTTGGACGGGCGATGTCAGGTTGATCCGCGTGGTTGTGCGGCGCGAAGCGCCGCGCAAGCCGCGGATGGGAATCCGCCGCCCCGTTGTCGCGTCCGCGACAACAAGTGATTATGCAGTTTCCGCCTATCTACCATCATCTGCTATAGTTGACAGGAACTATTTGATCTAACTGGACTTTATCAGCGGCATAACGTCGTAAGCCTTCCGACCCTGAAACCCGCACCCTGCTCGCCGTCCTCGGGCAGCGCCCGCATTCTCACCAGTGGCCGCGCCTTTGCCTGGACTGCTGTCACAAGTATAGCCTTCGCCGGCAGAGCAGCGGAGTTTGGCCGCTTTTCAGGAATAATCGCGGACCAAACGCAAGCCGAAACCTCCACACCCACTTCAAAGCCAAAACCACCGCATTTAGCGGTCCTACGATATTTCGCGGCCCGGTCCTCGGCCAATGTTCGGCAATCCAGATTTATCTTTTTAATTATCAAAGGTTTTTTTAAATTTCTCCAATGGCATAAGTGTTGCTACGTCGAGTGATGAGCACTTGATCGATGGAGCTATTTCATTCTCTGGCAAGGAATTTTCCCCAGAAATGGCGTAATGGCTCGTCGGTCACGAACGATCCCTCGCCACTCGCAACCCTTATCCTGGAGAAACCCTCATGAAGGCCATGATTCCCATCGACAATCCCGAACGTCTGCGCCTGGAACGGCAACACGCGGGTCAGGAAAACTGGCGGCTGTGGGGTCCGTATCTGGCGGAACGGGCCTGGGGCACGGTGCGGGAAGACTACAGCCCCCACGGCGAAGCTTGGGAGCACCTCGACCACGACCAAGCCCGTTCGCGGGTCTATCGCTGGAACGAGGACGGCCTGGGCGGCATTTGCGACGAGCAACAGCGGTTGTGCTTCGCCCTCGCCCTGTGGAACGGCCGCGACCCGATCCTGAAGGAACGGGCGTTCGGCCTGACCGGTAATCAGGGCAATCACGGCGAAGATGTCAAGGAGTATTACTTTTATTTGGACGCCACGCCCAGCCACAGCTATTTGCACTACCTGTACAAATATCCCCAGGCCGAATATCCCTACGGCCGGCTGGTCGAGGAAAACCGTCGTCGGAGCCGTCAGGATCCGCCGTTCGGCCTGCTGGACACCGGCGTTTTCAACGACAACCGCTATTGGGACGTGGACGTGCGCTACGCCAAGGCCGGCCCCGACGAGTTGCATATTCGCATCACCGTCACCAACCGTGGACCCGAGGAAGCGACCTTGCACCTGCTGCCGCAACTCTGGTTCCGCAACACCTGGGCCTGGGGCGACGCGCAGAAGGAACGGGAATTGGCGGAACTGCGGGGCGATCCGGTCGAACCATCCAGCCCGATACCGGTCAAGCCGGTGCTGCGCGCCATCCCGGCGCCGACCGGCGCGGCCTGGGCGGTGCGCGCCGAGCATCCGATCCTGGGTCGTTATCACCTGTACGGCCAGCAGTCCGCCGAACCGCTGTACACCGAGAACGAGCACAACACCGAGCGATTGTGGGGACTGGCCAACGCCACGCCTTACGTCAAGGACAGCTTTCACCGCCGCGTGGTGAACGACCAGCAGAGTGCGGTCAATCCAGCGCTGGAAGGCACCAAATTTGCCGCGCGGCAAATCCTGATCGTGGCAACCGGCCAGCGGGCGGAAGTGAACCTGGTACTGAGCGCCGCACCGCTGGCCCAACCCTTCGCCGACAGTCCAACCGTATTTGCCGCCCGCCAGTCCGAAGCGGATCAGTTCTACGGCGACTTGTTGCCCGAAGCCACCGACGAGGATTGGCGGATCCTGCGCCAGGCGGCGGCGGGCATGATCTGGAGCAAACAGTTCTTTCATTACGACGTGGCCCGCTGGCTGGACGGCGACCACTTCCCACCGCCCGACAGTCGCAAGCGGGGCCGCAATCGCACCTGGCGGCATCTCAAGGCCGCCGACATCATCTCCATGCCCGACAAGTGGGAGTATCCCTGGTTCGCGGCCTGGGATCTGGCTTATCACTGCGCGGCACTGTCGCTGGTGGACGTCGACTTCGCCAAGGACCAGATCGAGCTGGTGTTGAAAGAAAATTACTTTCACCCTAACGGCCAGATTCCCGCCTACGAATGGGCGTTCGGCGACGTGAATCCGCCGGTGCATGCGATGGGCGCGCTGAAGGTGTTCCGGGCGGAACGGGTGCAGCGTGGGCGCGGCGATCTGCATTTCCTGGAGCGGGTGTTTCACAAGCTGCTGCTGAACTATGCCTGGTGGATCAACCGCAAGGACAGCGAGGGCAACAACGTGTTCGAGGGCGGCTTTCTCGGGCTGGACAATATTTCGGTGTTCGACCGTTCCCATCCGCTGCCAACCGGCTTCACCCTCAAGCAGGCCGACGCTACCGGATGGATGGCGATGTTCGCCCTGAACATGACGATCATCGCGCTGGAGCTGGCGGCCGAGGATCGGGAATACGAAAGTATCTCGATTCAGATTTATCAACAATTCCTGGCCATCGCCAATACCATCGCCGGCCATGCCGGCCACGAAATCCCACTGTGGGATCAGGAAGCCGGGTTCTTTAAAGATCTGATTACCACCCCGGACGGTCAGCACCATCGAGTCGATGTGTACTCCTGGGTCGGGTTGATTCCGCTGTTTGCCTGCGAGGTGGTGGATCAACGCTTGCTGGCCCGGGTGCCCCGCTTCCGCGAAATACTCCGCCAGCATCGCCACGGCGTGTTCGACGGCAGCATCATCTGCAATTGCCCGGACTGGGAAAACGACCGGGGCGAGCATCTGCTGTCGCTGGTCACCCATCGGATGCTGCCACGCATTCTGAAGCGGTTGCTGCGAGAGGAGGAATTCCTGTCGCCGCACGGTATCCGCAGCGTCAGCCGTCTGCACGCCACCCACCAACATTTGGGCACGCTACCCGGCATCGGCGAGGCGCTGATCGAGTACGTGCCCGGCGAGTCCAATTCCGGTCTGTTCGGTGGCAATTCCAACTGGCGCGGCCCGATCTGGCTACCGACCAACTACACCCTGGTTCAGGCGCTGGAGAAGTTCCACCGCTTTCTCGGCGACAATTTCACCATCGCCGTGCCCAGCCTGGGCAACCGCGAATTGAATCTGAAGGAAATCGCCACCCTGATCGCCGAGCGACTGGTGGGCCTCTACCGTCGCGATGGGCAGGACCGCATCCCGGCATTCCCGGCGGATAGTCCGTTCCAGCACGATCCGCACTGGCGGGATTTGCTGCAATTCTACGAATATTTCCACGGCGACACCGGCCAGGGACTGGGCGCCGCTCATCAGACCGGCTGGACCGGCCTGCTGGCCAATTTGGTAATGCGCCGCTACCGGCGCGACATCCCGGCCTATTGGAGCCAAAAAATGGCCACTCAGCATCGCCCCTCTCTCCCTGTGGGAGAGGGCTTGGGGGTGAGGGCGACGCCGGTCGCAAGCACGGTGGAGGGCTAAGCCATGCTCACCGCAACCGTTGCCGCCGTCCGTCATCGGCGGGCCAATCTCATCGCGGCGCTCCTCAAACACACCGAGGAGGCGCTGCGCGTCGCCGAGGTCACGCTCTACCCGTTTCTGGACCTGGCGATCCGCTTGTGGCTGGCGCAGGCATTCTGGGTGTCCGGCGTTCTCAAACTGGCCAACTGGGACAATGCGCTGACGCTCGCCACCTATGAGTATCCGGTGCCCTGGCTGGACCCGGTGACGGCGGCCACGCTGGGCGTCGCCGTCGAGGTGTTGGGCTCGATGCTGCTGGCGCTGGGACTGGCCACCCGGTTAGCCGCCATCCCGCTACTGATCCTGTCCCTGGTCATTCATTTCGAATACCGGGCGCTGGATCTGAATCTGTATTGGGCGGCGCTGTTCGGCTGGTACCTGGTGATGGGCGCGGGACCACTCTCCCTGGATCGTCTGTTCGCTCCAGGTCTGGCCGCCTCGGCCCTACCGCTGGTCAAGCCGCTGGGCCGACTATACGCCGCGCTCACTCGTTACCTGGGCCCGGTCTATCAACTCGGGCTGCGCCTGTGGCTGGCCAGTTGGTGGTTCGCGCCGGTCCTGCTGGGGCGTTCGTTCCTGGAGGCGGTGTTGGGTTTCGTCAGTCCCCTGCTGGCGCTGGGGCTGGCGACTCGATTGGCCGCCATCGGCGCGGCGCTGGCTCTGCTCGGCGCCGGCTTTATGAGCGCGAACGAACTGCAAAATATCGACCGGCTGTACGGGTTCTTCTTCCTTGGATTGATCGCCTTGCGCGGACCGGGTCCGATCGCCGCCGACGCCGTGGTGAAGCGGCAACTCGCCCGCTGGTTTCCGCCGTTGGCAAGCTGGTCCGACGCGGCCTTGGCGGATGCGTCGCATGTCGTCATCGTCGGCGCCGGCTTCGGTGGGTTAAAAGCGGCGCACGGCTTGCGGCGGGCTGCCTGCCGGGTCACGATTATCGACAAGCGCAACTATCACCTGTTTCAGCCGTTGTTGTACCAGGTCGCCACCGCCAGCCTGTCGCCGGCCGATGTTGCCACTCCGATCCGGGCACTGTTCCGCGACCAGCACAACGTGCGGGTGTTGTTGGGCGAAGTGACGGGGGTGCACGCCGCCAACCGCCAAGTGCTGCTGAGCGATGGCGCGCGCATTAATTATGACTATCTGGTGCTGGCGACCGGCGCCCGGCACAGCTACTTCGGCCGCGACGACTGGGAACCTTACGCGCCGGGTCTGAAGCGCATCGATGACGCCACGGCGATTCGCCGCCGCTTGTTGCTGGCCTTCGAGCAGGCGGAGAACTGCGCCGATCCCGAAGAGCGGCAACGGCTGCTGACCTTCGTCATCGTCGGCGGTGGCCCCACCGGGGTGGAATTGGCTGGAGCGATTGCCGAACTGGCCCAACACGGTCTGACCGGGGAGTTCCGCAACATCGACCCGGCCCAGGCGCGGGTGCTGCTGGTGCAGTCGGCGCCGCGCCTGTTGCCAGCGTTCCCCGAATCACTTTCGGACGTATCGGCGCAATCGTTGCGGTCCTTGGGCGTGGACGTGTTGACCAAGAGCCGGGTGGAGCAGGTGGACGCGGAAGGCGTTCTCATATCCGGCCAGCGGATCGGTTCCCGTACCGTGTTCTGGGCCGCCGGAGTGATGGCCTCGCCGGCGGCGCAATGGCTCCAGACCGAGGCCGACCCGGCGGGCCGTCTCAAGGTCGGGCCGGATCTGACCGTGCCGGGTTTGCCCAACGTGTTCGCCGTCGGCGACACCGCGCTGAGCGAGGCCTGGAATGGCCAACCGGTCCCCGGTCTGGCGCCGGCGGCCAAGCAGCAGGGCGCCTACGTCGCTCACGCCATCAAAGCCCGTCTCGAAGGGCGCCCCGGCTTGCCGCCGTTCCGCTACTGGCATCTGGGCAATCTGGCCACCATCGGCCGGCAGGCGGCGGTGGTGGATTTCGGCTGGATTCGCTTCAGCGGCGCGCTGGCCTGGTGGTTGTGGGGTGTCGCCCATGTGTTCTTCCTGGTGGACACGCGTAAACGACTGTCGGTGGCCATCGAGTGGTTTTGGGCCTATCTCACCTACAAGCGCGGCACCCGGTTGATCACCGGCGGTCGCGAATAAGGAGCATTCCAATGGTCGAGCCAATGTCTTCACCGAATGGGCCGGCGGTGCTCGCGGTTTATCTCATCGCCTTTCTGCAAGGGCTGACCCTGGTCAGCTTCCCCGCCAGCAGCGCCGTGCTGAAACAGATGCACGGTTTCTCCGACGCCCAGTACGGCGCCATCTTTTTGCCGCAAGTCGCGCTGGCGATACTGGGCGCGGTGGCCGGCGGGACGCTGGCCCGCCGGTTGGGATTGCAACCGCTGCTCTGGCTGGCGGCGGCGGGTAACGGGCTGTCGCAACTGGCGCTGGCGGCGAGCCTCTGGGTCATGCCGGCGCTGGCGTTCCCGACCATTCTGGTTGGAACAGCACTACTGGGATGGAGTTTCGGGTTGGGTGGCGCACCGCTGAACAGCTATCCGCCCCGATTCTTTCCCCGGCGGGCGCCGGCCGCCGTGGTGGCCTTGCATACCTTGTTGGGACTGGGCTTGATGGTGGGACCGCTCCTGGCCGACGGTTTTGACCGGGCCGGCTGGTGGATCGGATTTCCTTTGTCGCTGCTGGGTCTGAGCGTGTTCCTGGCACTGGTCGCCGCGACCGTTCGCCTACCGCAAGCGGCTGAAAGCGACTCAGCGCACCGCGTCGACACGAATCCACCGCTGAGTTCCGGCCCGTTCTGGACGCTGGCCGCCATCGCGGTGCTGTACGCTTTTGCCGAGGGCACTTTCAGCAATTGGGCGGTCATTTACCTGCGCGAGGCCAAGGCGTTGCCGGCGGGCGTGGCGGCGCTGGCCCTGTCGGTGTTCTGGGGCGCGATGGTGGCCGGTCGCTCGCTGGTGGCGCTGCTGGTGATTCGAATCGCGCCGTTGACGATCTGGCTGGCGTTGCCGGTGTTGATGATCGCGGCCTTTCTGCTGCTGCCCGCCGCATCCACGCCCGCGTTGGGTCTGGGGCTATTCGCGCTGGCGGGATTGGCGTGCTCGGCCTTTTTCCCACTGACGATCACCCTGGCCTCCGAGCGGTTTCCCGAGCATGTGGCCTGGGTGTCGTCCATGCTCATCGCCGCGCTGATGGCGGGCGTCGGGCTGGGTTCGTTCGTGATCGGTTCATCGCGGGACTGGTTGTCCCTGGAGCAGCTCTATCCGCTCTCGGCGGTTTACCCCATCGCGGTCATCGGACTGGCCCTGTGGCTGGTCGGTTCGCGGCGGCGGCTGGTGACCGAAGCTCGGGTCTAAGAAGCGTTTTCGTACAGTCTCTGAAGTCCGGGGATTTTCGTGGAGAATCCGATGAAAAAACTTACGATCACATGCGCGATTGCGCTCTTCCTGAGTTCGACTGGCGTCCTCGCGCGGGATCTCGCGCCCACCCCCCTGCGACCCGACCGCATCCCGTTGGTTAGCCCGCCGGGGTTGCCGGGCGTGCAAGCGGCTCAGATCCTCGGGAATCCCAGCCAGCCAACGCCCTATCTGGTGCGGGTCAAACTCGCCGCCGACGCCCGAATTCCGCCCCACACCCACCCCGACGAACGCAGCAGCACGGTGCTGGCGGGAACGCTCTACGTCGGATTCGGCGAGACCTTCGCGGAATCACGGGTCGTCGCCGTGCCGACCGGCGGGGTTTACGTGGCGCCGGCGGGCGTCCCGCATTATCTTTGGGCGAAAGACGGCGAGGTGCTCTATCAGGAAGCGGGCACGGGGCCGACCGGCGTCACCTTCGTCAAACCGTAGCCGCGCTGGCGCGGCTCCCGGCGCGGGCCGCGCCAGCCGCGTCAACCCTCGCAACAGCCGTGCAGGTAACCATGAATCCCTCGTTCAGCGATCATTTCACGCCCGTAGCCGCCCATTACGCCCGCTTTCGCCCCACCTACCCGGAAGCGCTGTTTACCTGGCTGGCCACCGTTGCGCCCGATCGGGATCTGGCGTGGGACTGCGCGGCGGGCAACGGGCAAGCTACGCTCGATCTGGTCCGACACTTCGCGCGCGTAATCGCCACCGACGCCAGCCGGGCGCAAATCGACGCGGCGCTGCCCCATCCGAACGTCGAATACCGGGTCGCGCCCGCCGAGGCGTCGGGCCTGCCCGAAGCGGCGGTGGACCTCATCACGGTGGCGCAAGCCCTGCACTGGTTCGACCTCGACCGTTTCTATGCGGAAGCGCGTCGAGTCCTGAAGCCTGGCGGAATTCTGGCGGCGTGGACCTACGGCGCACAGACGATGGACGAAGCTCGCGTCGATGCCTGCGTGCGGACCTTCTATCGGGAGACGGTGGGACCCTATTGGCCGCCCGAGCGCCGGCATGTCGAGAGCGGCTACCAGACCTTGCCGTTCCCGTTCCACGAAATCCCGACGCCGGAATTCCGCATGACCGCGACCTGGAGCTTGCCGGAATTGCTCGGCTATTTGCGAAGCTGGTCGGCGACGGGGCGCTACCTCGCCGAACGCGGCACGGACCCGGTGGACGGACTGGCGACGGATCTCGCGCCGTTGTGGGGCGATCCATCGACCCGGCGGCGGGTGATCTGGCCGCTGTCCTTGCGGATAGGCCGGGATCGAGCGTGGCGCGATGACGTCCCTGCGCGCCACCGGTGACGGGAAAATCTTCATGGCGGGACGAAGGCGAATGGTCTGGAGCAATAAAAACCCGGTTTTGAGCTACACTTTTTTTATCCGGATCGCAAGGATTCGGAGGGTTCCGCGACCCAGTCAAACCGTTCGGACGCTGTGCCGCCCCGGACCCTTATCCTGAATTTCGGCGTCGCGGGATACAACGGAAATCAGTTACACCCCTCTGAGCCAAAGGAGAAATCTCATGGAACTGATCATCGAGCGCGTCGAAGTATGGGCTGCCGGCATCGAAGACAAGCCCGGCGGTTTAGCCAATGTCCTGACCGGCTTGCGAGAAGCCGGCGCCGACCTCAACTTCATCCTCGCCCGACGGGAGCCGGATCAAGCCGGCAAGTCGGTCGTCTATGTCACTCCCTTAAATGGCGACGCCGAACTCGAAGCCGCCGCCACCCTGGGCTTCAACGTGACCACGCGGGTGCATTCGGTGCGCGTCGAAGGCGAAAACCAGTCGGGCATCGCCGCCGCGCTAGCCCTCAAGCTGGCGGCGGCGGGCATCAACCTGCGCGGTTTTTCGGCGGCCGTGCTCGGAACCCGCTTCATCCTGTACATCGGCCTGGATTCTGCGGCGGACGCCGCAAAGGCCATGAGCGTGCTCCAGCGGGCATAAGATATAGCGCGTCTGCCCGACTCGTGGAATCACCGTATCGAACCACCCCGGCGCTGCGCGCGACCCCTCCTGGCCCGAGGAGGGGAAATTTAACAACCGATTCGGAAACGTCATAGTCGTTCGGGGGGGCTTGAAATGCTCCCCCTCCGTCATGCCCCAACTCCGGTTTCCGCCGGCTCGATCGCTCTGGCTATACTAGGGCGAAGGCGCCATCCGCCCGATCCTCCGGCGCGGTTGCGGCGCCGCGAGGAAAACCACCATGCGCACCGGCTCCCTGCCCGCCCGAAAACTCCGGCTCCTGCTCGTCTTGCTGCTCGGGTTGCACCCCACCGCGCCCTGGGCGGCGTCCATTCCCCCGGAGGTGCTGACCCAGATTCCGGCCTCCTTGCAGCCCTGGATGGATTGGGTGCTGTCGGATTCGCCGAACCGGCGCTGTCCGGTGTACTACAACCAGACCGACCGCTACCAGTGCGTCTGGCTGTCGGCGCTGAGCCTCAACCTCGACGCCCGGGGCGGCGAATTCAGCCAGAAAGCCTACAATGATACCGATGGCTGGCTGACCCTGCCCGGTGACCGGGGCTACTGGCCGCAGGACGTGCGCCTGGACGGTCGAGCGGTCCCGGTGCTGGAACGGGAGGGTCGGCCGGCGCTGAAGGCTCCATCCGGCGAGCACGAACTAACCGGACGGTTCTACTGGAGCGCGCTGCCCGACTCGATCCGTATTCCCCCCGACAACGCGCTGCTCGACCTGCGGGTCAACGGTCAACCGGTGGCGGTGTCCCGACTGGAGGACGGCGGCGTATTGCGGCTGCGCCAGCAACCGGCCGCGCCAGCCCCGCAGGATGCGCTCGACCTGCAGGTGTTCCGCCTGCTGACCGATGGCATTCCCTTCACGGTCTCGACCCGATTGGAGCTGCGAGTCTCCGGCCAGACGCGGGAGGAATGGCTCGGCCCGGTGCTGCCACCGGATTTTTCGCCGCTGGCCCTGGACAGCCCCCTGCCCGCCCGGCTGGAGGCCGATGGTCGGCTGCGGGTGCAACTGCGGCCGGGAAACTGGACCCTGACGCTGAACGCCCGCCATCGCGGACCGTTGGACGCACTGGCGCTGCCCGCCGTCCCGACACCCTGGCCCCAACAGGAAATCTGGAGTTTCCAGGCGCAAAACACCCTGCGGCAGGTCCAGGTGGAAGGCGCGGCGGCGCTCGATCCGGCGCAGACGAATCTGCCCGAAAGCTGGCGGCGGTGGCCGGCTTACCTGCTGCAACCCGGCGAGGCGTTGCACTTTCAGGTCCGCCAGCGCGGCGAAGCCGAACCCGCCCCGGCGCGGCTGAACCTGGAACGCACGCTCTGGCTCGACTTCGCCGGCGGCGGCTACACCGTGCGGGACCGGCTGAGCGGCAGCCTCGACGCCACCCGGCTGGAAGCAGCGCCCGAACTGCAACTCGGCCGGGTGGACATCGGCGGCGAGGACCAGTTCATCACCCGGCTGCCGGGTTCGGCGGTGGCCGGCGTGGAGATCCGGCAACTGAACGATCTGCACCTGGTCGCCGATAGCCGGCTGGAACCGGCCGACATCGAAAAACTGCCGGCGGTCGGCTGGCGCATCGCCCCGCGACGCATCGACGCCACGCTCAACCTGCCGCCGGGCTGGCGGCTGCTGGCGGCGGATGGACCGGACAGTACCGGCAACGCCTGGCTCTCTGCGTGGAACCTGCTCGATCTATTCATCGTCCTGGTGGTCGCCCTCGGCTTCGCCAAGCTGTGGGGCTGGCCATGGGGGATCGTGGCGCTGGCCGGCATGACGCTGAGCGACCACGAACCCAATGCGCCGCTGTACGTCTGGCTGAATGTGCTGGCGGCGGTGGCCTTGCTGCGAGTGCTGCCGCCCGGACGCGTGCAGGCGCTGGTCAAGGTTTATCGCGGGCTGGCGCTGCTGGCGCTGCTGGCGATCGGCGTGCTGTTCGCCGTCCAGCAGGTGCGCGGCGCCCTGTATCCGCAATTGGAGCCGTTCGAGCCTGGAGCGGCGCCGCTCTTGCCCGACTTGCTGTCGCAAGCCAACGCGCCGCTGTCCGCCGCACTGGATGAAGCGCCGGCCTACAACCGGCTCCAGTCGCCGAAGAGTCCGCAACAACAGTCCCAAGGCAAGCTGTCCGAACGACTCCAACAGTACTACACCGCAGACGTCAAGGTGCAAACCGGCCCCGGCGTGCCCGACTGGCGCTGGCAGCAGGTCACCCTGCGCTGGAGTGGACCGGTGGCGGCGGACGAGCCGCTGAGGTTGTGGCTGCTGCCGCCCTGGAAGACGCGGGCGCTACTGCTGCTCGGCCTGGCCCTGCTGCTGGCGATGGTCGCGCGGGCGTGGGTGACGACGGGCCGGCGGGCCGTTCCCCCGGCTGCGCCGCCCTCCCCGGACACAGGGCAACAGAACAGATCCTCGCTGCCGGGCGCGGTCGCGGCCGTCGCCCTGCTGCCCGCGCTGCTGGGAGTTCCAGCGCCGGTCCAGGCGCAGGCGCAAGAGTTTCCGCCGCCGGCACTGCTCCAGCAGTTGCGCGAACGCCTGACCCAGCCACCGGACTGCCCGCGCTGCGGCGACCTGTCGGCGCTGGCGCTGACCCTCAGAAACAACGAGCTGCAACTGCGCCTGTCACTGCAAGCCCAAACCGATACCGCCGTGCCGCTGCCGCTGCCGCGCGAGGGGCTGATCGTGCGCGCCATCGATCTGGACGGACAACCGGCGACCCTGTTTCGTGGTCCGAACCAATGGCTATGGCTGCGACTGCCGCCGGGCCTGCACACCGCCACCGTGGCCGCCGCCGTGCCGCCGGAGGTCGCCACCCTGCAACTGCCGCTGCCGCTGCCGCCGGGCCGGCTGGAACTCAATGCCAGCGGCTGGAAAGTGGAAGGCTACGTCGAGGGGCGCGTCGATCCCCAGTTGCAACTCGCCCGTCCGCGCCAGGATGCCGCCGCGCCGCTGCAAACCGGCGTGATGCCGCCGTTCGTGCAGGTCGAGCGCGATATCGTGCTGGATGTGGACTGGCAGATGTTGACCCGGGTGTGGCGGCTGAGCCAGGCCGATCAGGCGGCGGTGCTGGAAATCCCCCTGTTGCCCGGCGAGCGCGTCACCACGCCGGACATCCGGACGCGGGACGACCGGGTGCTACTCAATCTGCCGCCGGGGCAAACCGAAGTCCGCTGGACCGCGACCCTGAACCGTGCCGACGAGCTGATCCTTCAGGCGACGGACCGCGAAAATCTGGTGGAAGTCTGGCAACTGCACGCCAACCCGCTTTGGCATGTGCAAAGCGCCGGCATCCCGCTGGTGCGACGGGTCGATACCGCCGGACAATGGGCGCCGGAATGGCGACCGTGGCCGGGCGAACGGGTCGCTCTGACCATCGGCCGGCCGGAGGGAGCGCCCGGCGGCACCGTGACCATCGACCGCAGCCAGCTGCGGCTGAATCCCGGCCGGCGCTTGAGCGAGGCGACGCTGGATTTGACCATCCGAACCAGCCGTGGCGGCGACCACGCGCTGACCCTGCCGCCTGGCGCGACGCTGACTGCGGCTCGCATCAACGATGCCGTCCAGCCGCTGCGGCAGCAGGACCGGCGGGTGGTGCTACCGCTGGCGCCAGGCGTCCAACGGGTGGTGCTGAACTGGCGCGAGGAACGGGATTTCGGCGCGCGCTACACCACGCCCGAGGTGGATCTTGGGAGTCCCAGCGTCAACGGCAACCTGAGCCTGCACCTGCCGGGCGACCGCTGGCTGTTGTGGGCCAGCGGCCCCGTCATGGGGCCGGCCGTGCTGTTTTGGGGGGTGCTGGCGGTGATTCTGATCGGCGCCATCGTGCTGGGGCGGACGAGTGGCGCGCCGCTGCGCGCCCATCACTGGTTTTTGCTCGGCGTCGGCCTGAGCCAAAGCCACATCGCGGCGATTCTGCTGGTGGCGGGCTGGTTGTGGCTGCTGGCGCGGCGCAAGGCGCTGGCCGAGCGGGAGATCGGCGCCTTCCGTTTCGACCTGCTGCAACTGGCGCTGGTCGGGTTGACGCTGGCGGCGCTGGCGGCGCTGCTCGGGGCCGTCGAACAGGGCTTGCTGGGAACACCCGACATGCAAGTGGCCGGTAACGGGTCCAGCGCCTGGCAATTGAACTGGTATCAGGACCGGATCGCCGGGCCGGCGCCGACCGCTTCGGTGGTGTCCGCCCCGCTGCTGTTGTATCGCGGCCTGATGCTGGTCTGGGCGCTGTGGCTGGCTTTCGCCCTGCTCGAATGGCTGGGCTGGGGCTGGCAATGCTTCAGCGCCGGCGGCCTGTGGCGGCGATTGCGCCGAAGCACGGTGGCGAGCGGCTGAGCGCCCGCAAGAAAAACGCTCCTCTCCCCGTGGGAGAGGGGTTGGGGACCAGCCCGGCCCGCCGGCGGGCGTCAAACGGCGACCGCCCCTTCGAGCGCTCCGCCGCAACTGCTGCCCTGCCCGGCGGTGCACCCGTAGCAATGGTCGGCGACCCGGATGCCGGCGCCCGCAAGATCCCGGTCCAGCAGATCGGCCAGATGGGTATGCCCCGGTCCGCTGGCGCCCAACGGCAATTGCAGCATTTGATTGAAATCGCAGTCGTACACGTAGCCCTGCCAGTCCACCGAAATCAGGCTGCGGCACATCACCGCCGCCAGGTTCTCTTCCCGGTGGGCGGACTTGAGCAGGTTCATGTAGGGCCTGAACGCTCCCTTGGCGATCAATTGGCTGCCAAAGCGCTGGATCGGCATGTTGGCCAGCGCGAACAGACGCGTGAAAACCACGTCGTAACGCGCCGCCAGCTCCCGCCGGTAGGCCGCCTCCAGCCCGACCTGATCGGGCGGCAGCACCGGACCGCCGGGGTTGTAGACCAGGTTCAAGGTCGGGCCGCCGGGCTGGCCATAGCCCAGGGCGTTCAGTTTCCGCAATCCGGCCAGGCTGGATTCGAACACGCCCTTGCCGCGCTGCCGATCCACGTTTTCCTCCAGATAGCAGGGCAGAGAAGCCGTGATCTCGACCCGATGGGCGGCCAGGAACGCGGCCAAACTTTCGTGGCCGGGTTCGTTGAGGATGGTCAGATTGCAGCGGTCGATCACCCGGACCCCTCGGCCGCGGGCGCTGACGACCAGGGTGCGGAAGTGGGGATTCAACTCCGGCGCGCCGCCGGTCAGATCCAGAATCTCGACCCCGCGCGAGGCGATGTACCGCAGCAACAGATCCATCGTCTCCCAGTTCATTTCCTCGCTGCGCTGGGGGCCGGCCGCCACATGGCAGTGCGTGCAGGACTGATTGCACCGGTAGCCCAGGTTGGCTTGCACGGTTTCGACGCGGTCGCGGTGGACGGCGGGGAAGTCGGTTTTTACGAGCAGGGGAAAAGTGTCACGCATGCCGGTGTTCTCGCAATGAGGAAGTGGTTTGCTCAGAAATCGCCCCGTCGCGCCCAACCGGCCAAGGCGCGAATGTGTTCCGGGCCGGTGCGGCAGCAGCCGCCGATGATACGAGCGCCGTGGGCGGCCCATTCCCGCGCCTGCTCGGCGAACGCCGCAACGGTGCTCGTGCCCCGCCAGTCCCGGTGGGTGGAATCGTAGACTTCGCCGGAATTGGGATATACCACGACGGGCTTGTCCGTGGCGGCGCGAATGGCGTCGATCAGCGCGGGGATATAGCGCGGCGCGGTGCAGTTCACGCCGATGGCGACGACTTGGGGGCAGGCGTCGAGCGCGGCGGCGCAATCGGACAACCGCTCGCCGTGGCAGGTGTGGGCCTCGTCGCGGGCGCTGAAGCTGATCCAGGCGCTCGCCCCCGGAAATTCGGCCAGCAGCCGGACGAGCGCCTGGGCTTCGCGCAGGCAGGGCAGGGTTTCGCAAGCGAGAAGGTCCGGCCCGGCGGCCAGCAGCGCCGCCAACCGGGGCCGGTGGAATTCGATCAATTCGGCCTCGCCGAGCCCGTAATCCCCCCGGTATTCGGAACCGTCGGCCAAAAAAGCGCCGTAGGGACCGACCGAGGCGGCGACGAAGGGGCGCGGGCGACCTTCGCGATGGGCGGGGTCCGCCCAGAACAGGTCGCGGGCCTCGCGGGCCAGATGCACCGAACGCTGGATCAGCGCCAGCGCGTCGGCGCGGGCCAGCCCCCGGCGGGCGAAACCTTCGACGCTGGCCTGGTAGCTGGCGGTGATGACGCCATCGGCGCCGGCATGGAAGTAGTCGAGATGAACCTGACGGATGAGTTCCGGCGCCTCCAGCAGTACCTTGGCCGACCAAAGCGGGTCGCGCAGATCGCAGCCGCGCGCCTCCAACTCGGTCGCCAGGGCGCCATCGAGAATGACCCGCCGCTGATCCCGCAGGATCGCGGTGATCGGGGCAACATTCTGGAATCCCGCTGAAAGCGGCGCTGACCCCTCAGCCACCCGCATCGGGACTCCTGGCGTTCCCGCCGGCGCTCACGCGGTCGCGGCCCTGCTGCTTGCTGGCATACATCCGCTCGTCCACCCGCTTCAGCCATTGATCCGGGGTTTCCTCGGGCTGGCGGGCGACCACCCCGAAGCTGGCGGTGACCGGGCCGCCATCGGGGATGGGGGGCTCGTGCAGCGCGGCGCGCAGGGTTTCGGCCAGCGCCACCGCGTCCGATTCGGTGGTCTCGGGGGCCAGGATCAGGAACTCCTCGCCGCCCCAGCGGGCGAACAGGTCGCTGCGCCGCAGCCGCCCCCGCACCCGGGCCGCGACCGTTTGCAGCACCCGGTCGCCCTGTTCGTGGCCCTGGGTGTCGTTGACTTGCTTGAATCCGTCGAGGTCGAACATGATCAGCGCCAGCGGCCGGTCGTGACGGCGGGCGCGCTCGATCTCGGTGTCCAGCGCCGCGAGCAGATAGCGCCGGTTGAACGCGCCGGTCAGCGGGTCGGTGGTGGCCAGCCGGCGCAGCTCGGTTTCCATCGCCCGCTGTTCGGTGACGTCGCGGCCGACCGATTGAATTTCTATCAGGGCGTCGTCGGCGTCGAGGATCGCCTGGTTGCGCCATTGGACCCAGCGCAGCGCGCCGTCTCCCCGCACCACCCGGTGCTCCTGCGTGTCGTGCGGGTGCGCGGCGTCGCAGCCCCGCACCCGGGCCAGCGCGCCGACCCGGTCGCCCTCGGCGATCAGGGGGGCGAAGCTGGCGCCCAGCAACTCGTCCGGCGCGCGGTCGAAGTAGTGGCAGTAGGCGCTGTTGACGAAGGTGAGCGTGCCGTCCGGCAGGCAGCGGCAGACCAGGTCGGTTTGCCCTTCGACGATGGCCCGGTAGCGCGCTTCGCTGAGCTTGAGCAGTTCCTCGGCCCGCTTGCGCTCGGTGATGTCGAGCGCGGTGAAGGTAACGCCCCGTGCCAGATCGGTGGCTTCCAGCGGGGAGGAGCTGAGGACGACGTCGATGGCGGCGCCGTCCTTGCGGCGCCAGCGGACTTCGACGGTGCCGGCGCCCCGTTCGGCGATCTGCCGGTATTTTTCCCGGCCGACCCCTTCGTAGTCCTCGTCGCTGTGGTAGAACAGGCGGGCGCTGCAGCCGATCAGTTCCTCGCGGGCGTAGCCGGTGAGGCGGCACAGGGCGTCGTTGGCTTCCTGCACCACGCGGTGGCGGACCACGCCGATGCCGACCGGCGCGACCCGCAGGATGCTTTGCAGCCGGGCTTCGCTGGCTTGCAGGACTCCTTCGATCCGGTAGCGTTCGCTGATGTCGGTGGCCGCGATGCGGCATCGCCGCTCGCCCTCGGTCACCAGGCCCACGCCGGCCAGAGACAGGCGGCGGGGCGGCGCTTCTTCCAGCGCGAGGCTCACCTCGCATTGTTCCCGGGATGTTCCCACCAGGGTCCAGCCGAGAAAGGCGTTGAACGTGGATCGGGTTTCCGCCGACACGAACTGTCCGAACCGCCGGCCGATCAGGTTGCCGCGCTCCTGGCACAGCAGGGCGGCGCCGGCCAGGTTGATTTCCCGGATGATTCCGCCTTTGGCCAGGGTGAAGTAACCGACTGGGGCGAAATCGTAGAGATCGACGTAACGCTCCAGGCTGCTCTCGAGTTTATCGCGCAGTTCCAGCAGGGCGTGGTTTTGCAGCTCCAGTTCGATCTGGTGGACTTGCAGTTCGTGGACCAGCCGCAGGCTCTCCGCCTCGGTCGGCAAGCGGCCGCTGCGGGCAGCTTGCCGCGACAGTTGTTCCTCGGCCTGATGGCGCAGTTCGGCGTCTTCCTTCGAAGGCGGATCTGTGTTCTCGTGCACCGCACGGTCTCCTTGTCGTTATCGCAAGCGTTCAGACCCCTCCTCCCGCCGGGAGGAGGAGCCCGATGACCCGTTCTTTTCGCGGTGCGCCCTCCCTCTCGTGGGGAGGGCCGGATCGGGGCACGGACGGCGGCGATCAATCCCCGCCAGGCCCGGGATTTCGCCAAAGCCTTGGGGTGTCTGGCCAAGACCGACGCCTTGGATGATCTTCGGCGGGCCGGCCGGGGTCAGGCCGGTACCGTACATGGCCACGGTCTCCGCCAGCCGCTGCGATCCCGCGATCAAAGC
>JAPUDV010000053.1:9211-17956 GCA_027492875.1 Candidatus Competibacteraceae bacterium | reverse complement strand
ATTGCCAACCCATCGTATAATAGGAGGTTCTCAATACACCTATTAGGGTTACCACGATGGATTGGCAAATTCAGTTAATTACTCTCTATGATATGGTTTGCAAACACTATCGAGAGGAGCTTTTTGTTCATTGCCAGCGATTTAGTCCTTACTGCGATCTATTTTTCACTGATGAAGAAGTGATCACGCTCTTCTTGTTTGGGGTTATGAGCAAACATCGCCAGATTCGCACCCTATACGATAACGCTGACCGTCATTTACGCGATTGATTTCCTCGACTGCCCTCCTATCTTGGATTTGTACAACGATTGAATAAAGTCAGTGGTGTTTTCGCTCCACTGGTGGAGGTTTTCTCTTCAAAAGGCCCTGTTTCGGGAGCTTGGTTGATCGATTCCGCGCCGATTATCCTTGCTCAACAAGGACGTAGCTTCAATGCGCGGGTCGCCCCAGAGTATGCCGACAAGGGCTACTGTGCTTCGAAAAAGCTTCATTATTACGGCGTTAAATTACATATCCTAGGCCGGCGGCAGGTCGGATGTTTACCTTTTCCTGATTATATAGGTATCACGCCAGCGAGTGAAAACGATGGGAAAACCTTGGAGAACTTGTTGCCTTATTTGCCTAAAAACGCCGCTTATGCGGATAAAGCTTATGAGTATTTAAAGCCTCTCGCTTTGGTGCAAGAGATCGAACTCTTAACGCCTATTAAGAGACAGAAAGATCAGTTATATCTGGACGCCATTGATCAATGGCTGTCTCGTGCAGTGAGTCAAGTCCGTCAACCGATTGAGTCGCTCTTTAGTTGGATTCATGAAAAGACAGGTATTCAAAAAGCCAGTAAAGTTCGCTCTTCGTCCGGCTTGTTGGTACATGTCTTTGGACGATTAGCTGCCGCCATGCTCATCCTTGTTTTTCCTGAAATTTTTCATAGCACTTAATTCGCATTTCAATCCCTTCAAATATAACTCGTTCCCGATCAATGGCGCCCGGCAATCATCGTTGCTGACGCGCGCCCTGCAACCCCGGATCGCGCGCTACGCGAGCGAAGGAAAACTCGCCGAGTTGCCCCCCATTCTTACCTTTCAGTCGGTAGTGGATTTTACCGTCAGCACCCGGGCGATTATTACCGCCTTGTATCAACAGCTTCCCGATAACGGCAGCGAACTGGTCCTGTTCGATCTAAACCGGAACGCCAAATTCGGCCCGCTCATGCGCGCCAGCGCCAACACCATGTTGAATCGCATCCTGCCGGATCCTCCTCGATCGTTCAGGACCACAATTATCACCAACATCAGTCTCGATAGCAGCGAGGTCATGGAGCGGGTTACGGAGGCTGGAGCGACCACGGAACAAACCCGCGAATTGGGATTGTCCTATCCGCTGGGCGTGTTTTCACTCTCACATGTCGCGGTGCCGTTTCCCATGAGCGATTCCCTGTATGGCATACATCCTGATCCCCTTGAGGAGTACGGCATCAGCTTGGGCGCGGTGGCCCCACGGGGAGAGCGCGGCACGTTGATCGTCAGTCTGGATTCGCTGATTCGCATGTCATCCAACCCATTCTTCCCTTACATGCTGGAACGGATCGAGCAAGGCATTATCGGCGGCCACCCCGTGAGTGCGTCGGAAAACACCGCGAATTCCACCCGCCCAAGTGAAAGCGCGTTTCGGGACCAAGCGCCGGCGGGCTCAGCGAAATGATCCTTATCGCGAATGGGTGTCAAGACCGCCGAGTCCCCGTGGCGCCAGCACTACCCATATTCACTCGCTCCGCCATCAGCCGCGCTATCTTTGCCCCATCCGGCGCTGCGGCCACCGCCAGATGGTAGGTGCCGATCTTGTTGGCGACATCGCCGTTGGCGGCGATTCGGTCCGCCCCGACGATGGCCCAGCGTACCTTGTCCTCCCGCATCAACGCCGCCGCCGCTCCATCCGCCAGCAGCGTCACCGGAATGCCCTCCCGCACCAACTCCCAAGCGGTCAATCGCGCGCCCTGCAACCAGGGCCGGGTTTCGTCGGCGTAGACCCGCGCGACCCGCCCCGCCGCATGGCCCTCGCGGATCACGCCCAGCGGCATACCATAACCGCCGGTGGCCAGCGAACCGGTATTGCGGTGGGTCAGCCTTACCACCCATCAGGACAGTGTTACCGTGCTGTGGGCCGAGGCGGCGGATCGGCTACCTGCGTCGGTTTGGAGCCGGCTTGGGGGACGCGCGCCGCTGCTTGCCCTGCTGGTGGCGGTTTTGCTGGCGGTCGACGGCGCGTGGTGGTTGGCCCGAAACGGGGTGGAGACGGTGGCCAGCGCTTTCGCGCCGCCCTAGCGGTTCCGGGTTGCGGGGGCGGTCGGCGTGCCCAGCCAGGCGAACAGATCGCTCGGCCACCGCAGGAAGCCGTCGGCATTCCAGGTTTCCGGCCGGTCCTCGATGCCCAGATAGCCGAAACCGGCCACCAGCGCGGTCATGCCGGCCTGCTTGCCGGCCAGGATGTCGCGTTCGGCGTCGCCCACGTACAGCGAGCGGCCGGGCGCCGCGCCGATCCGCGCGCAGGCGTACAGCAGTGGCTCCGGGTCCGGCTTGCGCGTGCTCAGGGTGTCACCGCTGACTACGCAGGCCGCCCGCGACCACAGATCCAGCGCCTTCAGCAGCGGTTCGGTCAGCCAGCCCGGCTTGTTGGTGACCACACCCCAGCGGATGGCGCCGGCCTCCAGGTAGTCCAGTATGTCGGCCATGCCGGGAAACAGTACGGTCTCGACGGCGATAGCCTCCCGATAAAGGGCCAGAAAGCGCGGGTTAAGTTCGGCGTAGAGCGGATCGTCGGGAGTCAGCCCGAACCCGGCTTTCAGCATGCCCGGCGAGCCGTGCGAGACCGTCGGGCGGATGAGCTCGACCGGCAGTTCGGACAGATCGCGCTCCCGGCGCAGCCGGTTCAGCGCCACGGTCATGTCGGGCGCGGTGTCCAGCAGGGTGCCGTCCAGGTCGAACAGCACGCAGGCCGGTGTCGCGCCGCCGGTAGGGCTGGGGTTCATGCCAAATCGTCCGGCCGGCAATACACCATGTAATTGACCGATACGCCCGGCCCCAGCCAATACGCGCGGATCAGCGGATTGTAATGCAGGCCGGTGATTTCCCGCAGCGCCAAGCCGGCGGCGCGCAGCCAGCCATCCAGCTCCGAGGGGCGGATAAACTTGCGGTAGTCGTGGGTGCCCTTGGGCAGCATCCGCAGCAGGTATTCCGCGCCGACGACGACGAACAGATAGGACTTGGGATTGCGGTTGATGGTGGAGAAAATCAAGTGCCCGTCGGGCTTGACCATCCGGGCACACGCCAGGATGGTCGAAGCCGGGTCGGGTACGTGCTCCAGCATTTCCATGCAGGTCACTACGTCGAAGCCGGCCGCTTCGGTTTCCGCCAGTTCCTCGGCGGTGACACGGCGGTAGTCGAGCACCGCGCCGGATTCCAGTTGGTGCAGTCGCGCGACCGCCAGCGGCGCCTCGCCCATGTCGATGCCGAGCACCCGCGCGCCGCGCAGCGCCATGCTCTCGGCCAGGATGCCGCCGCCGCAGCCGACATCGATCACCCGCTTGCCTTCCAGCCCGCCGACGCGCGCGTCGATGAAATCCAAGCGCAGGGGGTTGGTGTCGTGCAGCGGTTTGAATTCGCTGTCCGGGTCCCACCAGCGGCTGGCCAATTGTTCGAATTTGGCGATTTCCTCGGGGTCCACGTTGGGGTTCGCGGTCGTCATGGGCGGTTTTACCTTGCTAGCGGCTGAAGGGTAGGTCTCGCTTCCGCCAGTTTGACCGGCGGGCGTCGTGGATTACGCCCGGTGTTCGGCGGCAATGCGTTCTCGCCAGCCGCGCGCCTCCCGAAGCGTGTCCGCCAAGTCCAACGTGGTCAGGCGTCGGTCGGCCAGCAATCGGCGGCCGGCGACCCAGACATCGGTGACGTGTTGGCGACCGGCGGCGTAGACCAGTTGCGAGATGGGGTGGTAGACCGGTTCGGTTTCCGGCTGGCCGAGATCGACGGCAACGATATCGGCGGCCTTGCCCGGTTCGAGCGAGCCGATTTCCCGCGCCAGCCCCAGCGCCCGGGCGCCGTGCAGCGTGGCCATGCGCAGCACCCGCGCGGCGGGCAGCACGGCGGCGTCGCCGGCCACGCTCTTGCCCAGCAGGGCGGCGGTGCGCAGCTCGCCGAACAGATCGAGATCGTTGTTGCTGGCCGCGCCGTCGGTGCCGAGCGCGACGTTGACTTGGGCGGCGTCGAGTCGAGCGACCGGACAAAAGCCGCTGGCCAGCTTGAGATTGGATTCCGGACAGTGGACGACATGGGCGCCGGCTTGCGCCAGCCGCTCGATTTCGGCGGGTTCGAGCTGGGTCATGTGCACGGCCAGCAGTCGCGGCGACAGCAGGCCGAGTTGCGCCAGCCGCTCCAGTGGCCGACAACCGTGTTCGGCCTGGAACCGGGCGACTTCGGCGGCGGTTTCATGGACGTGGATGTGGACCGGAATATCCAAGTCCGCCGCCAGTCGGCCGATGCGTTCCAGCGCCGGGGCCGAGACGGTATAGGGGGCATGCGGGGCGAACGCGGCGCGGACCAGGGTATCGCTCTTCAGCGCCTCGTGCAGGGCCAGCCCCTTGTCCAGGTACTCGTCCAGGTTGCGGGCGTAGGCGGTGGGGAAGTCCAGGGCGATCAGTCCGACGCAGGCGCGGATGCCGCATTCGCGGGCGACGGCGGCGGTCGCTTCCGGGAAAAAATACATGTCGTTGAAGCAGGTGGTGCCGCCGCGCAGCATTTCGGCGATCGCCAGCCGGGTTCCGGCGCGGACGAATTCGGGATCGACCCAGCGGGCCTCGGCGGGCCAGACGTAATCTTGCAACCAGGTCATCAGCGACAGATCGTCGGCCAGCCCGCGCAGCAGAGTCATGCTGGCATGGGTGTGGGCGTTGACCAGGCCGGGGATGAGAACGTGCGTTTCGAAGTCCAGACACGTCTCGGCGGTGAAGCGGACCCGTGCTTCGTCCCGTGGCAGGATGGCGAAAATGCGGCCGTCCTGAACGGCGAGGGCGTGATGTTCGAGAACCCGGCCTTCCGGTTCGACCGGAACGATCCAGCGGGCGTTGAGCAGGGTGGCGATGGCTTGCGGCATGCGAGGTTCTCCGGGCGATGGCGGCGGATTATAGTGGTTTGCCGGAGTGGCGCAAAAAAACGCCCCGGCTTGCCGGGGCGCTGGAAGTTGGAAAACGCGGGCAGCTTACTGGCTGATCACATGCTCCATGGCGGTCACGGTGATCACTACGCGGCGGTTCAGTGCGCGGCCAGCCGGATTGTCCTTGCCGTTCGGCAGGGTGTTGGGGGCGACCGGATCAAGTTCACCGCGGCTGCGGGTCGAGATGATGGATCTGGACACGCCCCGGGCGGTCAGGTAGCTGGCCACCGAGTCAGCGCGGCGCTGGCCCAGCCGATAGTTGTAT
The DNA here is from genome assembly GCA_027492875.1 of Candidatus Competibacteraceae bacterium. Classification (GTDB taxonomy): domain Bacteria; phylum Pseudomonadota; class Gammaproteobacteria; order Competibacterales; family Competibacteraceae; genus Competibacter. The sequence goes on along the minus strand of JAPUDV010000053.1, from coordinate 12,489 downwards.
TCTTCGGTGCCCTTGCTATCGGTATGGCCGACGATTTCGATCGAAGAGACCGACGCAACCCGGCGCAGGTCGACGACCAGCTTGTCCAGCTTGGCGCGTCCGGCGGGCTTCAGGTCGGCCCGGTCGAAATCGAAGTAGGCGTCGGCACCCAGGCTGAGGGTTTCGACCACCGGGGTGGCGGGCTCAACCACCGCGACGGTGGCGCCGCATTCCGGAACGTTCTTCGCGGCGGTCCAGTACGGGGTGCGGATGCAGTTGCCGTAGGGATCCTTGACGATCTTGCCGTAGGGGTCGACGGCGTAGATACAGCCGTATTTGTTGAGCTGAGCGTGCGCGGGCAGCGCGGCGAACAGCACCATCGAGGCAGCCAAGCCCAAGCTAAGCTTATGCAGTTTCACTTTCATCGATATACTCTCCCAAGCAGGCATGAAAAATTCTATGCACGGCACGTCTGGCCTTCAGGTCGCGGGGACCGGATCGTTCGAACCGCAATCTTCCGCTAACCAGTATACCCGAGCGGCAACCACTGCGCGCGGCAAACCGGCCAGCCATGGCGTGTAATGATACAACATTGTGTCAGAATTGCAAAAAATGTTGTGCCAACAATAAATGCCCTAATTTTGCGCGCTATCTTGGTCTCTAGGCAAGAGATTCTTTGCGACGAGCCGGGGAAAATCAGGCTTGTCGTAGAATAGCAACAGCCACTGCGCGCGTCTTGAGCGCCCTTTCTTGGCAGGTCTTCCTCAATCATCGACCGGATCGAAACCCGTCATGCCATACGCCCATGATGCCGTGCGCGCCGTTGTCTGGCGCGAGAATGCCCTGGAGCTGCTGGACCAGCGCCTGCTGCCGACCGTGGAGCGCTACCGGCGGCTGGCGAACGCGGTGGACGTGGCTCGGGCGATTCGCGATATGGTGGTGCGCGGTGCACCGGCGATCGGTATCGCCGCCGCCTACGGCGTGGTTCTGGCCGCTCGCGCCCGGTATGCCGAAGATCCGGAGCGGTGGCGGCTGGTGATCGGAAGCGATCTCGCCACGCTGGCGGCGGCCCGGCCGACCGCCGTCAACCTGTGTTGGGCGCTGCGACGGATGGAGCGCGCCATCGCTCGGTCGTCCGGCGATCCGGTGGTGGATCTGCTGGCCGAGGCGCGGGCGATTCATGAGGAAGATATCGCCGCCAACCGGCGCATGGGGCAGTTGGGCGCGGCGTTGCTGGGCGAGCGCGGGGCGGTGCTGACGCATTGCAATACTGGCTCATTGGCCACCGGCGGCTACGGTACGGCGCTGGGCGTGATCCGCGAGGGCCATGCGGCGGGGCGGGTCGCGCGGGTCTACGCCGACGAAACCCGGCCCTGGTTGCAGGGCGCGCGATTGACCGCTTGGGAGTTGGTGCGGGAGGGCATTCCGGTGACGCTGCTGGCGGATGGAGCGGCGGCGGCGTTGATGCGGGAGGACAAGGTACGCTGGGCCATCGTCGGGGCGGACCGAATCGCCGCCAACGGCGATGTCGCCAACAAGATCGGCACCTACCATCTGGCGGTGGCCGCGCGCTATCACGCGGTACGGTTCATGGTGGTGGCGCCATCCTCGACGGTGGATATGAGCCTTGCCAGCGGCGCGGATATTCCCATCGAGCAGCGTGCCGCTGAGGAGTTGCTGACCTTGGGTGGCCAGCCGGTCGCTGCCGCCGGGGCCGAGGTGTGGAATCCCTCGTTCGACGTGACGCCGGCGGAATTGGTGGATGCGCTGGTGACCGAGCGGGGTGTAGTGCTAGCTCCGGATGGGGAGAAGATAGCGCGGCTAATGGCGGGGGATAGGTAGGTGAAACTGTCGGGTGCACGGGCGAACGTTGTCGGCGCGACAGCGCGCGCTGGTTTCCTGGTGTAGAGTTCCCGTTCGTCGGCCGGCGCGACTTCGGGTCCCGCAAGAATGTTGTTGGTAAAGTTCGGGGCGGGTCGCCCGTCCCGTCGAATTCCGTGGAGAACCGTGATGTCAGCATGGGCAAAGGTATTTTTGGCGCTGGGGGGCTGCGGGATGCTGCTGGCGGTGGCGATGGGCGCGTTCGGCGCGCACGCCCTGAAAAGGACGCTGGCTCCGGATCTGATGGCCGTTTACGAGACGGCGGTGAACTATCATTTCTATCATGCTCTGGGGTTGCTGGCGGTCGGGCTGCTGGCGCTGCACGTTCCGCCGACGGCGCTCCTGCGCGGGTCGGGCATCCTGATGGTTGCGGGTTTGTTGCTGTTCTCGGGCAGCTTGTATGCGCTCGCTCTAAGCGGCATCCGCTGGCTGGGCGCCATCACTCCGTTTGGCGGCGCGAGCTTTCTGCTGGCTTGGTTGCTGTGGGTGGTCGCGGTCATCCGGGCGAGCTAGACCAGCCGGGCGGCGATCTGCGGCGGGAATCTCCCGGGCGGACATGACGACAGCAAGCCCTTCAGACGAGGAAGATGGAGTTTAACGTGGAAAGAACTTACGCCTTGGGATTCGATGTCTACGGTACGCTGGTCGACCCGCTAGCCTTGGCCGAACCCTTGCAAGCCCTGGTCGGCGAACAGGCCGTTCGTTTTGCCGAGCTCTGGCGGATCAAGCAGTTGGAGTATTCGTTCCGGCGCGGCCTGATGCAGCGCTACGTGGATTTTGACGTTTGCACCCGGCAGGCGCTGCTTTATACCCGGCAGGCGCTGCGCTGCGACTTGCCGGAATCCGATCAGGGCCGGCTGCTGGAGACCTATCTTTACCTGCCGACTTTTCCTGAAGTCACCGCCGCCCTGACCGCGCTCAAGACTCAGGGCCATCAGTTGATGGCTTTTAGCAACGGGGTGGAAGCCAGCATCCGCGCGCTGCTGACCAACGCCGGGGTATTACCGTACCTGGAGGATGTGGTCAGCGTGGACGATCTACGCACCTTCAAGCCCGATCCAGCGGTCTACGCCTATCTGGCGCGGCGGGCCGGGCACGCGCCGGGCGAAACCTGGCTGGTGTCCAGCAATGCCTGGGACGTGATCGGCGCCAAGGCCGCCGGCCTGCGCGCCGCCTGGGTCCGGCGACAGCCGGAGGCGGTGTTCGATCCCTGGGATGTCGAACCGGACGTGGTGGTCAGCCGTTTGGACGAACTGACGGAGTGGTTCGCCGGCCAGCCGGCGTAAATCCCCTTGCCGGAGATTCGGGCTGCGGTGGCCGGGCGGGGGGGGGGGGGGGCCGCCGGCCCCCCCCCGTTTTTTGGAAACGGGGCGGCGGGTGAGGGGTGCCCCCCCCAGGGGGGTTACGGGCCCACGCTA
>JAPUDV010000053.1:0-9201 GCA_027492875.1 Candidatus Competibacteraceae bacterium | reverse complement strand
CCCCGCCCCCGCGTGCTTATCCCCCGAGCCGGGAGATCGGGGGGGCGGGGGCCGCCCGTGGCGGGCCCCCCCCGCCCCCCCACCGCGCTTTGATTCCAACGGGCGCGGCGGTTCCGTTCTCCCCGCCTCAGGTGATGAACGGCACCAGGATCAGCGAAACGATCGACAGCAGCTTGACCAGGATGTTCATGGCCGGGCCGCTGGTGTCCTTGAAGGGATCGCCCACGGTATCGCCGGTCACCGCCGCCGCGTGCGCGTCGCCGCCCTTGCGTTCGCCTTCCAGCTTGCCGGCCTCGATCGCTTTCTTGGCGTTGTCCCAAGCCCCACCCGCGTTGGCCATCAGCAGAGCGAAGGTGACACCGGTCAGCATTGCGCCCAGCAGCAGGCCACCCAGCGCCACCGGTCCGAAAAAGAAACCGACGATCACCGGGGCGATCACCGCCATGAGCCCCGGCGGGATCATTTCGCGCAACGCGGCATCGGTAGCGATGGTGACGCAGCGAGCGGTATCCGGCTTGGCGGTGCCCTGCAACAAACCCGGTATTTCACGGAACTGGCGGCGGATCTCGGTGACCATCTCCATCGCCGCTTTGCCGACCGAGCTCATGGTCATGGCCGCCGCCAGCAGCACCACCACCCCGCCCAGAAATACGCCGATCACCACCTGCGGGTCGGTGATGTCCATCGCGATCGGATGACCAACCGCCAGCGTCACTGCCTCTTTGTAGGCAACAAACAGCGCCAGCGCGGTCAACGCCGCCGAACCGATGGCGAAGCCCTTGCCGGTCGCGGCGGTGGTGTTGCCGATGGCGTCGAGCTCGTCGGTAATCTCGCGAACCTCGGGAGGCTGGTGCGACATTTCGGCGATGCCGCCGGCGTTGTCGGAAATCGGGCCGGAGGCGTCAATGGTCATGGTCACGCCGGCGGTCGCCAGCATCCCGACCGCCGCGATGGCGATGCCGTATTGGCCGGCGGTGTGGTGGGCGACGAAGATGGCCACCACGATGATCAGGATCGGCAATGCGCAGCTTTCCAGCCCCACCGCCAGACCGGTGATGATGTTGGTTGCCGGTCCAGTCTTCGAGGCCTGGATAATGCGCGTCACCGGTTTGGACGAGGTGTAGTACCAGGCGGCGCGGCCGATGGCGACGCCGGCCAGATTGCCGGCCAGAATGGCGAAAAACGCCGGCCAGCCGTAGCCGAACATCAGCATCATCAGCATCGTGAGCACCAGAAACAGCCCGGCGGAGCTGAACTCCGAAATCGCCAGCGCCTTTTCCGGTCCGTACTTCTTGAAGGCGGTCATCCCGTAAATGCCGACCAGCGACGAGAGCAGGCCGATGTTCGCCAACGCCAGCGGCAGCGCCAATAACATGGGGCGGGTCACGTCCGCGCCGAAATACTGGGTTAGTTCAGCGGAGCTGGAGGTGGCGGCCAGGGTGATCGTTGCCACCATCGCCCCGACATACGATTCGTAGATATCGGCCCCCATGCCGGCGATGTCGCCGACATTGTCGCCGACGTTGTCGGCGATCACGCCCGGATTGCGCGGGTCGTCCTCGGGAATGCCGGCCTCGATCTTGCCGACCAGGTCGGAGCCGACATCCGCCGCCTTGGTGAAGATGCCGCCGCCGACCCGGGCGAACAGGGCGATGGAGGACGCACCCATCGAAAAGCCCCAGATGGTGGCGGCGGATTCCGGATTGACGGCAAACTGGGGTGACAACACGGTGAAAAACAGGCCCAGGCCCAGCAGACCGAAGCTGGCCACGGCCAGGCCCATGACCGCGCCGCCGTTGAACCCGACCAGCAGCGCCTCGCCGGCGCCGTGTTCCCGCGCCGCTGCGGTGACGCGGACGTTGGCCTTGGTCGCCGCGTACATTCCGACCAGGCCAGCCAGCGCCGAGGTCAGGGCGCCGGTCAGGAACGCGATGCTGGTGCCGAAACCGTGCTGTTTGGAAACGGCCAGCAGGATGGCCACCACCAGCGCGAAAATGCCGATTTTCACGTATTGGGCGCGCAGGTAGGTCATCGCGCCCAACTGGATTTCGGCGGCGATCGAAGTCATCAACTCATCGCCGGTGGACCGGCGGACAATTCCCCTGTAAAGCATCGCGGCAAAGGCGAGCCCGCCCAGGCCCAACACCAGCGATAGAATTCCGACAAACATACAATTCCCTCCACGATGTGCTTGTATTTGCATGGTCCGCATACGCGACGACCAAGGCGGGGTAATAATACCCGAATGAGGCATTGCCAAGCCGACTAATATAAAGTCCAGATTCCAGATACGGTTCGGGGCGACGACCGAAGCCCGGTACCACCGGTCAAACCCAGCGGGAGAACTAAAATGAAGTGCAAACACTACATGGCGTCCGCGCCCACCTACGTGCTCGACACCGCGCCGTTGTCGCAAGCGCTGGCGATCATGGAACGCAAGCACATGCAGGATCTGATGGTGGTCAACGACCAACTGCAATTTGTGGGCACCATCACCTCGTTCATGTTTTCCAAGATGCTGCTGCCGCCGGAGCCGCAGTTGCCGGACGACGCCGAAATCGAGACCGCCGAGGACGTCGATAACCGCCTTATTCCGCATTTGCACCGCAAGGTGGGCGATTTTGCCGTCGCTCATCCGGTGGTCGAACCGGAAGCGCCGTTGTCCGATGCGTTGAAGCTACTGGCGGAGGGTTACATCCGCCTGCCGGTGGTCGGACCGGATCGCAAGCTGGTCGGCTCGTTGTCCTCGTTGACCATTCTCCGACGCTTCCGCTTTTAAACCGAAAGGAGAGACGTTCCCCGGCGGGCAGGGAGCGGCGCGCGGCGCCGGGGGATGTTTTCCCGGCGCGGCGGTCGCCCAGAAGTACTGTTCGACTGCCGTGTCGAACCTGCGGGGTATCGATGGCCGACGTGGTGGATATGCGGTTGCCATTCCGTCCGCCGATCTGGCGGCGGACGCTGCCGCCGTGTGGCTGTTCGGCTTGGAACGGTCGGAAGCGGTGGACTCTATCCGCCGAGATGGGCGCGGGCCGCAAGGATTTGGAGAATCTTGCCATCCGGCGAATTAGGCTCTAAGCGGTGCTAGAAAGACGCACTAAATCCGCTACTATCCACCTCCTATAGCGTTCCTCTCTGAGTTGTGGAATCACCGTTTTGAACCACCCCGGCGCTACGCGCTACCCCGCCTTGTCCAAGGAGAGGAATGTTCGCAACTGATTTGGGAACGCTATAATCATCAATCAACGTGCGACTGTCCCGGAAAATTAAGGCACTGATGAAATATCTCCATGACCTCACTCGTTGATCGCACTCTCGTCAAGCTGGCGGAACTGATCGAGCAGGGACGCTTCGAGGAACTGGAATCCGACACCTTGGAGATCAAACCTGTTCCCGCTGATGGGGGTCAGTGGCGCGAACGCTACAAGAGCGTCAATGCGTTTCTGAACACGCGAGGCGGTATCCTGATTTTTGGAGTGAAGGAAGAAGGACAAGGCGTGAGAAAGCGCTATGCCTTTACCGGTTATCAGGAACACGTCGAACCCAAGCTCAAGGAACTTTCTGGGTTATTCACAAATCGCACTGGCCATCCGCTCGACTTGGGCGACTGTTTTCCTCCGATGGAACTCAAGGCGTTTTTTGATGGGCGTTTGGCGGTGGTGTACGTGGATGAATTGGCCGCTGATCGCAAATACTGTTTCTACCAGCGCAAAGCGTATCGACGTATTCTTACCGGTGACCACACGATCAAAGAGGCGGAAATCGAAGCGCAGGAAGAATTCAAGGAAGAAGCACTACACGCTCGGGAATTGAAGATAGTTCCTGGGGCGACCCTGAGCGACCTCGACCTTGATCGGCTTAACGAATATATTCAGCAACTGAATCGGACTGTCAGGGTTGAGACTTTCAAACCTAATCTAGATGCCGCCTTGCCTTTTTTAGAGCGTAAGATCTTTACTAAAGAAAGGGCGGTTACCACATTGGGGATGCTGGTCTGTGGTAAACATCCCGGCGATTACCTGGGATTTCGCAGTCAGGTCCATGGTTATGTGGATAGTGCTCAGGAAATCGCCCAGGATAAACAGGATCTATGTGATAATATTTTGCCTCTGATGGAAGGGAGTCTGGCCTATTTGTTGCGTAACATTCAGGTTGGGGTCAGCGTGGTGGCCGGTGGTAGCCACCGGCCACAATACCCTGAGGAAGTCCTGCGTGAGACGGTCAATAACGCCCTCGCGCATCGCGACTATGCCATTGATCGGCAGGTGATCATCACGATCAAGCCGGGTGAACATTTCTCGATCATGAATCCAGGCGCCTTTCGTAGGCACTTACTCATCGAGACCACCCAAGAACCTATTCTGCGCCGTATCATTCCTGAGGCCAAGCCTCGTAACCCAAAACTGGCGGACGTGTTACGGGTTTTCCGTAAATGGGAGGGGAAAGGTATCGGGATGGCGACTCTTGTTAATCTTTGTTTGCAGGATAAAATGGGGTTACCCTATTACCGTTTTCACCAAGAAGAGGTTGGTCTATTTGTCTGTGCAGGTAAGTTGTTGGACGAGCGAATGGAACGGCTTTTTACTTCATTCGATGCCTACTTGGAAAGCAAGCTGAAAGGTTTAATTCCTACCGAAAATCAGAAACGAGTATTGGCCTACTTAATCAAGTCCGAATGGGCTAACGAGTTAATGCGCCACACCATCCTATTGACTCCTGATAATAATCACTACCGAGAACTGTTGGTATTAGAAAAAACCAAGCTGATTAACAGACATCCTGAAAGTCCTGCATTGTATCCGATCTATAACGTAGATCGAGAGTTGATGAAACAAGATTATTTAGATGAGTTGCGTGCCTTGTTTGGAGTATTTTTCGATTCGCTGGATCTGTTTTCCAAGGACGTGCTAAGCGTGGTTTACCGATTTAATCATTACTCCAAAAGTCAAGCGGCGAGCGCCAAACAAATTAGTTTGTATCTCTGGGCGCGGGATGGAGGTAACGCCGTAAATGAGATTAAAGCCTTCGATACGTTCTATCGTAAGGCGCGTTACACCTTCAATAAACTGGAGAAAGCGGGCTTCGTGGTGAAAAAACCCGCTAGTCGAGGTTATCTTTTAAACGGAAACTATCGGCGCGATCATCTGGCTTGATCCATGCTTTCCCGTCTTTCCACAAGCAGGCGGTTCATGAACCAGGCGTGGCTGAAGAAAATCCGGGTGATGGTCTCGCTGGTTTTTCTGCCGCTGGCCACCGTGCTGTTCGTCGATTTCGACCGCATCGGCGACACCCCCGATGCCGTGCATTTCACCGCCTTATCCGGGGAGGGAGAAGCCCGGCCGGCGCTGCTGTGCGCGCGGGCGCGACGGCGCTGGTCGGTCTGGCGGGGCTGCCGCGACCATCGCTGGTCGAGGCCAAGCCGAGCAACCATGTTCCCACGCGATGGGCCAACGCTAAAACCTGGTCGGCGGCGCCGCCCGGCATCGGCGACATCGCTCGCTTCCACCCACCGCCACCGCCCACTCGCCCGAAGCAATGAACGTTCTCTATGACGACTGCTTTGTCGGCATCAGCGCTCAAGGATAACGTGTGGGCGCGGGCGGTGGCGTGGCGCAATTCGCGAGGTACGGTCGGCGCCGGTGCCGGCTGCGCTGGAGCTGCTTAAGAGGGCGACCGGTCAAGCGGTTGCGGGATCTGCCGTTTCGCGATTTGGGCGGGACGATGCCGGACAGCCGTCGCGAGCCGCGGCGCGGTCTGTCTGGCCAGCATGACCAGGTTATTTGCGGAGCGGGGCGATCATCACGAACCAACAATGGGTGAGAGCGGATGGCGCTTAAGGTACACGTCGATGTCGTCAGCGCGGAAAAGGAGCTGTTTTCCGGGCTGGCGGAAATGGTGGTGGCGACAGCGGAGTTGGGTGAGGTTGGCATTTTGCCCGGCCACAGCCCGTTTCTGGCCCGGCTGAAGACGGGGCAGGTGCGGGTACAGATATCGGCCGACGAGATGCAGGTGTTCTACATATCCGGCGGCTTGCTGGAAGTGCAGCCGCGCGTGGTCACGGTGCTGGCGGATTACGCCGAAAACGCCGTCAATCTCGACGAGACCGCCGCCATCAGGGCGCGTGAGGCGGCTCGCCGCGCATTGGCGGAGTGTCTGAGTAACATGCAGTGCGCGCGGACGCTGACCGAAGCCACGGCGCAATTGCAGGCCATCGATCATTTGCGTCGCCACGCGCATCGCCTGGGCAAATGAGAATGGAGACCGTGCCGATGATCTCGCCCAAACCGCTGCTATTGGTGGACGGTTCGTCCTGGTTGCACCGGGCCTTCAACGCCCTGCCGCCCTTGAGCACGAAATCCGGCGAGCCGACCGGCGCCTTGTACGGGGTATTGAACATGCTGCGCCGGTTGCTGGCCGACTACCGGCCGGACTATCTGGCGGTGGTGTTCGACGCGCCCGGCAAGACCTTCCGGCACGAGCGGTTCGCCGCCTACAAGGCCCATCGGCCGCCCATGGACGAACAACTGGTGCGGCAGATCGAACCGCTGCACGCCTGCATCCGCGCCATGGGCCTGCCGCTGTTGCAGGTTTCGGGCGTGGAAGCCGACGATGTGATCGGTACGCTGACCCGGCAGGCGACGGCCAAGAGTCTGTCGGTGCTGATCGTCAGCGGCGACAAGGATCTGACGCAATTGGTGGGCGAGCAAGTGCGGATGCTGGACACCATGAAGAACGCGATCACCGACGTTGCCGGAGTGGAACGGAAATTCGGGGTGCCACCGGAGCGGATCGTCGATTGGTTGGCCTTGGTCGGCGATACGTCCGACAACATTCCCGGTGTTTCGGGCGTCGGACCGGTGACCGCCGCCAAGTGGTTGCGTCAATACGGTTCACTGGATGCCTTGGTTGCCAACGCCGCCGCCGTGTCCGGCAAGATCGGCGACAAGCTGCGCGCCGGTCTGGAACAGTTGCCGCTGTCCCGGCAACTGGCGACCCTGGATTGTCAGGTGCCGTTGCCGGTGGCGTTCGAGGATCTACGGCCGGGGCCGCCCGATACCGCCACGCTGCAAGTCCTGTTCGAACGCTATGAATTCCGTTCCTGGCTGCGGGAATTATCCTCGCCTCCCTCGCAAGTGGGAGCGGGGCCGGAGGTAAGGGTGGAAGCCGTAGACGCCAACCCTCTTACCCCAGCCGTCTCTTCGTCGCCAGAGGGGGAGGGGAGTGAAAATCCGCCGCCCGTTTACGATTTGATCCTGGATCAGGCCGCGTTGGACATCTGGCTGGAAAGGCTGCGAACGGCGGAATTGTTCGCCTTCGACACCGAGACCACCAGCCTGAATTATCTGAACGCCCGTATTGTCGGCGTGTCGTTTTCAGTCCGCCCCCACGAAGCGGCCTACGTGCCCTTGGCGCATGACTATCCCGGTGCGCCGGATCAACTGAATCGGGAACAGGTGCTGGAACAGTTGCGCCCGTTGCTGGAGGACCCGGCGCGGCCGAAGCTGGGCCAGCATCTCAAGTACGATTCCCATGTGCTGGCCAATCACGGCATCGGGTTGCGCGGCATCCGTCACGATACCCTGCTGGAATCCTACGTGCTGGACTCCACCGCCCGCCACGACATGGATTCACTGGCGGAACGGCATCTGAATCTGCGCACCATTCATTTCGAGGATGTGGCGGGGAAGGGCGCCAAGCAGTTGACCTTCAATCAGGTGGCGCTGGAACAGGCCGGACCCTACGCCGCCGAGGATGCCGACGTAACCCTGCGCCTGCATCGCTGCCTGTGGCCGCGACTGGAGTCGGAACCGGGTTTGCGGCGTCTGTACCAGGAGACCGAAATCCCGCTGATCGACGTGCTGGCGCGGATGGAACGGATCGGAGTGCGGGTGGACGCGGCGACGCTGCGCCAGCAAGGCGGCGAGTTGGCCAAGCGGTTGTGGGCGTTGGAACAGCAGGCTTACGAGTTGGCCGGCGAGACGTTTAATCTGGGTTCGCCCAAGCAATTGCAGGCGATTTTGTTCGAACGGCTGGGGCTGCCGACCGGCAAGAAAACCGCCACCGGCCAATCCTCCACCGCCGAAGACGTGTTGCAGGAACTGGCGCTGGATTATCCCCTGCCGCGCGTGATCCTGGAGCATCGCGGTCTGAGCAAGCTGAAATCCACTTACACCGACCGCTTGCCGCAGCAGATCCATCCGCGCACCGGCCGGGTACATACCTCCTATCATCAGGCGGTGGCCAGCACCGGCCGGTTGTCCTCTTCCGATCCCAATTTGCAGAACATCCCGATCCGCACCCCGGAAGGACGGCGCATCCGCCAGGCTTTCATCCCCGAGGCGGGCTGGCGGATGCTGGCGGCGGATTATTCGCAGATCGAGTTGCGCATCATGGCGCACCTGTCCGGGGACGAGGGCCTGTTGCGGGCGTTCGCCACCGGGGCCGACGTGCATCGCGCCACCGCCGCCGAGGTGTTCGGTGTGGCGCTGGAGGCGGTCAGCGGGGAGCAGCGCCGCAGCGCCAAGGCGATCAACTTCGGACTGATCTACGGCATGTCGGCGTTTGGGTTGGCCCGGCAATTGGGCATCGAACGCGGCGCGGCGCAGGAGTACGTGGAGCGTTATTTCGCCCGCTATCCGGGGGTCAAGGCGTACATGGACGACACCCGACGCCGGGCTGCTGGGGTAGGTTACGTGGAAACGGTGTTCGGCCGCCGGCTGTATCTGTCGGATATTCGCGCGCGCAATGCGCAGAGCCGGCAGGCGGCAGAACGGGCCGCCATCAACGCGCCGATGCAGGGCACCGCCGCCGACATCATCAAACGGGCGATGCTGGCGGTGGATCGCTGGCTGCGGGAATCCGCCTTTCCGGCGCGGATGCTGATGCAGGTACACGACGAGTTGGTGTTCGAGGTGGCCGATGACGCCGTGACCGAAGCCGGCGAGCAGATTCGGGTGGCGATGATCGCGGCGGCGGAGTTGCGTGTGCCGTTGGAGGTGGATGTCGGGGTGGGCGCCAATTGGGATGAGGCGCATTGAACGATGGATGCTTGAGTTCTTGCGACGTTGCGCTTTCCAGGGGAGTTCCGCGCATGCGTACATCGGTTCCGGAAAAGCTGATCAAGATCATCGACGACATCGACACCAAAGGAAAGGCGTTGGTGCATAAATCAATTGAGGGGCATATCTTCCCTGACTCCGGTTT
>JAPUDV010000052.1 GCA_027492875.1 Candidatus Competibacteraceae bacterium | reverse complement strand
CAATTGCTTTAGATAATTTTAACTTTTGCTTGAGTGACAGCTTAAAGCAATTGCATTACGATATTACTGTTACAAAAGATTAAGGTTTGGTAGAGTGGGAGCATGGAAGCCGCTGAGCCTGCTAGAAAACGGTTTGACCTGATTGGATGGGCACTGGACGAGCGTCTGAGACGGCTGCTGGCAGCCGTGGAGGCGCGGGTCCTCGGCCGGGGCGGAGTGACCGCTGTGGCGACGGCCACTGGGGTATCGCGGCGGGCCATCCACGCCGGTCTCAAGGAACTGGCCGAAAGGCCGGAAGCAACGCCGCTGGCCGCTGGCCGCATCCGCCGACCCGGCGCGGGCCGCAAAAGACTGGTGGAACGGGATGACACCCTGCGTACCGACTTGGAGCGCCTGGTGGAACCGCTGGCCTGCGGCGATCCAGAAACGCCGTTGCGTTGGACCTGCAAGAGCGTGCGTCGGTTGGCGGAGGAATTGACGGCGCAAGGGCATCGCGTCGGCCGTACTGTGGTGGGGGAACTCCTGGCGGCAATGGGCTACAGCCTGCAAGCGAATGCCAAGACCCTGGAAGGGGGCGACCATCCGGATCGCAACGCGCAGTTCGACCACATCAATCGCGCGGTCCAGGCCCGTCTGGTCCAGGGGAAACCGGTCATTTCGGTCGACACCAAGAAAAAAGAACTGATCGGTTCCTTCAAGAACCCCGGCAGAACCTGGCGCCCCAAGGGCCAACCGGAAGCGGTCCGGGTCTACGATTTTATCGACCCGGCTTTGGGGCGAGCCAACCCTTACGGCGTCTATGACTTGGCGACCGACGAAGGCTGGGTGAGCGTGGGGACGGACCATGACACGGCGGCTTTTGCCGTGCAAACCATTCGGCGGTGGTGGCGGGCGGTCGGCCAAGCGGCTTACCCGGAGGCCACCGACCTGATGATCACGGCCGACGGCGGGGGCAGCAATGGGAGTCGTGTCCGCCTCTGGAAGGTCGAGTTACAGCGGCTGGCCGACGAAATGGGCCTGACCCTTCGCGTCTGTCACTTCCCACCGGGAACCAGCAAATGGAACAAGATCGAGCACCGCCTGTTTTCCTTCATCAGCATGAATTGGCGTGGTCAGCCCCTGGTCAGTCACGAGGTGATGATCAACCTCATTGCGAATACCCGCACCCGAAGCGGCTTACTGGTGCGCGCAGAGCTGGATCCGGCCAAGTATCCCAAAGGGGTTAAGGTCACCGAGGAAGACTTCACGTCGATCCGCTCGGAGCCCGATCCCTTTCATGGAAATTGGAACTACGCCATCCTGCCAAAATCATCCAATTTGTAACATTAATTTCCGGGCAGTCCCTTAGGGAATTGACAAGCGGTACGGCGCCTGCCAGTCCAGGAAACGGTCGAGAAAGACCAGGATTGCATTGAGATTCGGCGCTATGCGCTGAGCAGTTCTATTGACTGGCTCGACGCAAAATCGGACTGGGCGAGATTACAAGCAGTCGGACGGGCGAGGTCCACCCGGATCATCGGCGACCGAGCCAGCATGGACCGTGAACACGCATTGAAAACGGGCGTTTCGCACGAACTCCCCCTGCGTCAGCGGGGCGGAGTTCATTTCCGACCTTCCACCGCCGCCACATTCGCCCGCAAGTGTTCGGGGCTCAGTGTGCCGACCACCAGGCTGCTGACCCCCGGCTCGGCGAGGATCAGTTCCATCGATGCCCGTACTGGATCGACGCCCGCCGTCCGATCCAGATGACCGCTGCGCAAGCCCTTCTTGACCAGCACACCCTTGCCGGCGGCGCGGGCGGCGCGGATCACCGGCAACTCTCCCCGCTCGAACAGGTTGTAGGCGACCATCACCACATCGCAGCACTCCACCGCTCGCAAGCCGCCGCCGACGGTTTTGCCGGACATCCCCACGGCTCGAATCAGACCGGCCTGCTTGAGATCGAGCAGGGCGGGCAACACCGCTTCCCGCTCCAGGATGTGCAGATCGTCGCCGCTGGAATGAATCAACACCGCGTCCAGCGCTTCCACCCCCAACCGTCGCAGGCTGCGCTCGACGCTGGCACGGGTCGCGGCGGCGGAAAAGTCGAAGCGTGACAACCCGTCCTGGAATTCCTCGCCGACCTTGGTAACGATCACCCAATCCCGCCGACACTGGCGCAACAACCGGCCCAACCGCTCCTCACTCGCCCCGTAGGCCGGCGCGGTATCCAGCAAATTGATGCCCAGATCCCAGGCCAATTCCAACAGCGCCAGTGCGTCCCGATCCGAGGGCAGATCGAACGGCCGGGGATACTTGGTTCCTTGATTGCGCCCAAACTTCACCGTTCCCAAACCCAGAGGACCAACCCTCGGCCCGGTCGATCCCAGCGATCTTAGCTCCATTCCAGATCCTCCCGGTCCCACGGGTAAGCGGCGATCTCCGGCCGGGGCCAATCCGCCAGCATCCGCAAATCCACCGGTCGGGGCCGCACGCCGAGAGATGGCAGCATCTTCTCGATCTGCTCGGCCAGCAGCGGCGCCAGAACCAGCTTGGTCGGCCAGGCGACGATTACCCGCCCGTCGCGGAACACGCCGGGTCCGGTCGGTCGGCGACCGTCAGACTGATGCGCCTCGGCGCGCTGAATGGTGAAGGTGGCGAATTCCACGGGATTCCAGTCGACCCACGGCAGTAGCACACTCAATTCCCGCCGTGCCGCGCGAATCTGTTCGAGCCGGTCGCGCTTGATCCCTTCTTCCGCCAGCCCCCCGCCCAGATACCAGACTAGCCGGCCACCGAGATCGCAATGGCTGGTCACGGTCAGTCGTGGCAGGTCGCTGGCGCCCAGACAGTGCGCGTACAGCGGTCCGGGCAGGTTGGCGCCGCGCGCCAACACCATGTGCAGCGGACGCAGTTGCTGCGCCACCCACGGCAGCCCGACATTGCCGGCGCCGGCGGTGAACACGGTGATCGCCGGGCGAATCACCTGCGGTGCGCATCCCGAATAGTGCAGGGTGATGGCGCCGTCGGCTTTCAACACCACCGGCCCCTGGCTGCGCACGATGGCGTCGCGGTACCGTTCGGCGAGCGCGCTCAGGACCGAAGCCACCTCCAGAACCGGCTCGTCCAAGCGATACACCGTGCCTTGGAACGCTGGATGGCGCAGCGCCGCCGGCACGGCGTCGGCGCTCCCGGCATTCACCACCTTGGCCATATGGCCACGCATCAGCTTGCTGGCGAAGAAGGCCGCCAGCCGCGAGGTCGGGGCGCGGGTCGCCCATAGATACTGGTGTTCGGCCAGCAGCCGCGCGCCGCGCAGGTCGATCGCGTCTTCGCCCCTCAGGCAGCGCCGCCACAGCGCCGGCATCCCGGCGACGGCCTCGGCGGACCGGCTGGCCTGACCGTGCAGGCTGTACTTGGCGCCCCCGTGAACGATGCCTTGGGCGCAAAGGGTCTGGCCGGCGCCCAATCGCTCGCTTTCGACCAGCAGCGCGCCGTATCCCCGCTCGCGCAGACGGGCCAGCAGCCATAGCCCAGCGATGCCGCCACCGACGATGGCGACATCCACGTTCTGGATGCGCTGGATGGCGCTCACGGTCGTTTGAGAATGCGGGCGATGGTGCTGGTGGTGGAGCAACCCTCGATGTAGTCCATCACCACCACTTGGCCTCCGTTGTCCCAGACGCAGCGGTTGCCGGGAATTTTCGCCGGGTCGTTGTCGCCGCCCTTGACCAAATAATCGGGCTTGACCGCGCAAATCAATCGCTCCGGCGTGTCCTCGTAAAACGGAACCACCCAATCGACCGCCGCCAGCCCGGCTAATACGTGCATCCGTTGCCACAGACCGTTGACCGGCCGCTCGGCGCCCTTGAGCCGGCGCACCGAGGCGTCGTCGTTGACCGCCACGATCAGCCGGTTGCCCAGCCGCTTGGCCTGCTCCAGATAGGCGACATGCCCGGCGTGCAGGATATCGAAACAACCATTGGTCATGACGATGGTCTCACCGTGCGCCTTGGCGTCGGCCACCGCCGGCAGCAGTTGCTCCTCGTCCAGCACCCCGCGCGGCGGTTCGTCGTGTTCGTATAGCGCCCGGCGCAGTTCGGAGGCGGTGACGCTGGCCGCGCCCAGTTTGCCGACCACGATGCCCGCGGCCAGATTGGCCAGCACCGTCGCCGCCGGTAGCGTCAAGCCGGCCGCCAGCCCGGCGGCGAGGGTGGCAATCACGGTGTCGCCGGCGCCGGTCACGTCGTAGACTTCGCGCGCGCGCGCCGCCAGATGCAGCGGTTCGGCGCCGTGCCGCAACAGGGTCATACCCTGCTCGCCACGGGTGATCAGCAGCGCCTCCAGCTCCAGATCCCGGCGTAGCGCCGCGCCCTTATCGAGCAATTCCGCCTCGTCGCGACAGGGGCCGACGACCGTTTCGAACTCGGCGAGATTGGGCGTTAGCAGGGTCGCGCCCCGATAGCGGTCGAACTCGCGGCCCTTGGGGTCGACCAGCACCGGTTTGCCGGCGGCGCGGGCCAGATCGATGCAGCGCCCGACCGCGCGCAGAGCGCCTTTCTGATAGTCGGATAGCACCGCCACGTCGGTTTCCGGCAACCCGGCGGCGAAGCGCTCCTCCAGAGCACCCGGTTCGAAGCCAGGGAAGCCGTCCTCGAAATCCAGCCGCAGCAACTGCTGGTTGCGGCTCAACACCCGCAGTTTGGTGATCGTCGCCTGGCCGGGCTGCCGGATCAGCTCGCACGCCACGCCCAGTCGCCGCAACTTGGTTTCCAGTACCGTCGCGGCCTCGTCGGCGCCGGCCACGCCGAGCACCCGGACCCGACCGCCCAAGGTGGCGATGTTGACCGCCACGTTGGCCGCGCCGCCCGGACGTTCCTCCATCTCCTCGACCTTGACCACCGGCACCGGCGCTTCCGGCGAGACCCGCGAGCAGGGACCGTACCAATAGCGGTCCAGCATCACATCGCCGGCAATCAGCACCCGGGCCCGTTCGAAAGGGGGAATTTGCGGTTTCATGAGTTGATTGGGGAATGTTGCGCGATGGCGGCATGATAGCATGGTCCGAAATGGCGCTTGGTGCGGTTCCCGCCTACACCCGGCTTGGTCCCCGATTAATCTCGTACTCCAAACGATGAACAGCAAGGACCTCTACCTGCGGCTGTTGCGCTACGCTCGGCCCTACAGCCGCATGTTCGCGCTCTCGATCCTGGGCACGATAGCGGCGGCGGCCACCGAGCCGCTGATTCCCGCGCTGATCCAGCCGTTGCTGGACGGCAGCTTCGTCGCCAAGGACCCGCATTCCATCCGGCTGATGCCGCTGTTGATGGTGGCGGTCTTCATCGTCCGCGGCATCACCAGTTTCATCGGCACGCTGGCGATGAGCTGGATCGCGCACCAGGTAGTGACGGATTTACGCGATGCCCTGTTCGCCCGGCTGCTGGCGTTGCCGACCCGCTATTTCGACGATCATTCCGCCGGTAGCCTGCTGTCGCGCCTGACCTATGATGTCAGCCAGGTGATGACCGCCACCACTCAGGCGCTGGTGGCCCTGGTCAAGGATGGGTTGTCGGTGATCGGCCTGTTGGGCTGGATGTTGTATCTGAACTGGAAGCTATCGCTGCTGGTCCTGCTCATCACCCCCGGCATCACCATCATCATGCGCCTGGTCAGCTCGCGGCTGCGGCGGCTCAGCCGCGAGCTGCAAGAGCTGATGGGCGGCCTCACCCACGTCATCGACGAGGTGCTGCAAGGCCACAAGGTGATCAAGATCTTCGGTGGCCAGGACTACGAGCGACAACGCTTCCACCGGGTCAACAACCGGGTTCGCCAGTTCAATCTGAAACTGGCCGCCGCGTCCGAAGCCAGCGGGCCGCTGGTGCAACTGCTGGCGATCATCGCCTTGGGCGCGGTAATCTATTTCGCCTCGCTGCAATCGGCCGCCGACCAGATCACCGTCGGTGGCTTCGTCTCCCTGTTCGGGGCCATGGCCATGCTGCTGACGCCGATCAAACGGCTGACCAAGGTCAACGAGCAATTGCAGCGCGGGCTCGCGGCGGCGGAAACCATCTTTACCCTGTTGGACGAGCCGCCGGAACCGGATCGAGGCACTCGCGCCATCGGCCGCGCCATCGGCGAAGTCCGCTTCCATGCAGTCAGCCATCGTTACCGGGACGACGGCGGCGAAGTGCTCCACCGGCTCGAACTGGACGTGCGCCCCGGCGAAACCATCGCCTTGGTCGGACCCTCCGGCGGTGGAAAAACCACCCTGATGAGCCTGCTGCCACGCTTTTACGAACCGGAGTCCGGCGACATCCTGTTGGATGGCGTGCCGATCCGCGAGCTGCGACTGGCCGAGTTGCGCGCCAACATCGCCTACGTCAGCCAGGATATCGTGCTGTTCAACGATACCGTCGCCGCCAACATCGCCTACGGCGCTGGCTTCCAGGTCGGCGAGGGCGACATTCTCAAGGCTGCCGAAAGCGCCCACGCCATGGAGTTCATCCGCGAACTGCCCCAAGGCGTGCACACCCTGATCGGCGAAAACGGCGCGCGACTGTCGGGCGGCCAGCGCCAGCGTTTGGCGATCGCCCGCGCCTTGCTGAAGAACGCGCCGATCCTGATCCTGGACGAAGCCACCTCGGCGCTGGATACCCAATCCGAACGCAAGGTCCAGCAGGCGTTGGATGCCCTGCGTCAGGGCCGCACCGCCTTCATCATCGCCCACCGCCTGTCCACTATCGAGAGTGCCGACCGCATCGTGGTGCTCGATCGCGGCCATATCGTCGAGATCGGTACCCACGACGAATTGCTGGCCCGCAGCGGGCTGTACGCCAGCCTGTATCAGATGCAAATTCATAGTTAGCAAACAACAAAGTTGCAAAATAAATAATTTTGTTCTCAAATAAGCAACATTCCCGTTCTGGGCGGGTCTAAATAACCAGTTTTGGTTTGCGGATATTTCTCTGATGCGCGGCAACATCGATGCTTCGAAAAAACTGGCGCCGCTGCTGCGCCGGGCCTTCCGGCAAGGACTGGAAGCGGCCGGTCAGGGTGAGGACCAGAACCCCTATGTTCCGGACAGCTATCTGTATCACGCCTGGATAGCGGGATGGGCGGCGTTGGCTCGCGGTTGGGATAACGCCGAAGATCTTCGGCTTTCCTGAACCGCCGTTCCCCACACCCGCGGCGGCCACCCTTTCGGCCCATCCCGGTTGGGCCGGCGCGACGCGGCCGGCCGGCGGAATGCTAGACTTGGCCGATCCATGTCCACAACGATCAATGACCCTGAGTATTCATCCATGAACAAAGCCTTATTGCTACTGCTGGCGGGCTGCCTGCTGAGCGCCGCCCCGGCTTGGGCCGATGGCGACTGGGACCGGGCCCGAACCGCCCACGAACGCGGCGACTACGCCGCAGAGGTGGCGCTCATCCGCCCCCTGGCGGAAAAAGGTTTCGCCTTCGCTCAATTCAATATGGGCGTGCTGTACGACAACGGCCAAGGCCTGCCGCAAGACGATGCCCAAGCGATGGTCTGGTATCGGAAAGCAGCCGAACAGGGACTGCCGCAGGCGCAGGTCAACCTGGGCATCATGTACGAACAGGGCCAAGGCGTGCCGGCGGACAAGGTAGAAGCGTACTTCTGGTACGCGCTGGCTGATTCGCAGGGCGACGGTCAAGCGCCGCAGGCCAAGCGGGACATCGCCGGAAAGATGACCCCGGCCCAAGTCGAGGATGCCGAGCAGCGGGTCAAGGCATTCAAGGCCAGTCATCCCTTCACCGTCCCGCCCATCCCGGAGATCGTTCCGGAAACCGGGCACGGCAACGGCTGAATCGGTAACCCACGGGCGCCCGGCTTACGAAGCGGGATACACGACCAGTTGCTGGCCGGCCTTCAGGACGCCGCCGGCGCCCAGACCATTCCATTGCGCCAGTTGTCGGGAAGGGACGCCGTGCCGTCTGGCGATCATGTCCAAAGTCTCTCCCTTCCTGACCGTGTACTTGCTGGGAGCCACGATGCGCGCACCCGGCATGTTCGCGGCCAGACGTTGGGCCTGCTCCCAAGGCAACAGGAGCGTGTAGGCGCGAGCCGGTGGCTCGATTCCCGCCTTGAAGCCCGGATTGAAGCGTAAAAACTCATCGATGGAGATGACGGTAAAGGCGAGGGCGTCGAAAACCTTGACGTCCGGCGTCGTGTCAACCCTGAACAGATAGGCTCGATTGTCGATGGACGGCAGCCGCGCGCCATAGGTCTGGGGGTCGGCGACGAGATGGGCCAGCGCCAGTATTTTCGGTACGTACTCCTGAGTCTCCTTGGGCAATCGCAAATCCCAGTAGAGCGATTGTGGCCACGGGTCGGAAGCGGTGACCGTCTTGGAGTCTCCGGCGGCAACTTCCCCCGTGCCCGGCGGAGACGTGGCGAACGGTGGTGCCGGGTCGGTTGCCGCTTGCGCCCGCTCCGCCCGCCTGACCTTGATGGCTTCCTGGACGGTGCCCGGACCGGCGTTGTAAGCCGCCAGCGCCAGTAGCCAGTCGCCGTCGAACCGCTTGTTCAAATCGCGCAGATAGCCCAGGGCAGCCTCGGTCGAGGTGTGAATGTCGAATCGGCCGTCGTAGCCGTCGGCGATCAGCAGACCTCGCTCCTGTCCGGTGGCCGGCGTGATTTGCCAGAGACCGGCGGCCTCCTTCGGAGAAACGGCGGTCGGCTCGAAAGCACTTTCCACCATGGGTACGAACACCAGGTCCATCGGCAAACCGCACCGCTGGATTTGCTCCACCAGGTAGTGCAGGAAAGGCTTGGCGCGCTGCGAGAACAGATACAGATAGGCGGGATCGCGCTCGAACGCCTCGATCTGTTCGACGACTCGGGCGTGCCGCACGTCGGCCAGCAGCAACCCTCCGCGCACCCGCCCCCAGAGATCCTTTCCGGCGACTGCGGCCGGTTTGGATGTGTCTTTCTTACGGTTGGATACGCGCGGATTTCGCGCGGCCTTGCCGGTTGTGACCCGAGCGGTGCCGACGATCACCGTCTCAGATTTTCCGGGGATTTTGCGTGCCACCGCGTCGGTGGTTTTTCCCGACCGTACCGGCACGACCACCCGGACTCTGGACTCGACGCTCTTTTCGGCCGTTCCGATGCCCTGGTCTCTTCCCTGGATGACAACGTCCTGAGATGTAGCGATGGGTTGGCGATCGGCGGCGGCTATTCCGGCGCTCTGGATTCTTCCCTGGATGACAACATCTCGAGACTGAGTGACCGACTGGCGACTCGGTATTGTATCTCGCCGGTATTCCGACGCCTCCCGCAAACCGCTCGGCGGTTGCCAGGCGCAGGCGCCGAGGGCCGAGATGATGAAGAGCATTGCAAAAGTCGCGGGGACTGGTTTCGACATTCTTCTTTATTCCCGGTTTGGGGTTGAATGCGTGAAAAGGCGTCCGCTTCAAACCGCTCCGACGGCGATCGTGCGCCGGGGGTCGCGAATCCATTCGCTCCACGAACCGGCGTACAGCCGCGAACCGCATAAACCGGCGACTTCCATCGCCAGCAGATTGTGGCAGGCGGTCACCCCGGAGCCGCAGGCATGGACCACGGTCACCGGCGACCGGTCGCCCAGCGTCGCCGCAAACCGCTCTCGCAGCGCGGCAACGGGCAGAAAATGCCCCTCTGGCGTCAAATTGCTGTCCGTCGGCAGGTTCAGCGCGCCCGGAATATGGCCGGCGACCGGGTCGATCGGCTCCATTTCCCCCCGATAGCGCGCCGTCGCCCGGGCATCCAGCAGTACATCCGCCGCCGGCAGGGCTAGCACCTGCTCCGTGGTCACCCAGAGCCGCTCGTCCGGCCGGGGCGCGAAGGCGGTCGGCCGCGCGGCGGGCATCTCGGCGGTCAGTGGCAAACCCGCCCGCCGCCAGGCCGGCAGGCCGCCATCCAGCACCGCGCAGGCGGTATGGCCCAGCCAGCGCAGCAGCCACCACAACCGCGCCGCCGCCAGCATGCCACCCATATCATCGTAGGCGACGACTTGCACGTCGTGGCCGATACCCCATTCGCTCAGTTTTTGCGCCAAGCGCTTCGGATCGGGCAGCGGATGCCGCCCCGTGGCCGGTGTGACGGGACCGGATAGATCCTCGTCCAGATGGGCGTAACGGGCGCCGGGAAGGTGGCCATTGCGGTAGGCCCGGTGGCCGGCTTCGGTATCGGTCAGGCTGAAGCGGCAATCCACCACGACCCAGTCCGGGTCGTTGAGGCGGGCGCGCAGGGTGGCAACATCAATCAACGGAGTATGGTTCATGGGGAGTTAGGTTATGGCAAGGATACGGGGTGCGGGGTGCGGGGTGCGGGGTGCACTACAATCGGGGAAATCGCTTGTTCAAGGCGCCGGCGCCAGCCATTCCAGCCGGGTTTGACCGTGTTCGCCAACGCGCAGCGCCTCCAGCAGTTCCGGCAGCAAGCGGTTCAACGTTTCATCGAGTTGCCACGGTGGGTTGACGACGATCATCCCGCAGCCGTGCATTCCTAGCGGCGTATCGTAGGGATATAGGCCCAGTTCCATGCACAGGATCGCAGGAATGCCCGACTCCCGCAAAATCCGCTGAAACCATAGGCTGGGGGCGCGATCGAGGATCGGATACCAGATCGCGATCATGCCGCCGAACCAGCGCCGGTGAATCGCCTGGATCGCCTCGACCAGCCGCGCAAATTCGTCTTTTCGTTCGAACGCCGGGTCGATCAACACCAGACCGCGCCGTTCCGGGGGCGGCAGGAACCTCTTGAGGCTAGCGTAACCATCGGCGTAGTGAACCGCCACCTGCCGGTCACCGGCAAATTCCGTCTTGAGCGACGGATACTCGGCGGGGTGCAGTTCGGTCAGAATCAACCGGTCGCCCGGTCGCAGCAGGGCGCGGGCGATACGCGGCGAGCCAGGGTACCAGCGCAGCACGCCATCCGGGTTCAAGGCCCGGACTATGGCCAGATATTCGGTCAGCTCCGGACCCAGCCCCGGCCGATGCCACAACCGGCCGATGCCGGCCGCGTGCTCCCGGTTTTTGCGGGCCACCGCCGAATCCAGATCGTAGCGACCGGCGCCGGCATGCGTATCCAACAGGCAAAACGGCTTATCCTTGCGCCGCAGCGCGCCGATGAATTGCGCCAGCAGGACATGCTTGAACACATCGGCAAAGTTGCCGGCGTGAAACCCGTGCCGATAGCTCAGCATCGTGGATCAGTGCGGCGACCCGGACACCAGCCCATCAGTCGGCATACTGTCGAAGGCGCACCGGGCGCCGCCGCGCGCCCCACAGCCCCGGTTGCGCTTCGAACACCCCGGCGCAGGGCGTGCCGCAAGCTTTGCAGTGACCGTCGGCGGTCAAATTCCAGACGCCGAGTGTGTACCAGTCGCGGCCGATCAGTTTTTGGCCGCACTGATGACAGTAGGTGCTGTCGCCCTTCTCGTCGTGCACGTTGCCGGTGTAGGCATATCGGATGCCGTTCTTCATGGCGATCCGCCGCGCCCGGCTCAGGGTCGAGGGCGGGGTCGGCGAGTGGTTCAGCATCTTCCAGTCCGGATGGAACGCGGTGAAATGGATCGGCACCTCCGGCCCCAGGTTTTCCATCACCCACTGGGTCAGCGCCTCCAGTTCCGCGTCCGAGTCGTTCTCGCCGGGGATCAGCAGGGTGGTGATCTCGAACCAGACGTTGGTTTCCCGCTTCAGGTACACCAGGGTATCCAGCACCGGTTGCAGATGGCCGCCGCAGATCTTCCAGTAGAATTCCTCGGTAAATCCCTTGAGATCGACGTTGGCGGCGTCCATGTACTTGAAGAAATCCCGGCGTGGTTCGTCGCAGATGTAGCCGGCGGTGACCGCGACCGATTTGATCCCGTATTCCTGGCAGGCGGTCGCCACGTCGATGGCGTACTCCATGAAAATCACCGGATCGTTGTAGGTGTAGGCCACGCTGCGGCAACCCAGTTCGTGGGCGACCCGAGCCAGTTTCAGCGGCGACGCCGCATCGGCCAGGGTATCCATCTCGCGCGACTTGCTCATGTCCCAGTTCTGGCAGAACTTGCAGGCCAGGTTGCAACCGGCGGTGCCGAACGACAGCACCGGCGTGCCCGGCAGGAAGTGATTGAGCGGTTTCTTCTCGATCGGGTCAATGCAGAAGCCGCTGGAGCGGCCGTAGCTGGTCAGCACGATCCGTCCACCGTGGCAGCCACGCACGAAGCACAAGCCCTGCTGGCTTTCATGCAGCTTGCAGAAACGTGGACAGACATCGCATTGCACGCGGCCGTCGTCGAGGGCGTGCCAGTATTGGGTAGGGAAAAAATCGTTGGTGGTGATGCTCATGGTGGCCTCCTTCGCAAAGGCTCTCGTCGTTATCGGGTCAGCGTTGTCGCCGATTGCCATAAAACCATTACTGAATTTTACCATTTTGCGACCAATTCCAGGTTCTATACTCTAAATATGCCGATGTTGGCAAACTCATCGGGAGGGCGTCGTCATGCAAACCGTGCGTACCCCCGCAGTGGCGGGCTTGTTCTATCCGGCGGATGCCACGGAGCTACAGACCCAAGTCCGAGGATTTCTAAATCGGGTCGAACCTCCGGCCGAACCGCCGCCCAAGGCGATCATCGTTCCGCACGCCGGCTACACCTACTCCGGCCCGGTCGCGGCCTCGGCCTACGCCCGCCTACGGGCGGCGCGCGACATCATCCGCCGAGTGGTGTTGCTGGGACCTAGCCATCGGGTCGGTTTTCGGGGCATCGCGGTCAGCGGCATGGAGGCTTTCGCCACGCCGCTCGGCCGGATCGCGGTCGACCGGGCGGCGGTCGAACAGTTGGAGCAACTGCCCGATGTTGGCTTCCTGGAGCAGGCCCATGCCCAGGAACACAGCCTGGAGGTCCATCTCCCCTTCCTGCAGGAAGTGCTGGACCGCTTCGAGCTGGTGCCGCTGGTGGTCGGCGAGGCCCGGCCGGCGGAAGTCGGCGCGGCGCTGGAAGCACTGTGGGGCGGGCCGGAGACCCTGATCGTCATCAGTTCCGATCTCAGCCACTACCACGATTACGCCACCGCCCGCCTGTTGGACGACACCACATCCAAGGCCATCGAGGCGCTGCGGTTCGAGGACATCGGCTACGAACAGGCTTGTGGGCGCAATCCGGTCAACGGTCTGTTGTGGGTGGCGCGACGCAAGGGCCTGCACGGCGAAACCATCGATCTGCGCAATTCCGGCGATACCGCCGGCTCGCGCGACCAAGTGGTGGGATACGGCGCCTATGTCTTCCATTGAAACGCTGTCGAAGCCAGACCGCGCCGCCTTGCTCGAAGTGGCGCGAGCCTCGATCCAGCACGGCCTGCGGCATGGTCAGGTACTGGAGGTGGAACCGGCCGACTACCCGGTAACCTTGCGCCCGCCACGGGCAACCTTCGTGACCCTGGAAACCGGCGGTCAGTTGCGCGGCTGCATCGGTGCGCTGGTGGCCCGTCAGCCCTTGGTGCGAGATGTCGCCGCGCACGCCTTCGCCGCCGCCTTTGAAGACCCCCGCTTTCCGGAACTGCGCGAGGACGAGTTCCCGAAGCTGGATATCCATATCTCGGTGCTATCGCCGCCAGAACCCTTGTCATTCAGTTCCGAGGACGAGTTGCTGGCGCAACTACGGCCGGGCGTGGACGGGCTGATCATCCAGTTCCGCCACTACCGCGCCACTTTCCTGCCGGCGGTGTGGGAACAGCTACCCGACCCTTACGTATTCCTGGCTCAGCTCAAACAAAAAGCCGGCCTGCCGCTGGATTTCTGGTCGCCGGAACTGAGCGCCGAGCGTTACACCGCCGAGTACTTCGGCGACGCCGACGCGACCGGCTCCCCGGCCTGAACCCGCCGTAACCGCCGCAGGTCGGCCGGCGTATCCACGTCCCAGCCCGGCGGCAGTTCGGCCCAGTCCGCTCCCGACCGACGCAGCCGGCGGCGGGTCGCCGCTAGCACGGCCGGCGTGCCCCAGGCGATGCCGCGAAACAGCGCCGGCCGAGGCTGGCGCAGGCCGACCAGCAGATAGCCGCCGTCCCGCGCCGGCCCCAGCACCGCATCCCGCCCGGCGGCTAGCCAAGTAAAGGCCGCGTGCAACTCCGCCGCGCCCAGCGACACGCAATCGCCGCCGATCAACACCGCGAATTGATGCGCGGCCAGCGTCCGGTTCAGCGCCTGGTTCATGCGCTGGCCCAGATCGCCGCCGCACTGCCGGCGCAGATGCACGCCGTACTCCCGCCGACAGGCCGTGAAGAACCCATGTCGCCCATCCGGCGCGCACCACAGCTCGACCGGGCACGGTCGGGCCGCGCGGGCGATGGTCAGGGTCCGGCGCAACAGCTTTTTATAAAGATTCGCCGCGCCGTAGGTTCCCAACTGCCCGGCCAGCCGGGTCTTGACCCGTCCGGGAACCGGCGCCTTGGCGAAAATCAGCAAGCGGGCGGCGGGAAACGCGTAGTCGTGGGGCGGGTTCACTGGTAGTAGATTCGAGCCAGCCGCGCGGGGTCGGCGCCAAAAAAATAGGCCAGCCGCAACCGCCACATCAACAAAATGGTGCGCGAGATACCGTTGCGTTCCCAGCGCCGGCTGGAGGTTTGGAGTCGCTGTCGCAGGCAAACCGGCCAGCCGTGCCGTTTCAGCAAGCGGCTGAGGGCGATGTCTTCCATCAGGGCGACGGGCGGATAGCCGCCGATCCGTTCGAACAGCGCGCGGCGCACGAAAATGCCCTGGTCGCCGGTGGCGATGCCGGTGAGCCGGGAACGGCGGTTCATCAGCGTCTCCACCGCCCGCAACAAGGGCTGGCGGCCGGACAGGCGCACGTCAAAGCGACCCCAGTGCCGGTCTGGGTCGGCCAGGGCGGCGCGGATCAAGCACGCGGCGTCCGGCGGCGGCAGGCTATCGGCATGCAGGAACCACAAAATCTCGCCGCCGGCCTGGCGCGCGCCGGCGTTCATCTGCGCGGCCCGGCCTCGGGGACCGTTCACGATCCGGTCCGCCAGCGGTTCGGCCAATGCCAGGGTCCGGTCCCGGCTGCCGCCATCCGCCACGATCAGCTCGCAACCCTGCGCGCGCAAGGATTGCAAGGCACTCAGACAGGCGGCAATCTGAGCGTCCTCGTTCAGAACAGGCAAAACGATGGCGATGTGGGACATGATTTTTCGAATTCGAGGTCTAGCCAATACCGGTTGAAGTTTGTATGATTCGCAACCTACTTTAGTTTTGGGGCGGTAGCTCAGCTGGGAGAGCGTCGCGTTCGCAATGCGAAGGTCGAGGGTTCGATCCCCTTCCGCTCCACCAATTCAATTTAAGCGGCCTAGTGCCGCTTTTTTTGTTTTTCGCCGCCCCGCGCGAGACCAAAGCCCATGATCTACGGATTCACCTTGCGCAACCACCGTCTCGACCAGCTTAACATCGAAGCGGACGCCACCACGCTGAATCAGGCGATTTGGATCGACCTGCTCAAGCCCGACGACGCGGAGCGGGAACAGGTCGAATCCATGTACCGGCAAAACCTGCCCGAGCCGGAAGAAGTGGAAGAAATCGAGGCCAGCGCCCGTTTTTTCGAGGACGCCGACGGTCTGCATCTGCATTCGTATTTTCTCCACCGTCAGGACAAGCGCATCAGCAACTCCACGGTCGCCTTCACCCTGAAGGACCAGCGGCTGTTCACCCTGCACGACTACGAGTTGCCGGCCTTCCGCATGTTCCGGCTGCGCGCCCGCCGCGAGCAGGGGCTGGCGAACGACGCCCTGTCGCTGATGGTTACCCTGTTCGAAACCAAGGTGGAGGAACTCGCCGACATTCTGGAGGAAGTGCAAACCGCGCTCAATGCGGTAAGCACCCAAGTGCTGGAAAGCAACGAGGCCAGCATGGAAGACGCCATCGACGAACTGGCCCGCCAGGAAGACATCAACGGCAAGGTCCGCCTGTGCCTCATGGATACCCAGCGCGCCCTGACCTACCTGCTGCGCCGCGCCCGGCTGGGGTCCGCCCAGGCCGACGAGGTGCGGGAAATCCTGCGCGACGTCGAGTCGCTGTTGCCGCACAACAGCTTCCTGTTCGAGAAAGTCAACTTTCTGATGGATGCCGCGCAGGGTTTCATCAGCATCGAACAAAACAAGATCATCAAGATTTTTTCCATCGCCGCCGTGGTGTTTCTGCCGCCGACCATGATCGCCAGCATCTACGGCATGAACTTCCAGCTCATGCCGGAACTTAGTTGGGAGTTCGGCTATCCGCTGGCGATCGGCCTGATGGTCCTGTCGGGCATCGCGCCCTACTGGTATTTCAAGTACCGGGGCTGGCTGTAGCCGCCGTCTTCACAGCAGACCCATCATCACCAGGGCCACGAACGCCGCGAACAGGGCGAAGTGGCTGATGCCCTCGATAGCGTTGGTTTTGCCGTCGTGCGAGTTATTCATCGCGGTCAGCAGGGTCAGCAGCAACAGGCCGGCCTGCATCGGCGTCAGCGCCATGACGATGCGCTCGCCGGTAAACAGGGCGATGCCTTCGATCACCGGCAGGGTCAGTAGCACGGTCGCCAGCGACGCCCCCAAGGCGATATTGACCGTGGTCTGCATCCGATCATAGCGTGCGGCCTTGAGCGCGGTGAGAATCTCCGGGCTGGCGGAGATCAGCGCCACCAGCACCGCCGGCAGGGTCTTGGGCAGGCTGCTGCCAGCCAGTCCGGCATCCAGCAGCACCGACAACACCTCCGACAGCAGCCCTACCAGCACGATGGCGCCGGTCATCACGGCGATATGCTGCGCGTTTGGGCTGTGAGCCACATCGTGGGCTTCTTCCTCCAGTCCTCCCACATGTTCGAAGAATTGGCGGTGCTCGACCGTCTGCAAGCGCAAAAAAGCCAGGTACATGACCGCCATCACCCCGACCGAGAACATGGAATACAGCCGCCAGTGACTGTCCGGCACGAAGTCCGGGATGAACATGCCGATGCCGATGGCCACCAGCAGCATGGCGACGAAAGCGTTGGCGGAATCCAAATTATATTGCGGCGTGCCGTGCTTGAGGCCGCCGATGATCGCGGCCAAGCCGAGAATGCCGTTGATGTCGAGCATGACCGCCGCGAACACGGTGTCGCGCGCCAAGGTCGGGTTGGGCGCGCCTTGCAGCAGGACGACTAAAATCACCACCTCCACCGACACCGCCGCGATGGTCAGGATCAAGGTGCCATAGGGTTCCCCCAGACGGGCCGCCAGCACCTCGGCGTGGTGGCTGATGCGGAAGGCGACGCCGATGATGGCCGCCAGGATCACCAGCAGCAGACCCCATAGCAGGATGCCGCCGTGTTCGACCGCCGCGTGTTCCAGGGCGAAATCCAGCCCCAGCACGATCAGGGCGACGGCGATGGGAAATTCGGCCTTGAAGTATTTTTGCATTTCGGACAATCGCTCAATCGTCGTAAGGGAGACGGATTTCTAATGACGTTATCGTGGGAATGATTTTACCTGCTTTTCTTGAAATTACTGCGCGCTTATGAAATTAAGGTCATTCAAATAGTTAGTGTTTCTGGTGGCGATTTGACCGACCCATGGCAAATCCTCGCGTGCTGTGGTCTTCCGCTTTCTTCGCGGGGGCGACCGTCGCTACCAGCAGAAAACCTGAGCTGTTGGGCATCGACTCGCATTCCATCGCACGCTGTCACTCAGACGTTGTGCGAAAGGCGCCCCACTCGTAGAATCGCTTATCTGTTAATATAAATTTGATTCGTTACCTTGCTGCATATCATGACCACCAAGTAAGTTATGCAGGACCATATCATTACTAGCCATCGCAAAGTTAAACTGAAAGGACATACCATGAATTACACTTTTCTTGACATTGCTCTTGATATTCTAAAGACGGCTGAAAAACCGTTAAAATATCAGGAAATATGGGAGATGGGTGTAGAAGCAGGTTTGGCAACCAAAATTAACATATCGGGAAAAACACCATGGCCAACACTTGGTGCTCGACTTTATGTTGATGTTCGAGACAATCCAAATACGAGGTTTGTAAAAATTGGTAGCCGTCCAACGAGATTCTTTTTAATGAACGACCACCGCCTGGAAGGCGGTGGTTTCGGAGGACGGCTCAAGCCGGCG
>JAPUDV010000051.1 GCA_027492875.1 Candidatus Competibacteraceae bacterium | reverse complement strand
AGCTTCCGCCTAAAGGCGGGGGTTTTGCCCTTCCCCATTGGAGACAATAAAATCTAATCATAAATGGTATAACGGCATCGAACGGCTGGTGCTGGCACTGCGTCCCGAGCCCGCCAACCAACCAGCGGAGGCACTGGCATGAGCGATATCCGCATCCAGAAAACCGACGAGCCGGACATCCTGCAGACCAGCGACGGCAGGCTGCCTTGTCCATGCTGATCCAGATCAAATGCCGCAACGGCCGCAAGTTGGTCTCTTTGCCAAACGGCGAGACCGCGCCTGTCAGACCGTGGGACGTTGCACCGACCACCATCCAACTGGCGCTGGCCAGGGGCCACCGCTGGTTGGCGATGCTGGAATCAGGCGAAGCGAAATCCTTGGAGGAAATCGCCATGCGGGAAGGGATCGATAACAGCTATGTGAGCCGCATGGTCAACCTGACCACGCTGGCACCCGACATCGTGGCGGCCATTCTGGATGACGCCTTGCCTAACCACGTCACGCTGTTTGACCTGGCGGTGGACCCGCCTGCGCTGTGGGATGAGCAGCGGGAGCGCGTCGGCCTTCCGCGTTGAAATCAACCCGCGTCTGCAGGCGACCACGGACCGCCTGCCTGCCAGTGAGCTGAATACACCGAGTTGGCATTGGCTGCCTTGATGACGGGCAGCATGAAGGCACACAGTGCTGCAATGACATCACCCAGTGCCAGCGCTTCCAGTCGATTCTTTCTCAGGAAAGCCTGCCACTGGGCCTGTTTCTGCGCATCTTGCGCAAATGCATCGGTAAGGCCCAATGGGGCCTCCCCAG
Source organism: Candidatus Competibacteraceae bacterium (assembly GCA_027492875.1). Taxonomy (GTDB): domain Bacteria; phylum Pseudomonadota; class Gammaproteobacteria; order Competibacterales; family Competibacteraceae; genus Competibacter. The sequence goes on along the minus strand of JAPUDV010000051.1, from coordinate 17,788 downwards.
TCAGCGCGGTCTTTCGACGATCGAAGGTGGCCTGAACGGCTTGGCGAAGCGTCTCGCCATCGAAGTCGGTGTGCTGCGCCAGTATCCAGAGATCGAAATAATCCTTCATGCGACTGTTGGCGATGCCGAGTGATGACAGCGCCTCAAGCTTTTCGGCCACCACGGTGTAGCGCGGATAGACCCGCAGCTTGGGAGCGGCGAATTCCGACAGCATGACGGGGTATTCGATATCCTCCGGACCAGGCGTGACGGCATCGCCGAAACCAATATCGATCTGGATCTGGCAACGCGCGCCATCGATCATGCCGAGCAACATCACGCGCACACCGGCGTAGTTCGCCTCCTTGCGGATCTCGGATGCCTGCACGGTGTCGGCCTTAAACGCCACGCCGTCATGTGTTTCGATCGCGCAGATTTCTCTGAAGACCGCTTCGATGTGCGGCAGCTCTGCCGAGCCGAATCCCAAAAAGTCCGCGTCCCTGGTCGGGCGATGTGGGATGTCGAACCACAGGTCAAACAACAAGGCACCCTTGAGCAAAAACTGATCCGTGTGCGGCGAGATGCTGATCCGGTACAGCAGTCGTTCAATCGCATAGCGCGTCAGGATCAGGTTGAAATCCTGGCGGGTCTCGCGGGCACGGTTGAGCAGACGGGCACGTACCGATGCCGCCACGTTCCGTTCGTTCATGCCAGGCTCTCCATGTAAGGCCGCATCACATTGGCCACGCGGCACAGCGTGGCATAGCGCCAGAGATCATCCATGGTCACGCGCTTGGCACGCCATGCCTCTTGTAGCGCTTCCATCGCCACATCAAGGCCGATCTTGTTGCGAAACTTGAAGCAATCAGCCACGGTGCGGGCGACGTTTGTCACGCGCACCCGTACGCCATCGATGACACGTTTCTCGATCCCTTCTGCAAGTGCGGCACCAGAGAAACGCACGATGCGCAGCAGCGGGTAATCCATCTTCGGCGCACGCGCCTTGTTGGGGATGGCGAGCCAGACCTCGAACGGTGACTGCGTGGTGAGGTCGTGCACCCGCAGCGCCGACAGCAGGCAGACGATGGCTTGCGGATGTTTGCGGGCCACCTCGGCCAGCGTGCCATGCTCGGATACGCTGCGATCAGGCCGGGCATACAGACCCCGCCCCACGCGTGTGAGCAGGCCCTGCCGAACCAGTCGTGTGAGGGCGACACTGGGCAGCCCCAGCGCATCAAGATCGCGTGGGCGTATGAGGCCGCGCTGGGCGGCGAGGTCCAGAATGGTCTGGTGCGAAGTTTCCATGTCGCCATGATGTTGTATTACGTCGGTAGTTGTCAACATCTACCGACGTAATACAACGCATCCAGTTTCCTTTGCCGACCGAAACCACAATCAAACCACTTGATTAGTCCGCGCGTAACTCTTTGATCTATATGGGGTAATCTTGTTGGCTTTGCGGACTTTGGGCCAACTTGAGAGAGCGAGGTCGGAGCGAGGAATGGCCAGGAGAGAGTGGAATGCGGCCCAGAACGGCCACTTCGGGTGGCTGGCGCAGTCCGCAGGCTTTTTCGCAGGAACCCGCACGAGTACGCGGGAACTGGCGAGATCAGACAAGAAAAAACCCCAACCGAGAACGGTTGGGGTTTCATTATTGGTGGAGGCGGGGGGAATCGAACCCCCGTCCGCAAATCCTCCGCCCTCGGCACTACATGTTTAGCCTGGTCTTTGTTTTAACCTTTCGCCTCCCGACCGGCAGGGCGGCAAACGGCGGTTCCGGTTAGGTTTTAGCGTCTTTCCCCCCGGACAGGTTCGGCGCGAGCTTGTGTTAGTCGACCCCTGAGCGCCCCGAAGGGCTCCGGACCTCACAAGCAAGTTCCGGTCAGAGGCTAGCGGGCTTTAGGCCGCCAGAGCGTAGCTGTCGTCGTTGGCAACTATGATTTGCAGCCAGTTTAACGAGGCGAGCTGCATCCTCGACATGCGCCTTGGGTTTTGCAATCCACGTCGAAACCGGATCGCCCCCAAAAAAATTAGGATAGCGCGGTGGGCGATAAGTTCCTAGCGTTCGCGCATCAGCCGCTGTTTGTCGCGCGCCCAGTCGCGATCTTTCTCCGTCGCCCGCTTGTCGTGTTCCTTCTTGCCGCGTGCCAAGCCGATGTCCAGCTTGGCGCGATTGTGCTTCCAGTACATCGCCAGCGGAATCAGCGCGTAGCCCTTGCGCTCGACCGAGCCGATCAGCCGGCCGATTTCCTCCTTGTGCAGCAGCAGCTTGCGGGTGCGGGTCGGATCGGCTTGGACGTGGGTGGAAGCCGAGGTCAGCGGCGAGATGTGGCAGCCGAATAGGAACGCCTCGCCCTCGCGCAACAGCACGTAGCTTTCCTTGAGGTGGGCGCGGCTGGCGCGCAGGCTCTTGACTTCCCAGCCTTGCAGGGACAGCCCAGCCTCGAAATGTTCCTCGATGAAATACTCGTGATACGCTTTCTTGTTGCCGGCGATTTGCGTGTTGGCTGGAGTGGATTTTTTGCTCATGACGGGACCGTGTGACCGCGCCGGCGCCCGTGGCCCGGCACGCGATACTTGAGGATAAGCGCGGATTCAACCAAACTTGCGCGGCGAGAGTCCAACAACAATTAAATCATGCCGCAACGGAGATCGAATCGTGGCGACTGTCAAAAAAAGCGCCCTGGTCCTTTACTCTGCGGCCGACATGTATGCCCTGGTCAATGATATTGAGTCCTATCCCCAGTTTTTGCCCTGGTGCCGATCCGCCCGCATCGCCAACCGTACCGAGGATGAAGTGCGGGCCACCATCGAGATGGTCAAGGGCGGGGTGCACAAGTCCTTCACCACCATCAACCGCGCGCAGAAGCACAAGATGATCGACATCCGCCTGCTGGAGGGTCCCTTCAAGCGGTTGGAGGGCTACTGGCGCTTCGAACCGCTGCGGGCCGACGCCTGCAAAATTTCCCTGGACATGGAATTCGAATTTTCTAGTCACCTGCTACGGGTGGCGGTCGAGCCGGTGTTCAAACAGATCGCCAACTCGCTGGTCGACGCGTTCTGCCGGCGCGCGGTGGAACTGTATGGCAAACGCTGAGCCGAGGCTGATCCGGGTCGAGGTCGCCTACGCCCGTCCCGGCGAACAGACGATCATTCCGGTCGAGGTACCGGAAGGCGCCACGCTGGAACAGGCGGTCATCCAGTCGCGCATTCAGGAACGATTCCCGGAAATCCAGCTCCATGCCGCCAGGGTCGGCGTATTCGGCAAGCTCGGCAAGCTCTCGACCGCCGTGCGCGCCGGCGACCGGGTGGAGATTTACCGGCCGCTGCTGGCCGATCCCAAGGAGGTCCGCAGGAAGCGCGCCGCCGACGGCAAGCGCATGCGCAAGGGTGGCGGCAGCCTGGAGCCGGAAGGCGGCTAGTCGATTGCGCCGTCGATGCGATCGAGCGTGTCGCCCCTGAAAAACAGCGTGATATGGCGCTGATCGCTGATCTGCCCGCCTCGCTTGTAATAGTAATAGTAATCCCAGCGGCTCTGGTGGAACGGATCGGTAATCAGCGGCGTGCCCAGGATTCGTTGCACCTGCGTCTTGGTCATGCCGGGATGCAAGCGGCCGACCAACTCCGGATCGAGGTAGTTACCTTGACGGATCGGAACGTTATAGAAACTCGGTAGGTAGGATTCGCAACCGGCGGTCAGGACGAGCAGCAGGATGCCGGCGGCGCGCAAGGACGTGTGAAGCATGGAAGGCGAAATCCGGGTTGCTTTGGAACTGAACGACATCATAGCGTACATCGGCAACCTGTAGGCAAGCGCAATCCCGGAGAGCATTCCGCATGGGCTCAAAAGAACTCAAGCAGGCTGGTTTGAAGGTCACGCTGCCGCGCATGAAGATTCTCGATATGTTGCAGCAGCAGGAAAGCGCCCATCTGAGCGCCGAGACGATTTATCGCGCGCTGGTCGATTCCGGCGAGGAGATCGGCTTGGCGACGGTGTATCGGGTGCTGACGCAGTTCGAATCGGCCGGACTGGTTCGGCGCCATCATTTCGAGGGTGGCCAGTCGGTCTTCGAGGTCAACCAGGGCGAGCACCACGACCACATCCTGTGTCTGGAATGCGGACGGATCGAGGAGTTCTGCGACGAAGAGATCGAACGGCGACAACACGCCATCGCCCGGCGGCTCGGGTTCGAACTGGCCGAACATTGCCTGATTCTCTACGGACATTGCGCCCGCGCCGATTGCCCGTATTACCCCGCTCGGGATGGTGGAGAGAACGAGCCGACAGTGGAGCGGGGGGAGAATTAAATACGTCGCGGTTGAGAGGTGTGTGGAATGGCGGTCAGTGCGATAAGGTACCGTTCTCCACCATCTCCCGCGCGTGCGCCAGCGTGCTCGCGGTCAACTCCAACCCGCCCAGCATCCGGGCGATTTCCGTAACCCGCGCGCTGGCATCCAGCGGCAACACTTGCGTGTGGGTGCTGGCGCCGTCGGTTTGCTTGTCCACCTTGAAATGCTGGTGCGCCTGCGCCGCTACCTGCGGCAGATGGGTCACGCACAGCACTTGCCGGTTGCCGCCCAGCGCCCGCAACTGCCGGCCGACCACTTCCGCCACCCCACCGCCGATGCCGCTGTCGACCTCGTCGAAGATCAGGGTCGGGATGCGGGCGGCGCGGGCGGTAATGACCTGGATCGCCAGGCTGATGCGCGACAGTTCGCCACCCGAGGCGACCTTGGCCAGCGGTCGCAACGGCTGGCCAGGGTTGGCGCTAACCTGGAATTCCACCGTTTCCAGCCCGCCAGGCGTAGGCTGATCCTGCCGCTCCAGGGCGATGTGAAAACGCCCTCCCGGCATGCCCAGTTCGGCCAGCGCCGCGGAGACCCGTTCGCCCAGTTCCCGCGCCGCCGCCGTTCGCCGTTCGCTCAAGCGGTCGGCCTGCTCCTGATAGGCGGCCCGCGCCGCTTTTACCGCCTGCTGGAGTTCATCCAGCCGGGTTTCGCTGTGTTCGAGGCGATCCAGTTCGGTCTCGAACCGCGCCCGCAGCGCCGGCAGTTCTTCGGGCGTGCTTCGATGCTTGCGCGCCAGTTGCAGGGCGGCGGCCAGCCGCTGTTCGATTCGGGCCAGAGGGTCGGGGTCGAGATCGAGATTCCCCACGTAGCCGCGCAGTTCGCCGCCGGCTTCCTGAACCTGGATCAGCGCGGCGTTGAGCATCTCGCTCACCGGGGCGAGCCGGGGATCCAGCCGACTCAGGGCATCCAACTCGCGCAGGCTCTGGCCGATCCGGTCGGCGATGGCGTCGCCGTCGCCCTCGATCAAGCAGCCCAGCAGGCGCTGGCCGGTTTCCAGCAACTGGCTGGCGTTGGCCAGCCGGCGCTGTTCGCGCTCCAGTTCGGCGATCTCGCCTTCCGCCAGATCCAGCGCCGTCAGCTCCCGCAGGTGATAGCGCAGGATATCCAATCGGGCGTCGCGCTCGCCGCTGGCTTGCCGCAGCGCGCGCAGGTCCTGCCGCAACTGGTTCCAACTCCGGTAGCGCTTCGCCAGTTCCGCCACGAGGGGTTGATTGCCGGCGTAATCGTCCAGCAATTGCCGCTGAGCCTCGCGCCGCAGCAGCGACTGGTGCTCGTGCTGGCCGTGGATGTCCACCAGCAGCTCGCCCAGTTCCCGCAGCGCCTGCACCGGTTGCGACACGCCGTTGATGTAATTGCGCGAGCGGCCGCTGCTGGCGATCACTCGCCGCAGGTGGCAGTCGCCCTCGCCGGCCAGATCGCGCTCGCTCAGCCAGGCGCTCGCCGCCGGCAGTTGGCCCAGATCGAACACCGCGCTGAGGTCGGCCCGTCCGGCGCCGTGGCGGATGACGCCGCTGTCGGCCCGGTCGCCCAGCAGCAGACCGATGGCGTCCACCAGGATGGATTTTCCGGCACCGGTCTCGCCGGTGACCGCGGTCATCCCCGCCGACAGCTCCAGCTCCAACTGCTCGACGATGGCGAAGTCGCGGACGCACAATTGGGTCAGCATGGCGGAAGAACTGTTAGATGAAAGGCGAGGCTTCCGGACTCAGGCCCCAGCGCAGCTTGGCCCGCAGCAGCTTGAAATAATCGTGGTTGATGGGATGGATCAGCCGCACCTTGCGTTCCTTCCTGCGGATCACGATCTGATCGCCCCGTTCCAGCGGCAGGCTGACCTGGCCATCGCAGGTCACCTGCGTGTTGATGGTGTTGGCCGCGTTCAGCACCACTTCGATGACGCTGTCGGCGCTGACCACGATCGGGCGGTGGGTGAGGGTGTGCGGGCAGATCGGCACCAGCACCACCGCTTCCAGCCCCGGATAGATGATCGGCCCGCCGCCGGCCAGCGCGTAGGCGGTGGAGCCGGTTGGGGTGGAGATGATCAGACCGTCGGCGCGATAGGTGTTCAGGAATCGCCCGTCCAGGAAAGTCTCCACATCGATCATTCGCGCAACATCGCGCTTGTGTACCACCACGTCGTTCAGAGCGTCCGCCTCGCCGGTGATCTGGCCGTCGCGCATGACCTGAGTATGCAGCAGCAGGCGGCGGGCTTCGCGGAACTGGCCGTTGAGCACGCCGTCCAGACGGTGCGGGATTTCGCTGGGGGAAACGTCGGCCAGAAACCCCAGCCGTCCCAGATTGACCCCCAGGATCGGCATGTCGTAGTCCACCAGCGAACGGGCGGCGTTCAGCATGGTGCCGTCACCGCCCATGACCACCACCAGGTCGCATTGCTCGCCGATGGCGGTGCGGCTGGCGACTTCCAAGCCGCTGTCTGGAATTAATTGGGCCGAGCTTTCGTCGAGCAGTACCCGCAACTGACGCTGGCGCAGGTGGGCGGCAATTTGATCCAGCGTACCCGCGACGTTGGGATCGCCGAACTTGCCGATGAGACCGATGGTATGGAAGACAGGGCTGGACATCGTTTCGTACTGAGTAATCGAAAGGGGCAAATTACCATTGTAGAAGAGTGCGCGCCAAGCATGACAGCTTGACACCTCCCAAGGGAATTGCTAGCTTGCCTTGGCACTCTAAGGGCGAGAGTGCTAAAAAACAATCAGGTGTCGGCATGCATACTTCGGACCCCACGCCGGCGGGCCATCCCGCCCTGAACGAGCGTACCCAGCACCTGCTGAAGTTTCTGGTCGAGCGCTATATCCGCGATGGCCAGCCGGTCGGCTCGCGCACGCTGTCGCGCGACGCCGGTCTGGACCTGAGTTCCGCCACCGTGCGCAACGTCATGGCCGACCTGGAAGAGCTGGGCTACCTGCGCGCGCCGCACACCTCGGCCGGCCGGGTGCCGACCGCCCGCGGCTACCGGTTTTTTATCGACACCCTGCTGCACGTCAAGCCGTTGGACCCGCGGGAAATCGAGGTGCTGCGCCGGCAGATCGACCGGCCAGCGCAAAACGGCGCCGAACTGGCGCGGTCGGTGTCGGACCTGTTGTCCGGCGTCACTCAGCTGGCCGGCATCGTCATGCTGCCGCGCCGTCAGACCATGACCCTGCGCCAAGTTGAATTCCTGCCGTTGTCCGAACGCCGGGTACTGGCGATCCTGGTGCTGAACGGCCAGGAAGTGCAGAACCGTATCATCCAGACCCGGCGCTCCTACGATGCTGCGGAATTGCAGCGGGCCGCGAATTATCTCAACGCGCAGTTCGGTGGCCGGGACATCCAGCAGGTGCGGAAAACCCTGCTCGACGAACTGCGCGAAACTCGCGACAACCTCGACCGGCTGATGCAAACCGTGGTGGAGATGGCGGAGCAGACCTTCGAGACCACTCCCGAAAGCGACGACTATGTGGTGGCCGGCCAAACCCACCTGATGCAGTACGCCGACCTGTCTGATCTCGACAAACTGCGGCAATTGTTCGAAGCCTTCAACCAGAAAAGCGACCTGCTGCATCTGTTCGATCAATGCCTGCACGCCGGTGGTGTGCAAATCTTCGTCGGCGAGGAATCCGGCTGCGGCGTGCTGGAAGGATGCAGCGTAGTGACGGCGCCCTACGGCTCGGGCGACCAGGTGTTGGGTATGCTCGGCATCATCGGTCCGACTCGCATGGCTTACGATCGGGTTATTCCGGTGGTGGACGTCACCGCCCGTTTGCTGGCCGAGGTGCTGGACGGGCAACGAGACTGAACGCAGGAAAAACGGTTGTCCTGGTGATCGGCGCTCTTGAATTTCCCGCATTCAACCCCAGTTCTCCGCCATTAGGGGCGGCGGCAGTCGCCCGACCGCTTGCCACCCGTGATGGAGAACATATCCGATGAGCTCAACCGAACCTAAACACCCCCTACACACTCGCCCGGATGCTGCCGGGGCTGACTCCCAGCCATTCGTGGAAACCGCGCTGGCCGTCGAGGAGGAAGGGCTCGAACTGCCGGTCAGCCACGAAGAATTCGAAGGGATGCAACGTGAGTTGGACCAGGCGCTGGCTAAAGCTGACGAGCACTGGAAGTTGTATCTGGGCGCCCACGCCGAAATGGAAAACCTGCGCAAGCGCGCCGAGCGTGAGGTGCAGAACGCCCATAAGTTCGCCCTGGAGCGGTTTTTCGGCGAACTGCTGCCGGTACGCGACAGCCTGGAACTGGGGTTGGCGGCGGCCAGCGACGCCGTGGATATCGCCAAGCTGCGGGAGGGGGTCGAACTGACGCTCCGGCAACTGACGGTGGCGATGGAGAAATTCGGCGCCCGCGAGGTGGATCCGCTTGGCGCCAAGTTCGATCCGGGCCAGCAGGAAGCCATGGCCATGCTGCCGACCGATCAGGCCGAGCCCAACACCGTGGTGCAGGTCGTGCAAAAAGGCTACCTGCTCAACGAGCGGCTGATTCGTCCCGCCAAGGTGATCGTTGCCCAGGCCGTGCCCCGACCGGCGAGTTAAACGCCTTTCCTCCATTCCGCGCCATTGAAAATCCGACCGGATGGCCCCACATCCAACGGCAGGCAAGGCTCAACCAACTGAATTCCCTGATTAGAGAGCGCAATCATGAGCAATATTATCGGCATCGACCTGGGTACCACCAATTCCTGCGTGGCGATTATGGAAGGCGGCAAGCCTCGGGTGATCGAAAACAGCGAGGGCGACCGGACCACACCGTCCGTCGTCGCCTTTATGGAAGACGGTGAGATTACTGTCGGTCAGCCGGCCAAGCGCCAGGCGGTCACCAACCCGCATAACACCCTGTTTGCGGTCAAGCGATTGATCGGCCGTCGGTTCAACGAGCCGGAGGTGCAGAAGGACATCAACCTTGTGCCCTACAAGATCGTTAAGAACGACAACGGCGATGCCTGGGTCGAGGCGCGCGACAAGAAAATGGCGCCGCCGGAAATTTCGGCGCGGGTGCTGATGAAGATGAAAAAGACCGCCGAGGATTATCTCGGACACCCGGTCACCGAAGCGGTGATCACGGTGCCGGCCTACTTCAACGACAGCCAGCGTCAGGCCACCAAGGACGCCGGCCGCATCGCCGGTCTGGAAGTGAAGCGCATCATCAACGAACCGACGGCGGCGGCGCTGGCTTTCGGCATGGACAAGTCCAGCGCCAAGGATCGCAAGATCGCGGTCTACGATCTGGGCGGTGGCACCTTCGACGTCTCGATCATCGAGATCGCCGAGGTGGACGGCGAAAAGCAGTTCGAGGTGCTCTCGACCAACGGCGACACCTTTCTGGGCGGCGAGGATTTCGACAAGCGCATCATCGACTACCTGATCGAGCAATTCCAAAGAGAGTCCGGCATCAACCTGGCCAACGATCCGCTGGCGTTGCAGCGGCTGAAGGAAGCGGCCGAGAAGGCCAAGATCGAGTTGTCTTCCAGCCAGCAGAGCGAGATCAACCTGCCGTATATGACCGCCGACGCCAGCGGACCCAAGCATCTGAATCTGAAGCTGACCCGCGCCAAGCTGGAATCGCTGGTGGAGGATCTGGTCGAGAAAACCATCGGTCCCTGCCGGATTGCGTTGAAGGACGCCGGGCTGGGCGTCGGCCAGATCGACGACGTGCTGCTGGTCGGTGGCCAGACCCGCATGCCCAAGGTGCAGGATAAGGTACGCGAGTTTTTCGGCAAGGAACCGCGCAAGGACGTGAACCCCGATGAAGCCGTCGCGGTCGGCGCGGCGATTCAGGGCGGCGTGCTGGGCGGTTCGGTCAAGGACGTGCTGCTGCTCGACGTGACCCCGCTGAGTCTGGGCATCGAGACCCTGGGCGGCGTGATGACCAAGCTGATCGAGAAGAACACCACGATTCCGACCAAGGCGCAGCAGGTGTTCTCGACCGCCGACGACAACCAGACCGCCGTGACCGTGCATGTCATGCAGGGCGAGCGCGAGATGGCCTCGGCCAATAAGTCGCTGGGCAAGTTCGACTTGCAGGATATTCCGCCGGCCCCGCGCGGCGTGCCGCAGATCGAGGTCACCTTCGATATCGACGCCAACGGCATCCTGCATGTGTCGGCGAAGGACAAAGCGACGGGTAAGGAGAATCGCATCATTATCAAGGCGTCTTCCGGATTGTCCGAGGACGAAATCCGGCGGATGGTCGGCGACGCCGAGGCGCATGCGGAAGAGGACAAGAAGTTTCACGAGTTGGTGAGTGCCCGCAATCAGGCCGAAAATCTGATTCACGCCTCCGAGAAGACCCTGCGCGATCTGGGCGATAAGGTGGAAGGCGGCGAGCGGGCGGCGATCGAGTCGGCGATCAGCGACTTGCGCACCACCGCCAAGACCGACAACATGAGCGCCATCGAGGCCAAGACCCGGACGTTGGCCGAACTGTCCGGCAAGATGGCCGAGCGGGTCTACGGCCAGTCGGGCGACGGGCCGCACGGCGGCGGTCCGGACGGGCCGCACGGTGGAGCGGGCCACGGCCACAAGCCGGCCGATGACGGCGTGGTGGACGCCGAGTTCGAGGAAGTGAAGAAGTAAGCGCCGTACTTGCGGTAAACTACGAAGCCGGGGACGCGCGAGCGTTTCCGGATTTTCGGTTCTGGATGGCATAACCCCGCAGGCACTCGCAACGCAAGACTATGTCCAAGCGCGATTATTACGAAATTCTCAACGTGGCTCGCAACGCCAGCGAAACCGAAGTCAAACAAGCCTACCGACGGCTGGCGATGAAACTGCACCCCGACCGCAACCCTGGCGATCAGGTGGCCGAGGAGCGGTTCAAGGAAGCCAAGGAGGCTTACGAGGTCCTGAGCGACTCGCGCAAGCGGACGGCTTACGACCAGTTCGGCCATGCGGGGGTGGACGGCACGGCGGGCGGCGGTTTCGGTGGTTTCGGCGAGGCCGCCGATCTGGGCGACATTTTCGGCGGCGTGTTTCGCGACATTTTCGGCGGCATGCGGGGTAGCGGTGGCGGCCAAAGCTACCGCGGGGCCGACCTGCGCTACACCCTGGATTTGACGCTGGAAGAAGCAGTATTCGGCACCACCGCCAAGATTCGAGTGCCCACGCTGGTCACCTGCGCGACCTGCGCCGGTAGCGGCGCCAAGCCGGGCACCAAGCCGACCACCTGCCCCACCTGCCGCGGAGTCGGTCAGGTGCGGATGCAGCAGGGCTTTTTCTCGATCCAGCAGACCTGCCCGCGCTGTCAGGGGCGGGGCACGATCATTCCCGATCCCTGCGAGACTTGCCGCGGCAGCGGCCGGGTCGAGGAGCAGAAGACGCTGTCGGTCAAGGTGCCGGCCGGTGTGGACAACGGCGACCGCATCCGGCTGACGGGCGAGGGCGAGGCGGGCGAGCACAGCGGCTCGCCGGGCGATCTGTACGTGCAGATCCGGGTGAAGCCGCATCCGATCTTTACCCGCGAGGACAATGATCTGTACTGCGAGGTGCCAATCGGTTTCCACACCGCCGCGCTCGGTGGCGAGTTGGAAGTGCCGACCCTGGACGGGCGGCTGAGCTTGAAGATTCCGCCGGAAACCCAGACCGGCAAGGTGTTCCGGCTGCGCGGCAAGGGCGTCAAGCCGGTGCGCGGCGGGCCGACCGGCGATCTGCTGTGCCGGATCGTGGTCGAAACTCCGGTCAACCTGACCCGGGAGCAGAAGGATCTGCTGGAGAAGTTCGCGGCCACCATGGAAGCCAGCGGCGAGCGCCATACGCCGCAGCAGGGTAGTTGGCTGGATGGCGTCAAGAAGTTTTTCGAGGACATGAAATTCTAGGGTGGTTTCCGCAAGGGAAATGACCTGCCTGGTCATGGGATGAAGCGTAGCCGTTTCCCCTTTGGCAAAGCTGTTGATTGCATGGCCGCCTCCTTCCCCCTTGCGGGGAAAGAGATTTTTTCCTCCTGTAAAATTCCCCCTCCCGTAGCTTTTCCCGTGACCCGAGCCGTGAGTCGGGCGAGTGTGTGGTGCGTCTGTCAGCAGGATCACCCATTTGCCAATCAACGCCTTGTGCGCGGGAGTCTGTGTCATTTCTGGCACAGTGCACGTCACGGTTTTTTCACGGTGGCCTTGCACGATGACCGGATCGAGTGACCAGATAGCCTTTCAAAAAATTTTATTATTTAAAAAATAAATAGTTATAAAAAATAATATTGCTGTTGCGCTTGGCATTTTTGTTGCCTTGCTTAGGGCTGTTCAGGTACGACCTAAACAGCCTGGCAAGCAACACCCTGCTGCTGGCAGGGGAAAATAATGTGGATACGCCATCCGCTTATAGTCACCGAAGGAAGAGGATTAAACCGTGGAAGCACACAAACTCTGGCAATTTCCAATTAAAGAATTCCATCGCATTCCCCGCGGCCTGCTCGGTCCAGGCGCTTACGAAATGGTCGGCTTGGAAGCCAATAAGCTGGGTTTCAAGCGCTGCGTGCTGGCTACCTCTGGCTTGCGCGGCACCGGCATCGTCGAAGACATCGTTGGCAAGCTTAAATACCGGGGCGTTGATGTAGTGGTCTATGACAAGATCGAGTCCAATCCCAAGGACTACAACGTCATGGACATCGCCGACATGTACACCCGGGAGAAGTGCGACAGCTTCGTTTCAGTCGGTGGCGGCAGCGTCACCGACGCCACCAAGGGCGCACGGGTTGTGGTCTCCCATGATGGCCGCAATATCAACGAATTCGACGGCTACAACAAATCCGAGAACCCCAACAATCCGCCGCACATCGCCATCAACACCACCGCTGGCACCGGTTCCGAGACCAGTTTTGCCTATGTGATCACCGATACCGTCTCGGAAAAAGCGCCTTATAAATGGCTGGGGCTGGATGAAAACGTCCCGGTCAGCCTGAGCATCAACGATCCGGTGCTGCACTTCTCCATGCCGGCGGATTTGACCGCCTTTTGCGGTTTCGACGTGCTGGCCCACGCTTCCGAGCCGTATGTCTCCCGGATCGACTTCCTGCCGAGTATGGGCAGCGCGCTTTTGGGCATCGAACTGGTCGCGCAAAATCTGCGTCGCGCCGTGTTCGAGCCGCTGAACTACGAAGCCCGCACCAACATGATGTACGCCTCCTACATTTCGGCGCAGGCGTTCAACAGCGGCGGTCTCGGCATTATCCACTCCATTTCCCACGCAGTCAGCGCCTTCTACGACTCGCACCACGGCCTGAACAATGCCATCGGCCTGACCCGGGTCTGGGAATACAACATGCAGGCCAATTACAAGCGCTTCCGCGACATCGCCAAGGCGATGGGCGAAAACGTGGACGGTCTGTCCGATGTTTCGGCTGCCGAGCGGGCATTGGAAGCGGCGATCCGGCTGAGCAAGGATCTCAGCATCCCGGCCAACTTCACCAGCATCGGCCCGTACACCAAGTCACGGATGGGCACCGGCCGCTATGCCGAGGTGGGCAGCACCAAAATCTCCGCCGAAAATGTCGAGCGAGACGTGGACCGCATCACCAAGCATGTGCTGGGCGACGCATCGACGCCGGGTAATGGCCGCGAGTGTACCTATGACTCGGTGGCGCCGGTCGTTCGCCATACCCTGGTCGGTAGCTACTAGCACCGGTTCCCGTTGGGCTAAAGCTCTGTCTGTCACTGAGTATTTTCCCTTGGTTACCCGGATCCCTGGCCATGCGCCGGCGGGTCCGGACCTGGAGTCGGCGCATGTTCGCATCCATCGAACAAACGATTGCGCAACTGCGCGATCAGCAGTACCTCTGCGACCGCAAATTGGCGACCGTCGCCTTTCTTGCGCTGCAAATGCGCAAGCCGATCCTGATCGAAGGACCGGCCGGTGTCGGCAAGACCGAACTGGCGAAAGTAGTCGCTGCGGCGCTGGGTCGCTCCCTGATTCGGCTGCAATGTTACGGCGGGCTGGACGAGGCGCACGCACTCTACGAGTGGGAATACGGCAAGCAACTGCTCTACACCCAAATTCTGCGGGACAAGATCAGCCGCCTGTTTGAAGGCGTCAGCGATCTGCACTCGGCGGTCGAGCAATTGCACCTGCATGAAGATGTGTTTTTCTCGGAGCATTTCATCGTGCGCCGTCCCATCCTTCAGGCCATCAGCTCCCCCGACCCGGTCGTACTGCTGATCGACGAACTCGACCGCGCCGAGGAGCAATTTGAAGCCTTCCTGCTGGAAGTGCTGAGCGATTTTCAGGTCACGGTGCCGGAAATCGGCACGGTGAAAGCCACCACCATTCCCTACGTCATCATCACCAGCAACAACACCCGTGATTTGAGCGATGCGCTCAAGCGCCGCTGTCTGCATCTGTTTATTGGCTACCCGGATGAGCAGCGCGAACTGGAAATCGTGCGGATGAAAGTGCCGGCGCTTCAGGAAGCCTTGGCCGCGCAAGTGGTTGCGGTGATCCGCCGACTGCGTGCCCTGGATCTGCGCAAAGCTCCCAGCATCAGTGAAACCCTGGATTGGGCGCAGGCGCTGGTGCTGCTCAACGCCGACACCCTGACTCCCACCTTGTTGGAGGAAACGCTGCATCTGTTGATCAAGTACGAGCGCGACACCCAGCAGGTCAACGAACAGTTACCGTGGATCATTGAGTCGCTGCAATCATCGCAGAGTCCGGCGACGACCACCGCCACCGAAATTCCGTTGCGACCGCCGCTGCGTCCCGCCGAACCGGATGCGAATCATCTGGAGCAGCGCCGCCAGGAGCACGCCTCTCATTATTTCACCAGTTATCGAGGCCGCACTGACGGCCGCACCGGCTAATTTCGATGGACGCCGTGATCAACCGCTTCATTTTCCTGCTGAAAAACCGGGGTGTACGGATTTCGCCCGCAGAATCGCTGGACGCGATGCAGGCATTGGCGTGGATCGCGCTCGACGACCGCGCCACGGTGCGCATCGTCCTGCGGAGCACCTTGATCAAGGCCATTCGCGATTTGCCGGTGTTTGAAGAACTGTTTGAGCAGTTCTTCAGTTTGCCCAAAGCATCGCCACCGTCCGATTCCGTAGCGGAACCACCGGGACAACGCGAAACCGCGCCGGCCCCGCCGGAAATGGTCGTGGAACAAACCCCGATCAGCGGCCAGCCGGACGGTGATAACGCCCACGAAGACACGCTCGACATCCGCGACTATTTCGATGACGCGCAAATGGCGACCCATTTTAATTCGAATCAGGACGCCAACGATTTCAATCTGGCCGAGTTCGGCCAGAACCTGGTATTGAGCCGTAACCGGGACTTGCTGGATCAGGTGATGCGGAAAGCCATGCAACTGCTGAAAGTGCGGCGGGTCAAGAACGCCGGGCGAGCGGGTGAGTTGAACTTCAGCGAGGCCATTGCCGAGCTCGACGCGGATGTGATCGCCGATGCGGTGGCCGATTTGCTGGATGAACTCAATGACCTGGATGTGGACGAGAACCTGATTAAACAGTTATCCGGCCGGTTGGATAGCCATATTGCCAATTTGCCGGAGCTGCTAAAGCGTTATCTGGAACGGGAACTGGCGCTGCAACCACTACCGAAGATTCCCAACCCGCCGCGCCGCGCCACGCCCAACTACCGCTTTTCGGAACAGGAACGCCGGGAAATGACCGAGATCGTGCAGCGGCTGTGCCGGCGGATGCGTGGCGCCCGTTCCTATCGCCGACACATTAGCCATCATGGCCGGATCAGCGTTCCACTCACCCTGCGCCGCAATATGAAATATGAAGGGATTCCGTTTCAGCCGGTAGTCACCCATTACCGCGATGAAAAACCTCGGTTGGTGGTGATCTGCGATGTCAGTCTGTCGGTGCGCAACACCGCCCGCTTCATGCTGCATCTGGTCTACAACCTGCAAAGCCTGTTCGGTCAGGTGCGCAGCTTCGCCTTCGTCAGCGACCTGGTGGAAGTCAGCGCGTGTTTCGAGCAACAGAGCATCGATGAAGCGATTAGCACGGTATTCAACGGTGGTCTGATCGACACCGATGTGGACAGCAATTACGGCCACGCCTTGAGCCTGTTCCACAATCGCTATTTGGCGGCGGTGACGCCGCAAACCACCGTCATCATCCTCGGCGACGGGCGCGGCAACCGTAACCCACCCCAGGTGTGGGTGCTGGAGGAAATCCGCCGCCGTGCCAAGCAATTGCTCTGGCTGTCGCCGGAACCGCGCGGCAGTTGGAAGATGGGCAGTTGCGATATGCCGCTGTATGAACCGGTCTGCCACCACACCGAAGTCGTCCGTAACCTGCAGCAACTCGGTCGAGTGGCCGAGGATCTGCTGCGGCGGTCGGTGACACCCCATTGATCGCGGAGCGCTCCCCATCATGATGCTGTCACGCCATCGCCACGCACTACTGGTCAACGGCCTGGAACAACGCGCCGATCCACTGGGCGCCAGCGCGCACTTCCAGCTTTACGCCCTGACACCCTTGGCAACGCCGACCGCACCCGCCGATGAGCTGATCATCGTCCACGATTTCAGCGCGACGCAGATCGACAACAATTTGGGCTACTACGTCGTTAGCGAGTTATTGCCGCTGCTGGCGGCACAGCGCCAGCGGATGGATAGCGGTTACAGCGAACAGGATTTGTTCGAGCGTTCGGTGGGTGACATCGTTCGCTCCATGGCCGGCAACGAGCGCCGGGCTTGGCGGCTGTTCTACGCCAACACTCTGAACGCGACCCAGATCAGTGCCGGACTGGGGCAACCGCCGGGGCGACCCAATGAAACCGCGAGTGACTTCATCGGCTTGTTCGGTGCGATCTATCGGTACGCGCTGGATCTGATCGAGGCACTGCCCACCGCCGCATTACCGCCTACCGTGCTGGATGTCGCCACCTGCTTCGGTTTCTTTCCGCTGCTGCTGGCGCGGGTGTGCAGCGCAACCCGGACGCTGGGCGACATCGCCGGTTGCGATCTGAATCCGGCGCTAATGAGCTTTGCCGAGGATTACACCCGGCATAGCGGCTTGCACCAAGCCTGTTTTGGCGTCACCGATATTCTGGCCGACGACCTTGAGCGAGAACTGGCTCCGCTACCGGCGCGCTACGACGTAGTGACCGCGTTACATCTGCTGGAGCATTTTGAAGTGCAGCAAACCGAAAAGGCAGTCACCAATCTCTGGCGACTCACTGCCCGGCGGCTGATTATCGCAGTGCCGCTCGAAGCGGTGCCCGATCCCCGCTACGGCCATCGGCAGGTCTTCAACCGCGAGCGGCTATTGACTATAGGGCGGGCTCTCGGCGGTCATTTTGAGTATTTTGAGTATCACGGCGGCTGGCTGGTCAGCGACCGGCTCACTGAAAAGCGAGGTTGTCCTGATTAGCCACTGACTGCCTGAAAAGACGGCGACGCTCAAGCCCGTTGCCACGCATTGCCAAACCACAGGAGGAATATCCATGTTATACGCATCACCCGGCCAACCGGGTTCCAAGATCACGTTCAAATCCCG
>JAPUDV010000050.1 GCA_027492875.1 Candidatus Competibacteraceae bacterium | reverse complement strand
AACGTCGGCGACTGCGCCGGCATGGCCGCCGACCTGTTCGAGACCTACGCGGTGACCATCATCGCCACCATGCTGGTCGGCAGCCTGATGTTCACGGGAAGCTCCACCCAGAACGCCATTGTCCTGCCGCTGGTGATGGGCGGCGTGTCGATCATCGCCTCGATCGTCGGTACCTTCTATGTCAAGGCCCGCGAAGGCGAAAAAATCATGAACGCCCTGTATCGCGGCTTGGGCGTGGCCGGCGGCATCGCCGCAGTGGCCTTTCTGCCCGTCATCTTCGTGCTCATGGGCGACCATAACCCCTGGGGCCTGTACGGTTCAGCGCTGGTGGGATTGGGCCTGACTGCGGCCATGGTGGTCTTCACCGAGTACTACACCGCGACTGAGTTCAGCCCCGTGCAAAAACTCGCGGAGGCCTGCACCACCGGTCACGCCACCAACATCATCGCCGGTTTGGCGGTATCGATGAAGGCGACCGCCCTGCCGGTACTGGCGGTCTGCCTGAGCATCGGTCTGTCCTACTCGTGGGCCGAGCTGTACGGTATTGCCATCGCCGCGACCTCGATGCTGTCCATGGCCGGCATCATCGTTGCCCTGGATGCTTATGGGCCGATCACCGACAACGCCGGTGGCATTGCCGAAATGGCTGAAATGGACGAGAAAATTCGCGGGATTACCGACCCGCTGGATGCGGTGGGCAACACCACCAAGGCCGTCACCAAGGGCTACGCCATCGGCTCGGCGGCGCTGGCGGCGCTGGTGCTGTTCGCCGACTTCGAGCATAAGCTGGCGCTGGCGCACATTAAGGTTAGTTTCGAACTGACCGATCCGGTGGTGATTATCGGTCTGTTCATCGGCGGTATGATCCCGTTCCTGTTCGGAGCGATGGCGATGGAAGCGGTCGGTCGCGCCGCCGGCAGCGTGGTGATGGAAGTGCGCCGGCAATTCCGGGAGATCCCCGGCATTATGGAAGGCACGACCAAGCCGGATTATTCGCGGGCGGTGGATTTGCTGACCAAATCGGCGATCAAGGAGATGATCATCCCTTCATTGTTGCCGGTGTTGACGCCAATCGTGGTGGCCTTCGGCATGGCCTGGCTGATGGGTCCCGCGGCCGGGCCGAAGGCGCTGGGCGGCCTATTGATGGGCACCATCGTGACCGGTCTGTTCGTGGCGATTTCCATGACCGCCGGCGGTGGCGCCTGGGACAACGCCAAGAAGTACATCGAAGATGGCAACTTCGGCGGCAAGGGTTCGGAGGCGCATAAGGCCTCGGTCACCGGCGACACCGTCGGCGATCCCTACAAGGATACCGCCGGTCCGGCGGTCAACCCGCTGATCAAGATCATCAACATCGTCGCGTTGCTGATCGTGCCGTTGCTGGCAGCCATGTAAGGGTATGCAACACGGGCTTCCTGCCCGTGTTGCAACGGGCAGGAAGCCCGTTCCACCCACAAGTATCTTCGCGGGGCGAGGAACCATCCTCGCCCCATGCGTTTACCCCGCACCGTCTTTTCGCCCTTCCCCTGCTCATGCCTCTGACTCATTTCAACGCTGCCGGCGAAGCCCACATGGTGGATGTCGGCGACAAGGCCATCACCCATCGAACCGCGGTCGCCGAGGGCTGTATTTTGATGCGAGCCGCAACTTTGGAACGTATCGTCACTGGCGCGCACGCCAAGGGCGATGTGCTAGGCGTGGCGCGCATCGCCGGCATCATGGGCGCCAAGCGCACCGCCGACCTGATCCCGCTGTGTCATCCGCTAGCCCTGAGCCGGGTGGTGGTGGATTTACAGCCCCTGCCGGAGCGCAACGCCGTGCGCTGCCAGGCGACTGTGGAAACCCATGGTCGCACTGGAGTGGAAATGGAGGCGCTGACCGCAGTGCAGGTCGCGCTGCTGGCGATCTACGACATGTGCAAGGCGGTGGATCGCAGCATGACCTTGACCGATATCCGTCTGTTGGAAAAGACCGGGGGTCGATCCGGCGCCTGGCGGCGCTCATGAGCGACTTGCTCTACATCGTCGATCAATCGGCGCTGGCCGACTTCTGCGCCGGGTTGCGCGGCGCGGCCTGGCTGGCGCTGGATACCGAATTCATCCGCGAGCAGACCTATTACCCGCAGCTATGTCTGATTCAGGTCGCTAGCGCCGACCGGGTGGCCTGCATCGATCCGCTGGCGCTGCCCTCCCTGGAGCCGCTGCTGGACCTGCTCTACGACCCGGCGGTGACCAAGGTGCTGCACGCCGCGCAGCAGGATCTGGAAATCTTCCACCACCTGCGCGGCGCGGTGCCGACACCGGTGTTCGATACCCAACTGGCGGCGCTGGCGCTGGGTCAGGGCAACCAGATCGGCTACGCGGCCCTGGTGCAACAACTGCTTGGCGTGGAACTGGACAAAACCCATACTCGCGCCAACTGGCGCCACCGGCCGCTGGCGCCGGAATGGCTGGCTTATGCAGCCGACGACGTGCGTTATCTGCGAGAGTTGTACCTGCAACAACAGGCAGCGCTGGCGACGCGTGGCTGGCTGGAGGCGTTGGCCGAAGACTTCGCCGCGCTAGCCGCTCCCCATCGTTACCGATTGCAACCGCAGGAAATCTGGCGGCGGGTCCGGGAACACAACCGGTTGCACGGCGTGCAACGGGCGGTGTTACGGGCATTGGCGGCCTGGCGCGAGGAGCGGGCCAGCACCCACGATCGGCCGCGCCGCTGGATTCTCGATGACGCGGTGCTGCTCGAACTGGCCCGGCGCATGCCGAAGACCCCGGACGAACTGTCGCGCATCCGTGGCCTACCGGCGACCACCGCGCAACGACAAGGTGAAGCCTTGTTGGCGCGGATCGCCGCCGCCCGCGCCGAACCTCCGGAACAATGGCCGGCTCGAATCTCCCGCCCTCATCTTCCGCCCGAACGAGCGGCGGAAGTAGACCAGATGCTGGCGCTGATCGCGGCCCGCGCGGACCACTATCGCATTCCATCGCAGAGTCTCGCCGACCGGTGGGATGTAGAGAAGCTGCTGCTGGGCGAAGATTCGCCGTTACGCCACGGCTGGCGGGCGGCAGTGGTCGGGCAAGAGCTGCTGGCACGACTGGCCTCGGGCGTGAACACTCAAACCATTTCCTGACACCGTTGGCGGGCTGGGCTACAGGGTCCCAACCACATGGCATCGGATTCAGGCGACATTCATGCTATTGAGAAGAGACTGTCTGCCAGCCAGTTTGGGTGTATTTGGGTCTTTGCGACAGCGGCGTACTGGATTACCTTACAGTGGTGGTTGCCGCCCGTTTTTTCCAACCGGCCTTGTTGTCTTGGAGAACCTTCATGCGCGCGCCATTCAAGATCGTCATTCTGTCTGCGGCCATGGGCCTGAGCACGGCATGCGCTCCGCCGGGTGCGCCGTACTACCATACTCAAAACGGCGCGCTGGTGGGCGCGACGGCGGGCGCGGTCATCGGTCATCAGATCGATCACCAAGATGGCGCCGTGGTTGGTGGCGTGGCCGGCGCACTGGTGGGCAGCGCAATCGGCAGCCAGATGGATTACCGCGACCAGCAAATCGATTATCTGCAAGCACGCCAACGGTATCCCGATGATGACGCTGGTTTCGCTCCACCGCCTCCCAACCGTTATCGCCCCCCCGCCTCGGATTATTACGACGCTCCGCCGGTCTATGACAGCGGTTATCCCGATGCCTACGTCCCTGATTATTGAGCGGGTTGGCACGACGGTGGATGCGGCGACGGATTTGAAAGAATCGGAGCGGGTTTTATCAGTGCGATGCCTGCAATCCGGGATCAATCGGTCTGGCGCGGGTATCGGCTTCGCTGGTCGGAGCGATCCGTAGGCTCAGCCGAAGTGGTTATAACCCCACCGATCCAGATGCAGGGCGGAACCGTCGGCGCGGGTCAGTCGCAGGCCCGGTTCCGCCGTGATGACGCCGATGCGGGTGCAGCGGCAGTCCCACTCCGCCGCGCTGCGTTCGAGTTGCACAGTCCGTTCCGGCGGCACGGTGAAGCACAATTCGTAATCGTCGCCGCCAGTCAGAGCGGTGACGGCGGCGGCTTCCCGGTCCAGGCTGGTCGCCAGCGCCGGCGACAGCGGCAATCGCTCCACCTCCAGCCGCGCTCCAACCCGGCTGCGTTCCAGAATATGGCCCAGATCCTGCGCCAGTCCGTCGGAGACATCGATGGCGGCGCTGGCGACTCCACGCAGCGCTAGACCCGGCGCAAGACGCGGTTCCGGCCGCTCCAGTCGCGCCCGGACATAGCGCTCGTGATGGGCGGCGATGGCCGCCTTGCCGAACGCCGCCGCCAGCGCCAGGCCGGCGTCGCCTGGCGTGCCGGTGACATAGAGGTCATCGCCCGGCCGCGCGCCGTCGCGGCGCAGGGCCTGGCTTGGCGGCACGAAGCCGTGTGCCTGAATGGTGATGACCGTGGTGGAACCGTGGGTGGTGTCGCCACCGATCAGTTGCACGCCGTGCCGGTCGGCCAGCGCGAACAACCCCCGGCAAAACGCCGCCAGCCAGTCCTCGTCAACTTGGGGCAGGGTCAGCGCCAGGGTGGCCCAGGCCGGCGTCGCGCCCATCGCCGCCAGATCGCTGAGATTGACCGCCAGCGCCTTGTGGCCGATGCCTTCCGGATCGGCGCCGGCGAAGAAATGTACCTCCGCCACCAGCGTGTCCACGGTCGCCGCCAACTGCTGGCCGGCCGGGGGAAGCAGCAGCGCGCAGTCGTCGCCGATGCCCAGCGCCACATCGGGACGCTGGAATCGCTGCGCGGCGAAGTAACGCTCGATCAGGGAAAACTCGGATGTGGGCATCAACGGAACCGGATTCCGGCGGATTTGATCGGAGTCGAGCGAGGAATCAGGACGGACGCTGGATATCCCGACGGGCGGTCGAGATCGTTACGGTGAAACCGGCGATCACATCGCTCAAGGTCATCAGCACGATCAGGAAGAAAGTCATGTCGGCCATGCGCGGCAGCACGAGCAGTTCGATCAGGGCGATGATGAACACCACCAGCGACAGCACATGGTTGAGAATGGCGGCGGTCGAACTGCTGGTGGCGCGATAAACCTCGACGCACAGCAGCAATAGACCGATCACCAGCAATAGGTCACCGCCCCGGAACGACAGCATCGACTCGGACAGCAGGGGCAGCACGAACACCACGCCGTTCAGCCAGCCCGGCGCGACCAGCGCCAGGGCGGTGTAGGCGGCCACGACAATCGCAAGCAACGGAAAACTGGCCATCGTTTTATCTCTCTTTGAGCCGATATTCTGGTAATCGTGACGGACGACAGGACGCATTCTACCGAAGACGGCCCCATCACCCTAACCTGCTTCCCTTCCGGCGATCACGGTAGCGGATTCAATAGATCAATACTTCGGACAGTTTTGGCCAGCCCGAATCAAGGACTTGGGGTTCACGGCTTGGATTAAATCCAACTTGCGAGGTTACCATAATTTGAAAAAAAGTATCTAACTTATTGATTTTAATTTGATATATACCAAAAATAACCCTAAAAACCGTCTGAACCCTTGGTTTGAAAAGAGTGGACTTTCAAGCTTGGAAAGAGGAATTGCTGCTTGTTGCTCATCTTCGGCATGGATTCGACTACCGGCCCAATGATCGGCGGCCCACGGATGGACAGGTTTGGATCCGACACCATCCTCGCTTACTCCACAGCTTCTGAGTCTTCTAGGCTTGGCGTGTTTGATCTGGGCCAGGTCGATTCCGCTTATGAATATGATTTTGGCGATGGTTGGGACCATAAAATCACCTTGGAAAAGACTCTCTCTTATGACGATTCGGTTCAAGTTCCCTGTCACATCAAGGGAAAACGTGCCTGCCCTCCCGAGGACTGCGGCGGCGTCTGGGGTTAAGTCTGATCGAGATCGTGGGCAATCCTGCGCACCCGGAGCATGATGAAACGCTTGAATGGCTCGGTGCCGAACTCGATCCAGAGGACTTTGATCTCGATCAAATCAATGAAGCCCTGAGCCCCTTTCGCCCCAAGCACGCCTCATCGAAAACCGCCAGTCACCGAGTACTGGTCGATGAATCCAGTCGATGCGATGTATCTTTGGCGCGACTCTCGCCCAGTGCATGGGATGCTTGGAAGAAGATGTCACGCCGGTCGTGATCATTGCCACCATGGGCGGCGTACATCCTGGAAGAACACCTAAACTTGAAGAGCGATTCAATACCTTGGAGAACTTCTGATGATTCGAGCCTACGCCGCCCACGAAGCCAAGGGCAAACTCACGCCGTTCGAGTACGACCCCGGCGAGTTGAAGCCGGGTCAAGTGGAGATGGATGTCATTGCCTGCGGCATCTGTCATTCCGACCTTTCCGTTTTGAATAACGAGTGGCACAACAGCATCTACCCGTTTGTGCCGGGCCACGAAGTGGTTGGCACGATCACCCAGGTCGGCGGGAACGTGAAACATCTCAAGGTGGGCGACACGGTCGGTCTGGGCTGGTTCAGCGGCAGTTGCATGACCTGCGACCAGTGCATGAGCGGCAATCACAATCTGTGCGCCAGCAACGAGCAAACCATGATGGGTCGTTTCGGCGGATTCGCCGACAAGGTGCGCTGCAATGCCGAATGGGCCATGCCGCTGCCGCCTGGTCTGGATGCAAAAAAAGCCGGCCCGCTATTCTGTGGTGGCATCACCGTCTTTAACCCCATCGTCCAGTTCGACGTGAAACCCACCGACCGGGTCGGGGTGGTCGGTATCGGCGGGTTGGGTCACTTGGCCATCCAGTTTCTCAACAAGTGGGGTTGCGAGGTAACGGCGTTCACCTCCAGCGACTCCAAGCGCGATGAAACCCTGGGTATGGGCGCGCATCATGTCGTCAATTCCCGCGACGACGGACAGCTTGAACAGATCGCCGGATCGCTGGACTTCATTCTGTCGACCGTCAACGTCGAGCTGAACTGGCCGGCATTTTTGAACATCCTCGCGCCCAAGGGGCGGCTGCATACGGTTGGAGCGGTTCTTGCCCCGATCCCGGTCGCCGCTTTTTCACTCATCGGCGGGCAAAAAAGCCTTTCGGGTTCACCGCTGGGTTCTCCTGCCACCCTCCGCAAGATGCTGGACTTTTGCGCCCGGCATCAGATCGCACCCGTCACGGAGCACTTCCCGATGAGCCGGGTCAACGAGGCACTGGCGCATCTGGAGGCAGGCAGTGCGCGCTATCGAGTCGTACTGGAAAACGACTTCGCCTGAAAACACATCCTCACTCCGGCCCCTCTCCTGCGGGGAGAGGGGAACTGAAGCCGCTAGCCCCAATCGCCCCACAGCGCCTGCACCGCCGCCAGCGCCGCGACACCGGCGGTTTCGGTGCGCAGGACGCGCGGTCCCAGGCGGACACCGGCAAAGCCCGCCCGCCGCGCCTCGGCGATTTCCACCGGACTCAGCCCCCCCTCGGGGCCGATCAGCAGCGTGACCGTTCCCACTGGGGGTTTCAGCCCGCGCAAACCCTGTTCCGCCAGCGGATCGAGCAGCAGCCGTAATGCCCGCGCTTCGCCTCCCCGCCCCAACTCTTTTTCACGAGAGGGGAGGAGATTCGTCGGTTGCGCCAGCCATTCGGCCAGCGTCAGCGGCTCCCGCAATTCCGGTAGCCGATTGCGGCCGCATTGTTCGCAGGCGCCGATTACGATCCCCCGCCAGTGCTGGACCTTGCGCGTCAGTCGCTCGCCGGACAGGCCAACGCCACCCCGTTCCGCAAACAGCGGTTGAAGAGCGGCAATGCCCAGCTCCACCGCCTTTTGCACCGTGTGATCCATCTTCTCGCCGCGCGAGATGCCTTGCGCCAGCACGAACCGCAGCGGAGGCTCCGCTTGGTCGGGTAGAGCATCCTCCACCCGCGCCCATGCCTCCCGTTTGCCGATTTCACCCAGCGTCGCCGCGAACGCCCGGCCCTCGCCGTCGAACAGCACCAGTGGCGCACCGGACTTGAGCCGTAAAACCCGCACGGCGTGGTTGAACGCGCGCTCATCCAGCGGCACGGTCACACCAATCGCCAGCGGCGCGGGCAGATAAAAACGGGGAACGCGCATTCGATCCGACCTCGCAGGCAGGCTATCGGTGGAGTTTACGCCAGCAGCGCGGGGACCGCGTGCCGAATCCCGCTCAAACAGCCGCCAATCACGACGCCACCCTTTCAAAAACCGTGCTGGGCTTGGCATAATTCGCCGTCAACCCCGTTCCGACCGAACGCACCATCGGAATCCTTCCAATGTCCGCCGCCCGCCCGACCAAGGGAGCACAACAACAATGCGTGTCCTGCTGACCACCAACGAGTATCCCCCCCACGTTTACGGCGGCGCCGGCGTTCACGTCGAATATCTGTCGCGCGAGCTGGCCAAGCTGACCCCGGTCGAGGTGCGGAGTTTTCACGACCAAACGGTCGACGAGGGCCAGTTGCACGTGCGCGGCATCAAGATGGATACCACCCACTTTGCCGGTTGCCCGCAATCCTTCGTTTCGCCGCTCAAGGCCCTGAGCACCTGTCTGGCCTTTGTCGGTCAGGGGATCGGCGACGATCTGGACGGCTGCGCCGAGATTATCCACTGCCATACCTGGTACGCCCACTTCAGCGGCATTCTCGCCAAGATCCTCTACAACATTCCGATGGTGATCACCGTCCATTCGCTGGAGCCGCTGCGGCCCTGGAAGCGCGACCAGCTCGGACACGGTTACGATCTCTCGTGCTGGATCGAAAAGACCGCGCTGGAAATGGCCGACGCCATCATCGCCGTCTCGCGCAGCACCCGCGACGATATCCTGCGCCTGTTCGACGTCGAGCCGACCCGGGTGGTGGTGATCCCCAATGGCATCGACACCGAGGAATACCATCCAGTCAACGAACCCGAGACCCTCGCCCGGCTCGGCATCGACCCCGATCGTCCCTTCGTGCTGTTCGTCGGCCGGATCACCCGGCAAAAAGGGTTGTACTACCTGTTGCAGGCTATCCCGCAACTCGACCCGAAACTGCAAGTGGTGCTATGCGCCGGCGATGCCGACACCCTGGCCATGCAGCGCGAAATCGAGGAAATCGTGCAGGAATTGCAAGCCCAGCGCTCCGGCATCGTCTGGATTCCCAAAATGCTGCCGCGCCCGACCACCATCGCGCTGTACTCGCACGCCACCATTTTCTGCTGCCCCTCGATCTACGAGCCGTTCGGCATCATCAATCTGGAAGCCATGGCCTGCGGCACGCCGGTGGTGGGCAGCGCGACCGGTGGGATCTGCGAAGTGGTGGTCGAGGGCGAAACCGGCCTGTTGGTGGACCCGCATCTGTCGTCCGAACCGCCACACGATCCCATCGCCCCCGCCAAGTTCGAACGCGGGCTGGCCAACGCCATCAACCGTCTCGCCAATGATCCGGAACTGCTGCAACGCATGGGCCAGGCGGGCCGCGAGCGGGTCGAACGACACTATAGCTGGCGCAGCATCGCCCAGCAGACCTACGACCTTTACCGTCGGCTACGGCCGCAGCGGAGCTAGCCCGACCCGGCGGTTCCGCGCGGCTTCCCGACCTTCTGTCTCCCAGGGGCTCCACCGAGCCCCTGTTTTATTGTTGCAACTCTTTTGCCTTCATATAGTCTTTGCTGTATGGAACCACGGGTGCGACAGTGGGGCCATCCAAACGCAAACCTACAACAAACTGAATTGTCTTGCGTTGCAACATATCGTTGAGGAGGATTTGATGGTGACTTCCATTCCTGTCGTCGAAAGTTCCCTGACCACACCCAGAGTGCGAATCATCTCGTTCGACCAACCTTGGGAGTGGCTCGCCGCCGGCTGGAAAGACTTGTGGCGGGCACCCGCCGCCAGCATTCCCTACGGCCTGCTGTTCGTGGCCATGGGCTATATCCTGGTCTACCTGATCGAATCGAGCTTCCAATATGCGTTGGCCCTGACCACCGGCTTCCTGCTGGCGGGTCCGTTTCTGGCCATGGGGTTGTACGATATCAGCCGCCGCCTGGAAGCGGGCCAGCCGGTGACCCTGGGCCGCGCGCTGATGGCCTGGCGGCGCAACGTGCTGCCGATCGCTCTGTTCGGCATTCTGATCGGCATCCTCATGATCGTTTGGGCACGACTGTCGACGCTGCTGTTCGCCCTGATCATCGCGGGCCAGCGCACGACTCTCGACACCTCGAGCGCGCAACTATTTTTTTCGGGCAGTGGCCTGACCTTTCTGATCGTCTTTACCGTGGTGGGCGCGGCCGTCGCCGCCGCCGTGTTCACGATCAGCGTGGTGTCGATTCCGATGATGCTGGACCGGAAAATCGACTTCATCACTGCGGTGTTGACCAGCATTACCGCCGTGAAGGCCAATCCGGTGCCGATGGTGCTGTGGGCGGGGTTGATCGTGATCTTCACCGGCATCGGGCTGGTCACCTTCTATCTCGGTTTAGCCATCACCCTGCCGCTGATCGGTCACGCCACTTGGCACGCCTACAAGGATCTGGTCGAGGACAACGACATCGAGCAGCAACCGCTCTGAGCCTCCCCGGCAGACACGAAAAACGCCAGGGTTACTGGCGTTTTTTATGCGCGGCCGTCAGGATTTTCGCGCCAGCCGCCGCAGCCGTTCCAGATAGACCCGTTCGTCCGGTTCGCCGCCGCCGCGCTGCGCCTCCCACAGCGTTTCGCCCAGACATTCCATCATCAGATGTTCGGCGGCGTGGCTATCCCCCAGCCGCCGACAAAGCTGCTGGTAGACCGCGAGAATGCCGGGCGGGCGGTCGCCGCCCAACTGTTCCCGAATCGCGATATGCATACCCATGTGCAGGAAGGGGTTGGTTTGTCCCATCTCCGGCGTGTACTCGCGAGCCAAGGCCGCCTCGGTGTCGGTCAATACCGGCTGATATTCGGGATGTTCGCGGATCACCTCGGCGATGAGGCGTTCCAACGGCTCCAGCGGTTGGTCGGAGCCGGCTTTTTCCCATACCGTGCGGTAGTAGCGACGCAGGCTGTCGCGATCGTTGCCGAACATCACTTCACCTCGCTCTTGTCGGGGTACGCGCAGAGATCGTGGATCGGGCAGGCCCCACAACGCGGCTTGCGGGCAATACAGACATAGCGACCGTGCAGAATCAGCCAATGATGGGCGTCGTGCCTGAACGCCTCCGGCGTCGCGGCCAGCAAGCCCTCTTCCACGGCCCGCACGGTCTTGCCCGGCGCCAATCCGGTGCGGTTGGCCACCCGGAAGATATGAGTATCGACCGCGATGGTCGGTTCGCCGAAGGCGGTGTTGAGGATGACGTTGGCGGTCTTGCGACCGACGCCTGGCAAGGCCTCCAGCGCCGCCCGATCGCGCGGCACCTCGCCGCCGTGCTGTTCCAGCAACAACGCGCAGGTCTTGAGAAGGTTGGCGGCCTTGGTGTTGTACAGGCCGATGGTCTTGATGTGCGCCTTCAATGCCGCCTCGCCCAAATCCAGCAACGCCCGTGGGGTGTTGGCGATTGGAAATAGCCGGACGGTGGCCTCGTTGACTTTTTTATCGGTCGATTGCGCCGACAGGATCACCGCCACCAGCAACTCGAACGGACTGAGATAGCGCAGTTCGGTGGTCGGCCTGAGGCAGGCGGCTTGCAGGCGGCTAAAGAGCTGGCGAACGTGCGCGGCGTCCACCCTCTCACCTCGGCGCCGGCTCGAATTCGTAGATGCCGCCGTCGGCCATCAGCGACAGATAGAGCCGTCCGTCCTGGATCCGATAGGAGCGAACGGCGCCCAAGTCGCGAATGAAGCGATCATGCAAGGACCCCGGCGGGCACATCACGCGCGTGGTCACCAACCGGCCGAACGTCAGTTGGCCAGGCTCCGGCTCGGACCAGCTTCCCTGGCCGCGATTGCAATCCACCCGCACCCTGATCCGCCCGTCCGCTTCAAAAGCGAGGGTGTATTTCGAGCGATCATCCGGCGTATAGCTCCGATCATCCATGGACCGGATCTTGACCAGACGCCATGAGGTTCCGGCTAGGCCATCACCGGCCGACCCGCCATCGGGCGCGGTCGAGCAGGCCACCGACAGCGCCAGCCAGGGAACCAGCACCAGCATGAAAACCATTGAAAACCGACCTCTCATCTGCATTTCCTCGCCTGTTCGTCCAGATTATGTTTCGCTTAAACCATCCGTCCGCTTCAAACGCCGTTCCATCGGAAGATAGCAAACCCCTTCGATCCGCTGGCAATTTATATGGGATTTACGCGTCAAATATGGCTTCCCAATAGAGGGCGCTGTTGCCATCAGCTAAAGTTGTGGTGGTAACCCTTCGGGCTTCAAGCGCCTCGCTGCTCTTTTCGCGAGACCGATTGATCCCATGTAAACCGGCAACGAAACAGGACATCGCGTCTATGGAAAACGATCTGGAACACGAAATCCGCAACCTCGCTTATCACATCTGGCAGTCGGCTGGCAACGAATTCGGTCGCGGCCTCGATTTCTGGTTGATGGCGGAGCGGATGGTCATCGAGCTGGCGGCCGACTCGGTTCGCTTGGCGAATACCGCCGCAACTTCGGCCGTGGAAGCAACGAGCACTTGGCCCACGACCTTGCGTAGCCTCTATTTCTACCGCGTCCGCGACCTCGCCCGTCATATGTGGCTGGCCAGCAATGAGCAGCAGGAACGCTCGCTGGATTACTGGCTCGCCGCCGAAAAACACCTGCGCCTCCTCATGAATTCCACGGCACGTACCGCTGGCGCCAGCCTCGGCACGGAGGAAGTCCTGGCCAGAACCTTCGAGGCATTTTCGCCGGCGGACTACCTGGAGCAAATCCGCAAGGCAGCCTACCAGCTTTGGGAGGCGGCCGGGCGCCAGTACGGCTCAGCGTTCGACTTCTGGCTGGCGGCGGAGGAAAAGATGGCGGGATCGCTCGCCTCAAGCGAAACGGCGACCCGCTCCGAGAATGTCAGTCCGCCGGGGCAGTCCAACCACCGCAGCCAACCACCGCGACGGCGCTCCTCCAGGCAGAAATAGGAAACAATCTGATCGAGCTACTCCACTGGGTTTCGTTCCGGTCGCCGCCGCGCAAGGCATTGCCGGTGGCCGTGCTCGCGGCGGTGCTCGTGCTGGCGCTGCTGTCGTGGCGATTCGGCGCCCCGCTGGCCGACCTGTCTTCGCGCCAAGTGTCCCTGGAAGCGGAACCGATCAAGATCGCCGTCGCCAACGCCTTCAGCGGACCCAATGCGCCATCCGGCATCGCCATGCTGCGCGGTGCTCAACTGCTCGCCGACAAAATCAACGCCGAAGGTGGTATCCACGGCCATCCCCTCGTTCTCCAACCTCTCGATGATCGGCGCAGCGCCGAACAAGCCGAGAAAGTCGCGGAACAGATCGGCGCCAGCAAGGATATCGTCGCCGTGATCGGCCATGGCTCCAGTACCGCTTCCCGCGCCGCCGGCCCTCTATACCGGCTGTACAAGGTGCCCGCCGTCACGCCGACCTCGACCAATCCCAATGTGACCTTGTTCAATCCTTGGTATTTCCGGGTCATTTTCAACGACGACCTGCAAGCGAGCATCCTCGCCCACTACATCAAATCGGTGCTGAATGATTCCTCCGTGGCCGTGGTTCATTTGGAGGATACCTACGCCGCCACCTTGAACCGGACCTTCGCCCTGACGGCGGACACCATCGGGCTGCACATCCGCCATGAGATTGCGCTGCCCAGCCGACCCGGATCGGAAGTCATCGAAGAAGCGGCGGCGCTGCTGGCGACAGACAGCAAAACTCAAGCGATCTTGCTGATCCTGCGCCCACCGCAAGCCAAGCCCCTGGTACAGGCGCTGCGCAAGCGCGGCGCGAAAACCCTGTTGCTCGGCACCGATTCGCTGGCGCTGGCCGGCTTCGCCGCCGAGCCGGACGAAGCGCCGCCGGCCGCCGACCTGGACCCGCCCCCGCATTTCACCGACGGCATGTACATCGCCGCGCCGTTCATCCCGGACACGGCAACGGCGGCGGCCCGGCAGTTTCTCGACGATTACGCGGCGATTTATCGGGAAGCTCCCATCTGGAGCGCCATTTACGCCTACGACAGCGCGCTGGCCATCGCCGAAGCCCTGCAGCGTTTGCCCGCCATCAATTTGAGCGATGTGCCCGACCTGCGCAACGCTGTGCGCGAGCAACTCGCGGCCATGAATACCCCGGCGCGCGCTGTGCTGAGTCTGATGGGACCGCTGTATTTCGATGCGGAGGGCGACGCGATCCGACCCATCTACATCGCTCGCGCCAAGGGCGGGCGCATCACCCCCGCCACTCGTCAGTTGCGACTGGTCACGAATCCGGAGTTGATCAGTACCTTGCGGGCGCAGGGCGAGAACATCATCGATCTGGGCGACAGCCTGTTGCAGATCGTCCAGGTGGTCTACACCGGCATCCATCTGAACAAGTTGCAAGCCATCGACGAAAAGGCGCGCACCTTTCAAGCCGACTTTGATTTATGGTTTCGCTACAGTGGCGAGCTGGATACCGAAAACATCGTGTTTCCGGATGCTATTGCCCCCATTCGATTGGAAAAGCCCACCATTGTCCGGGAATTGCTGGGGGAACAGTATCGGGCGTTCCGGGTGCAGGGAACCTTCCGTTACACCACCACGCACCGCAATCTGATCGACGGCAACGAAGACTTCATGATCCAGTTCCGCCATGCCCACCTCGACCATAGCCGGCTGGTGTTCGTGACCGACAGCCAGAACATGGGTTTGAGCGAGGGGCGCAGCGGTTGGGGCCAAATCCTGCGGGCGGAGCAGGTGCTGGCGGCCGACTTGGGCTGGGTGATCAGGGACGCTACCGTGTATCAGGAAATTCATAACCGCAGCACCCTCGGCGATCCTTTG
Source organism: Candidatus Competibacteraceae bacterium (assembly GCA_027492875.1). Lineage (GTDB taxonomy): Bacteria > Pseudomonadota > Gammaproteobacteria > Competibacterales > Competibacteraceae > Competibacter. Next base: position 3,749 of record JAPUDV010000050.1, on the reverse strand, counting down.
TTTCCGATGATCGCGCTGCCGTATTCCTATTTCTACGCCAACATTCAGGGCCATCAGGGCGAAGTTTCCCTCCAGCGCCAGCTCGCCCGGTTTTTACCGGATCGCTTCAGTGGGCCGTGGTTCATCTTTTTCGGCGCGCTGTTCCTGAGCACCTGGACACCCTGGTTGCAACATCGCTATCCGGTGCCGATGGCCTTGGTGCGCCTGGTGACCAGTGCCTGCCTGCTGTATTTGCTGGAAAATCTGTTCAACGCGCTGTATGCCGAACGGCTGGAACTCTATCAGCTCGAATTGATGCTGCTGCTTTTCAAGAGTCTGTGGTGGCTGCTGCCGGCATTGTTCGTGGTGGCCCTGCTGCCACCGCTGATCTGGCGTCCCATCGAACGGCGAACTCGCTATCCGGTGCCGAACGTCGCTCGAACCTTCGTCAATCTGGTGGTGTTCGGTATTGCTGGCGTGTGCATTCTGGCATTCGTGTTCGAGCGGCCATTGACCACGATTTTGGCGGCTTCCGGGTTGTTGACGCTGATTCTGGGTATCGCCTTGCAGAATCTGATTCTCGATGCATTCAGCGGTCTGGTGTTGAATCTGGAACAACCCTTTGCCTTGTCGCAATGGATCGGTATCGCCACCCGTTGGCACGGTCGCCTGTTCGGCCGGGTCGAGGAACTGAATTGGCGCACGACCCGTCTTTGGACGCGGGACAATAACCTGGTGGTCATCCCCAACAGCATCATCAGCAATGCGGCGATCACCAATTATTCCCGCCCTACCTATCCCAGCCGGATGGAAATCCCGGTCGTGCTGGAGTTTTCCGTGCCGGTCGAACGCGCTCAGCAAGTGCTGGAGGAAAGCGCCCGCCAAGCCGTGATGACTGGGGCGGTACTGGGAGAACAGCCGATCCGGATCGTGGTCGATACGCTGGAAAGTTATGGAGTTCGCTATAAGATTCAGGTGTACCATCATCCCGAGATCGTTTCGCCGGAGGTGGTTAAGACTGCCGTGAATCGGGCGGTGATGACGCGCTTGCAGGCGGAGGGACTGAAAGTGGCTCTACCGTTGGAACCCCTGGGAATACGGCGAAGAGTGGATTGAAACGGTGGCTTTGAGTGTCAATATACTCTCGCGGGACCCGATACGTAGCACTTAATCCAGTCCACATAGGCTTGCTCGGTGCGGGTGCTGTAGTGTTTTAGTCGTATCTTTCCACGAACCTGATCGAGCAATTTTGGAATCTTGGGTGGCCACACTAGAGGGGTATTTATGCTATCAAATGGGACGGTCATTTCAAAATAACCTATTGACAAGTTTATAAAAAGTGATATATTTTTTCGATTATACACCTTCTGGGTGTGAAATAAGCCCCTTTTTTAGGGGGGCTACTACTCGTTAGCCCATCTCCCGCATTGATTTTATTGGATATTTTTAATAAAATTCTGGAAAAAACCCCAAAAATCGGTTATGCAGCGTCGCTGCTGCGCCGCAGACGCATAACAAGTTGATGCGTCAGTGGCGCCAGCCAGCGACGCTGTTCACGGTGTGTGGAAGCACCGCGCGGATTTTGAAGGTTCGAGCGGTTGCGGGGCGGGGACGGGCTAACACGGCGCTGGAGCGCACACCGCTACGCGGCGCTACGCGCCCCGCGCAAGCGCGGGGTGACGCTCAGCTTGGTTCGTTAGGTGGGGAAGAATCGCCCTATCGACTGACTGCTGGTGCGGCTTTTCTGTGTTCAAAGGTGGAGGAAATGATAGATGGCTGCGAGCGAGTTTATTTGCAAAGTATGTAAAAAAGTCAAAACGGCTGGGTTTTTTGGGGTCAACAATAAATATAAATGCCCAAATCATGGCTTTATCTGTGAAGATTGCGTAGATGCTGGCTTTTTTTCCAGTAAATGCAAGACATGCGAACAGAAAGTGATGAAATATTCATGGAATGGGAAAAAGTGGATTAATTCATAAACATAATTAAACAATTAAACGGGTTAAGTTCGATTTAATTTCAAGCAACAAATTGAATCGGCCAAATGAGGAAAAAAGGGGTCGGGATGGAATTATTTTCCAGGCACCAAATCAACCCGCAATCAATCGCCTAACGAACGCCTCCAGTCCGACCGCTCGCTACGCTCGCGGCGGCTGAGGCTGGCGTTAGGAGTTGAATATCGTGAACGCGACACACTTATTTGAGCAACCACATCCAAACTTCCGAAACAGTGAGAGTTTTTGGAGTAGTCTTTTTGCTATCCAGATACTGAAGGCATCATCATGTGATGGATTAGAATTAGAAATTCCGGTTCATAGATATTGCGAGACCGCACAAAAATGGTGGTTTGAACCTATTGAATCGTTAGTAGTTCCAGCGCATTTAGGTTTTAATTCTGCTATTGTGGAAGGAAGGCTGCGAACTGGTTTTGTTCCTTGTGCTACTGAAAATTTACCGATGGCTTACAATGATCTACGACCAGATATTGTACTTAAATGGAATAATGCAGTTTCAGTAATTGAGACAAAAACTTTGGGAGCCAGGATAACTCAAAAGGACTCTCTTTACTTTGATTTATGGTAACTACTCAGCCACCCCCCGTCTGGCTCCCACGCTCCGGCGTGGGAGGAAGTCCAGACGCTCCAGCGTCCAGTCATCCGCGCCGTTGGAGCGGCAAGACGGCATTCCTACGCTGGAGCGTGGGAACGAGAAGTAAGGGCCTGAGTAGTTACGATTTATGCCAGTGGTTGACAAGTCAAGGTTGTCAAGCAGAAGCCTATTTGCTTTTATCTGCTGGGCATCAGCCTGATAGTGATGTTAGAAAATTAGCGACAGCCGCATGGAGAGGACCAAAAAAATTAATTCTATGGGAGCAATTTTTTGAAGCTGTTGAAGCACAATTAAAACATCCTTTAATTTCATGCCTTATCCCTAATTTGAAGGATTATTATCAGCCCAGTACCGATTATTTAGAGGGAATTAAGGAAGAATTAAGCACATAGGGTGGTTAGCGAAGCCGTAGCCCGCCTAACTGGCTGCTGCACCGGAGACCGCGCCATAGCCAGTTGTGGCATTTGAACGCTCATCGAGTGGCGCGGCCCCGGTGAGCAAAGACGTTAGCGCTATGCAATGATAAATAAACTTGAATCTACTCTTGTAGGTGTTGCTGGTGAATACCTTGTTGCTGGCGAATTGAGTCTGCGAGGTTATATAGCGTCTATTACTCTTCGAAATAGCAGAGGCATAGATATTATTGCAAGTAATCCAGATGGTACAAAATCGGCAAGTATTCAAGTAAAAACGAATAGCAAGGGGGAAAGCAAATGGATTCTCAATCAAAAATCAGAAACATTTTTTTCCGAAAATCACTATTATGTACTGGTTTCAATTAGAGCAATTGGTGAGCGACCAAGATATTATATTGTCCCAAGCAGAATTGTCGCAGAATATATAACCATAAGTCATACTGAATGGCTAATGGGCTATAAAAGCGATGGTTCACCGAGAAAAAACTCTAATATTCGCAACTTCAGAGACCCTGAAGATAAATATCTAGAAGCATGGCATTTAATCAATATCTAGCGCTAACAAGCCGCTTCAGCCGACCCCGCGCCTAGCAGCCGTTGTCGTGTTTTGATTGCGCGTCGTAGGCGCGGGGCGGCTGATCTCTGTCGTTCGTCGGGGCGGGGCCCCCCCCAACCGGGCGCGCGTTTTGCCAAAAAACGGGTATCGGGGCGGTTGGCCCGCGCACCCACCGTTGAGGGGCGCCC
>JAPUDV010000049.1 GCA_027492875.1 Candidatus Competibacteraceae bacterium | reverse complement strand
CTTCCGCGACCAGCGCCGGATAACCGCGCAATCGAATGCCATTGCGGACGAAGTTCACCTCTTCCGGCAACTCGCCAAAATCCCAGTCGCGCAGCCGCTCCCGCTCGAACTCCGGGGTGGGCAGGGCCGCGAACCCGGCACGCGCCTCGCCGCGCAATTGCCGCTGAATCGCCTCCCAATCACGCCCGACCGCCAGTTCCAACCCCTCGGCGTCCACCACGCGAAAACGCATCCGCAGATGGCTGGGAACGGCCTCGGGATTCCAAGCCTCCTCGGGCACCCGCACCCCGGTCATGCGCTGCAACTGCTCGGTCATGGCTTCGACCAGCGACCGCGCGCCCGGCTCGATCGCCTCCAGCAGCGCCCCCGCGTAGTTGGGCACCGGCACGAAATGGCGTCGCAACGCCTTGGGCAGCGACTTCAGCAGCGCCGCCACCCGCTCGGCCCGCAAACCCGGCACCAGCCAGTCCAATCGCCGGGGATCGACCTGATTGACCGCCGCCAGCGGCACGGTCAGCGTCACGCCATCGTCGTCCGCGCCGGGAGTAAACCGATAAGTCAACGGCAGCTTCAGCCCGTCGAGATCGAGATGATCGGGGAAGCACTCGCCGTCCGCCACCGGTCCCGCTTCCGCCAACAAGATCGCCCGGTCGAGAAACAGCCGCCGGGGCTGGTCCCGTTCGGCTCGCTTGCGCCAGGTTTCGAACGACGGACCGCTGTAAATGCCTTCGGGGATGCGTTCGTCGTAAAAGCGGTGGAGCGCCTCTTCGTCGGCCGTCAGATCGCGACGGGCGCGGACTTCCAACTCTTCCAATTCCGCCAGCAGTTGCCGGTTGTGCTGGAAGAAGGGGGCCTTGCAATGAAACTCGCCTTCGACCAGGGCATGGCGGATGAAAAGCTCGCGCGCCAGCACCGGATCGAGCGGCCCGTAATTGACGCGTCGGCCAACGACCACGGGCAGGCCGTACAGCGTGACCCGCTCGGTGGCGCTCACTTGGGCGGAACGCTTCTCCCAATGCGGCTCGACATAACTGTGCTTGAGCAACGGCCCGGCCAAACGTTCCACCCATTCCGGCTCGATACGCGCCACGGTGCGGGCGAACAGCCGGCTGGTTTCCACCACCTCCGCCGCCATCACCCAGCGCGGCCGCTTCTTGAACAGCCCGGAACCGGGGAACAGGTAGAACTTCCGACCGCGCGCGCCGAGATAGGCGTGTTCCTCCTGCTTCAGGCCCAGATGACCGAGCAGGCCCGCCAGCAGCGTCCGATGCAGGCTATCATAGGGCGCCGGCTCGCTGTTGAGCCGCATCCCCATTTCGGTAACCCGCCCCAGCAATTCCTGATGCAGGTCGTGCCATTCCCGCATTCGCACGAAAGACAGAAACTCGGCCTGGCAGCGGTTGCGCAATTGGTTCCTGGAAAGCTGATGGGCCTGCTCGTGGTAGTACTCCCACAACTTGAGCAGGGACAGAAAATCGGACTGCTCGTCGCGAAAGCGGCGATGTTTCTCGTCCGCCGCCTGTTGCTTTTCCAGCGGCCGCTCGCGCGGGTCCTGAATCGCCAGCGCCGCGACGATCACCAGCACTTCGCGCAGACAACTCTCGCCTTGCGCCGCCAGCAGCATCCGTCCCAAACGGGGATCGACCGGCAGTTTCGCCAGTTGTCGGCCCAGTTCGGCGATATGGCGTTGCTCGTCCACCGCCCCCAGTTCGAACAGCAGCCGAAAACCGTCGCTGATCTGGCGCGAGTCCGGCGGCTCCACGAACGGAAAATCCTCCGGTCGCCCCAGATTCAGCGCGCTCATCTGCAAGATCACCGCCGCCAGATGGGTGCGCAGGATTTCCGGATCGGTGAAGGGCGGACGAGTCTGAAAATCCTCCTCCGCGTATAGTCGGACGCAGACGCCCGCCATCACCCGCCCGCAGCGACCGGCGCGCTGATTGGCGCTGGCCTGGGAAATCTTTTCCACCGGCAACCGTTGAATCCGGCTGCGCGGGCTGTAACGGCTGATCCGCGCCGTGCCCGGATCGATCACGTAGCGGATGCCGGGCACGGTCAGCGAGGTTTCGGCGACGTTAGTGGCCAGCACGATGCGCGGCCGGCCGTGCGGCTGGAACACCCGGTTCTGCTCGGCGGCGGACAGCCGGGCGTACAGCGGCAGAATCTCGGTGTTCGGCGGATGGTGCTTGCGCAGGCTCTCGGCGGTCTCGCGGATTTCCCGCTCGCCGGACAGAAACACCAGGATATCGCCCGGCCCCTGTTGCCAGACCTCGTCCACCGCATCCAGGATCGCCTGCTGCAAATCGCGGTCGCGTTCGTCCTCGTCGGTCGCCGGCAAGGGCCGATAACGCAACTCCACCGGATAGGTGCGCCCCGAGACCTCGATGATCGGCGCGTCGCCGAAATGGCGGGAAAAGCGTTCTGGATCAATGGTTGCCGAGGTGATGATGAGCTTGAGATCGGGCCGGCGCGGCAACAATCGCTTGAGATAACCCAGCAGAAAATCGATGTTCAGGCTGCGCTCGTGGGCCTCGTCGATGATGAGGACTTCGTACCGATCGAGCCGCCGGTCGCTTTGCGTTTCCGCCAACAGGATGCCGTCGGTCATCAGCTTGATCAGCGCGTCCGGCCCGGTCCGGTCGGAAAAACGCACCTTGTAACCGACCTGGCCGCCGACCGAAGCGCCCAGTTCGGCGGCGATCCGCCCTGCCACCGAGCGGGCGGCGATCCGGCGCGGCTGGGTGTGCCCGATCAGCCCCGCCGCCCCCAATCCGAGCGAGAGACAGATTTTCGGCAACTGAGTGGTCTTGCCCGAACCGGTTTCGCCGCAGATCACCACGACCTGATGGGCGCGCACGGCGGCGGCGATCCGTTCGCGCTGGGCGTTGATCGGCAGGCTGTCGTCGAAATCCGGCGTCGGCAACGCGGCGCGGCGCTCGCGCAGGCCGGCGGCGGCGGCCTCCAGATCGGCGAGCCACTGCGCCAGACCGTGCTCCACCGGCTTTCCCTCGCGCGACCGGCGGTGCAAATCCCGCAAGCGATGGGCCAACGCGGCGCGGTCGCGGGTCGGGCACTCGGTCAGCCGGCCGCGTAGCGCGGCGAGATGGCTTCCCACGATCCTTTCCAAGATTTTATTTGGCAAAATTCAACCCTGCCGGACGCTGAAAATAGCGGGCGTTCCCGCACTGGGATTGTGCGAGCGCATATAAAACATACTTGCGGAATTCATGGCGTTAACATACTTTTCCACACGGGTTGAGGTTAAAAATCTCCCAATTCCCGGAGCTGGGTCCCTTGAATCCGGACCCTCCAACCGCTGAGGGTTCGGTCCCCCAAGCGACCCGGCAGAGAAGAAATATTTGGCTTTGAGGCTTTGTATTCAATGCGCATCGGTACTGTGAAATGGTTTGACGAAGCCAAGGGATTCGGTTTCATCGCCCCCGAGGACGGCAGCAGCGACGTATTCGTTCACTACTCGGTCATCGAGGGCAAGGGATTCCGCACTCTGGTGGAAAACCAGAAAGTCGAGTTCGAGGTCAAAGTCGGCCCCAAGGGCCCGCAAGCCACGATGGTCAAAAAATTCGCGGCGGAAAAATAACACTCACCACCCATCGACTCCAATCAAGGCCCCGCTCCGTGCGGGGCTTCGACGTTCTTTCCTCGCCCTATTCCGTCAAGACGCCAACTGTTAGAGGCCTCCTCAATGCGTTGTGGCCGCTTGCGAACGGAAATCCCCCCAGCCCCCCTTTTTCAAAGGGGGGCGCCGCGCCAGTGGCAGGGGGATTTGGCTCGATCACCGGTGATTCCATCACGCAAGCAGGGTTGTTCTGTAAGCTCACCTGTTTGGGAGCATTCCTGATGTTCTGTCACGGTGATTCCATCACGCAAGCAGGGTTGTTCTGTAAGCGCTCCTTTTATCGAAATCGGAGTTTACGGCTCTTTAAAAATCCAGCGAGGTCGGCCTCTACCCGGTTCGCCGTCTTGCCGAGGATGCCAACATGATCGCTCTCACCAAGAACGCCGCGCTGCGGGTTGCCCTCATCTATTTCGTCTTCAGTCTGCTTTGGATCCTGCTCTCCGACCGACTACTGGAAGCCCTCAGCGCCAACGCGGAGATGTTGTCGGACCTGCAAAGCATTAAGGGCGGATTGTTCGTCGCGGTGACCAGCATCGGGCTTTACGGGCTGCTTCGCATCAGCTATCGCCGGCTCGCGGACGGCGAAGCCCGCTATCGTTCGGTGGTGGAAAACATGCCGGGCCTGCTGTGCCGCTTCCGGCCCGGCGGAATTCTCGAGTACGTCAACGATGCCTACGCCCGCGCCTTCGGCCAGAAGCCGGAGGCGCTGGTGGGCCGGTCTTTCCTTTCGCTCGTTCCAGAAAAGGATCGAGCGGCGGTCATGGCGGGTATCAAGACCCTGACGCCGAAGTCGCCGGTGATGACTCACGAACACCCGGTGATCGGCGCGGACGGTGAAATACGCTGGCAGCGCTGGACCAATCGCTTGCTGACGGATGCGGAGGGACACACCGTCGCCTATCAGTCCTTCGGGCTGGACATCACCGCGCACAAACGAATGGACCAAGCCCTGCGCGAGAGCGAAGAGCGTTATCGCATGGCGCAACGCCTGTCCGGAATCGGTTTATGGGAATGGAACATCGCGACCCACGAAGTTTACCGATCGGATGAAATGTTGGCGATATGGGGCTACAAACCGGGTCAGTTCAGCGGCGCCTTTAGTGAGGTAGAGGCACGGGTGCATCCCGACGACCAGGCGCGCTGGCGGAAAAGGGTGCGCGCCTGTGTCGAGGACGGCAAAGAATACCGTATGGAGTTTCGTATCGTCCGACCCGACGGCGAGGTGCGCTGGATCGCTGCGCTTGGCAACGCCGAACGTGACGAAGACGGCAAAGCGCACCGCATGATGGGCGTTGTATTGGATATCACAGCACGAAAGCAAATTGAGGAGGCGCTGCGCGCGAGCGAGGAAAGACTGCGGCTCTTTATCGAATACGCCCCCGCCGCCCTCGCCATGTTCGATCATCAGATGCGCTACCTTGCCGTCAGTCGCCGCTGGATGAACGACTACGGCCTGAAAGATAGCGTCATCGGCCAATCCCACTACGCGGTTTTCCCGGAGGTTTCCGATTACTGGAAAGCCGTGCATCGGCGTGGAATAGCAGGTGAAGTCGTGCAGGCTGACGGGGATCGTTTTAAACGCTTGGACGGCACGGTGCAATGGTTGCATTGGGTCGTGCGGCCCTGGCACACCGACGACGGGGCCATCGGCGGCATCGTCATCTTCACCGAGGACATCACCGAGCGCCGGCAATCTCAGGAGGCGTTACAGGAAAGCCGTCAGCGGTTTTTTCGCGCTCTGGAGAACATACCGGACGTGGTTACCCTTTATGACCGCGATCTGCGTATCCACTATATCAACGCAGCCACACGCGCCATCACCGGACGCCCGACCACCGATTTTATCGGCCGCCGGGATGACGAGGTCTGGCCGCCGCAGATATACAACACTTATCTGCCGACGCTTAAAAAGGCGTTGGCCGAAGGCACTATGGAATCCCTGGAAACGGACCTGATCCTGGCGGATAGGCAGGTACGCAGCCTCAGCATCACCTGTGTCCCCTTACAGGACGAACAAGGAAACGTCCGGGAGATCCTGGGCATCACCCGCGACCTCACGATTCAAAAAGCAGCCGAAAAAAGCATTCGGCAAATCAACCTGGAATTGGAAAAACGGGTACGCGACCGCACCGCCGAACTCAGCGCCGCCAACGAACGCTTGCAGGAACTGGATCGTCTCAAGTCGCTGTTCATCGCTTCCATGTCCCACGAACTGCGCACGCCGCTCAACTCCATCATCGGCTTCACCGGCATGATCGTCGGCGATATGGCCGGCCCGGTCAGCGAGCGGCAACGGGATTATCTCCAGCGGGCCTATCACGCCGGCAAACACCTGCTGGGGCTGATCACCGACATCATCGACATCTCCAAGATCGAGGCCGGCAAGCTCGCCGTCGAATACCGCGCCTTCGAACTCGACAAGATGATGGCCGACGCTCTGGCTTCGGTGGAAACGGGTGCGCGGGAAAAAGGGTTGGAATTGACGCGGGAGATACCTGCGGGAATCACCCTGCACACCGACCGCAAACGTCTGCTGCAATGCGTGCTCAATCTGTTGAGCAACGCGGTGAAATACACCGAGCGCGGCAGCGTGCGGACGACGGTCCACCGTGACGACGCCCAAGTCGAGATCGCGGTGAGCGACACTGGAATCGGCATCCCCGAATCCGCTCGGAGCCAGCTCTTCCAGCCCTTCGTGCGTCTCGATTCGAGGTTGAAAAGTCACGCCTCCGGAACCGGTCTCGGGCTGTACCTGACCCGCAAGCTGGCCCGGGAGATCCTGGGCGGGGACGTCACGGTCAGCAGCCGCGAAGGTAAAGGCAGCACCTTCTCCCTGCGTATCGTTCGCCAAATGTCACGAGAAGCCCATGATCAAGCAGAAGCGCAAGAACACCATGATCGCTGATGAACGGGAAGAAGGGCGGCGCACGGCCCTGATCATCGAGGACAACGAGGACAATCGGGTATTGATCGTCAGTCTGCTGCAATGGGGCGGCTACCGCACCATCATGTGCACGACGGGGCAGTCCGGCTACGAAACCGCTCTGAGGGAGCGTCCGGATTTGATCTTGCTGGATATTCAACTGCCGGATATCAACGGGATCGAGGTGCTGCATCGAATCCGCGCCTCCGAAACGAACGGCGCCATTCCCGTCATCGCCATGACCTCCTATGCGATGGCCGGAGACCGGGAGCGGCTGATGGCCGCCGGATGCACCGGTTACATCGAAAAACCCATCGAACCCACCCGCGTGCTCGACCAAATCCGGGAAATACTCGGAGAAACGTAATGAATATCTTGATCGTCGACGACATCCCGGATAACCGGGTGCTGCTGCGCGGTCTGCTGGAGAGCCGGGGCTACCGCGTGGAGGAAGCCGCCAACGGGCTTGAGGCCTTCGATCGGGCGCGCGCCGAACCACCGGACCTGATTATTTCCGACATTCTGATGCCGGAAATGGACGGCTTCGCCCTGTGTCGAATCGTCAAGAGCATCGAAAAACTAAGGCACATACCCTTTGTATTCTATACGGCCACTTACCTGAATCAGCACGACGAGGATCTGGGCCTGTGGCTGGGAGCCTCCCGCTATATCCACAAGCCGCAGGAACCGAAGCCATTTCTGGACATGATCGACCGGGTGATCGCCGAATGCCGCGATGGCGCCCTGTCTGTCCGACACCCCCCCGAGGACTTCGAAACCTTGCTGGAGGCGAAGTATCGGGATCGTCTCACCGAGAAGCTGGACAAAAAATCCCGGGATGTGGAACGACTGCGCCGGGAACAGGCCCTGATCCTCCTCTCGGCGAGCGAGGGCATCATGGGCATGGACCTGGAGGGGAACCATACGGTGGTCAACGCCGCCGCCGCGCACATGCTGGGTTATGAAGCCGGAGAACTGATCGGTGGGCACAACCATTCGCTATGTCATCACACCCGTGCGGACGGCAGTCTCTTTCCCGAGGAAGAATGTCCGATCCACGCTTGCATGCGCGACGGCCAGGCCCGGCAACAAGTGGAAGACGTGTTCTGGCGCAAGGACGGCAGCGGTTTCCCGGTGGAGTATTCCAGCAGCCCGCTGCTGGAGAACGGCGAGATCAAGGGCGTGATGGTGATATTCCGGGACATCGCCGAGCGCCGTCGGGCCGAAGAACGGCAGCGCCTTGCCACCAGCGTGTTCGACAACACCGCCGAGGGTATTGTCATCACCGATGCGGACGGCAACGTCGTCGAGGTCAACCGCGCTTTCACCGAAATCCTGGGCTACACGCGGGAAGAAATGATCGGGCACAACCCAAGGTTGTGGAAGTCGGGCCGTCACGCAGCAAACTTTTACCACGACCTGTGGCGGTCTCTCGCGAAAACCGGTCAGTGGCGGGGCGAAATCTGGAACCGGCGCAAGGACGGCTCCGCGTTTCCGGCGTGGCTGACCATCAGTACCGTCACCGACGACAACGGCCGCCTGACCCACTACGTCGGCGTGTTCTCCGACATCAGCGGGATCAAGCACTCTCAGGAGCAGTTGCACCACTTGGCCCACCACGACGCCCTCACCGACCTGCCCAACCGGCAACTGCTCAACGAACGGCTGGAACAAGCCATCAAACGCGCCGAACGCCATGCCATCCATCTGGCGGTATTCTTTTTCGACCTCGATTACTTCAAACATATCAACGACAGCCTCGGCCATCCGGCCGGAGATCGGTTGCTGAAGGGCGTGGCAGAGCGCCTATCGGGCGGCCTCCGCAGGGAAGACACCGTGGCCCGAATCGGCGGGGATGAGTTCGTTTTGCTGCTGGAGGATGTGGGCGCGCCGGAAAAAGCCGCCGTCGCAGCGCAGAAGTTGATGGTGTCCTTGACCGAGCCTTTCCACCTGGAGGACCGGCAGATCGCGATTTCCGCCAGCGTGGGCATCGCTCTCTACCCGCAGGACGGCACGGACCCCGCCACCCTGCTGCGCAACGCCGATGCCGCCATGTACCGCGCCAAGGAGGAGGGACGCGATACCTGCCGTTTTTATACCGAGGAACTCACCCGCAACGCCTTCGAGCGGGTGTCGCTGGAAAACGATCTGCGTCAAGCGATCGCCAGGAACGAATTGCTGCTGCTCTATCAGCCTCAGATCGATCTGCAAAGCGGCCAATTCATCGGCGTCGAGGCCCTGATTCGCTGGCAGCATCCGCAACTCGGCAGGGTCTCCCCCCTCAAATTCATCCCGCTGGCCGAAGAATGCGGCCTGATCCATCCCATCGGCGACTGGGTGCTGCGCACCGCCTGTCTTCAGGGCAGGGCGTGGTTGGAGCGGGGCATCGAATTCGGGCAAATCGCCGTCAACCTGGCCGGCCCCCAGATCCAGCGCGGCGGGCTGGCCGATACCCTGGAAGCCGTGCTGGCCAAGACCGGATTTCCCGCCGCCCGGCTGGAATTGGAGGTCACGGAAGGCTTCATCATGCGACAGGCCGAATCCGGCATCCGCGAGCTGGCGAGCATCCGCCGTCTGGGAGCGACCCTGGCCATCGACGACTTCGGCACCGGCTATTCCTCGCTGAGCTACCTGAAGCGACTGCCGATCCAGAAGATCAAACTCGATCAATCCTTCGTGCGCGACCTGCCCGACGATCCGAACGACGCGGCCATCGCCAACGCGGTGATCGCCCTGGGCAAGAGTATGGGCCTGTCGGTCATCGCGGAAGGGGTGGAAACCCAGGAACAAGCCGACTTCCTCAAGCACGCCGGATGTCGGGAAGCACAAGGGTATTTATATAGCCAGCCCATCGATGCGGAGATGATCGAGACCCTGTTTTCCAGGAAAAACGATTAGGCGGAGGTGACTATCAGGGCGATCTGTATTGAGGCAGCGCCGAACAATATGGGTGTATGATTCGCCGGCTTTGCCGACCATGTTGGTAAAAACTTAACGCTGCTTGGACACTCGGAATATAAAATTGTCAAATCAACAGGATATAGCGACCCTGCGCAACATTGCCATCATCGCCCATGTGGATCACGGCAAAACCACGCTGGTGGATAAACTGCTGCAGCAATCCGGCACGCTCGACGACCGAGCCGCGCCGCCCGAGCGGGTGATGGATTCCAACGCGCTGGAGCGGGAGCGCGGTATCACCATCCTGGCCAAAAACACGGCCCTGTACTGGCGGGACTACCATATCAACATTGTCGATACGCCCGGTCATGCCGATTTCGGCGGCGAGGTCGAGCGGGTGCTGTCGATGGTCGATTCGGTGCTGCTACTGGTGGACGCGGTGGACGGCCCGATGCCGCAAACCCGCTTCGTCACCCAGAAAGCCTTCGCCATGGGCTTCAAACCCATCGTGGTGATCAATAAAGTCGACCGGCCCGGCGCCCGCCCGCACTGGGTGCTGGACCGCACCTTCGATCTGTTCGACCGCTTGGGCGCGACCGACGAGCAACTGGATTTTCCGGTGATCTACGCCTCGGCGCTGCACGGTTACGCCGGGCTCGACGAGAGCGTGCGCGATGGCAACATGGACCCGCTGTTCGAAACCGTTATCGCCCATGTCCCGCCACCGGCGGTGGACCCGACCGGATCGTTCCAGTTGCAGGTCAGCTCGCTGGACTACAACAGCTATGTCGGCGTGATCGGCATCGGCCGCATCCGTCGCGGCAAGGTCAAAACCAACACGCCGGTGGTCATCCTCGACCGGCACGGCCATCGCCGCAACGGTCGGGTGCTGCAAATCCTCGGCTTTCAGGGCCTGGAGCGGATCGAATTCCCCGAGGCGTCCGCCGGCGACATCATCGCCTTCACCGGCATCGACGGGCTGGGCATTTCCGACGTGATCTGCGACCCCAGCGCCGTCGAGCCGTTGCCGCCGTTGAAGGTGGACGAACCGACCATGAGCATGACCTTCCAGGTCAACACCTCGCCCTTCGCCGGGCGCGAAGGCAAGTACGTCACCAGCCGGCAGGTGCGCGAGCGGCTCCAGCGGGAACTGATTCACAACGTCGCGCTGCGCATCGAAGACACCGACGACCCGGACAAATTCAAGGTATCCGGGCGCGGCGAACTGCATCTGTCGATCCTGATCGAGAACATGCGCCGCGAGGGCTACGAACTGGCCGTCTCCCGCCCGGAAGTGATCCTGCACGAAATCGACGGGGAAATCTGCGAGCCCTACGAGCAGTTGACGGTCGATGTCGAGGAGCAACACCAGGGCACGATCATGGAAAAGCTCGGCGAGCGACGCGGCGAGCTGCTCGACATGCAACCCGACGGCAAGGGCCGGGTGCGACTGGATTACCTGATCCCGGCGCGCGGCTTGATCGGCTTTCAGACCGAATTCCTGACCGCCACCTCCGGCACCGGCCTGCTCTACCATGTGTTCGACCGCTACGGCCCGCAGAAAAAGGGCGCCATCGGCGCGCGCGCCAACGGCGTGCTGATCGCCAACGCCACCGGCAAGGTGCTGGCCTACGCCCTGTTTAACCTTCAGGAGCGCGGGCGGATGATGGTCGGCCCCGGCGACGAGGTCTACGAGGGCATGATCGTCGGCATTCACTCCCGCGACAACGATCTGGTGGTCAACCCGCTCAAGGCCAAGCAGCTCACCAACATCCGCGCCGCCGGCTCGGACGAGAACATCCTGCTCACCCCAGCGGTGCGCATGAGCCTGGAGCAGGCGCTGGAGTTCATCGACGACGACGAACTGGTCGAGGTCACCCCGAAATCCATCCGCGTGCGCAAGAAGCTGCTGCTGGAGCACGAGCGCAAACGGGCGGCGCGCAAGGAGGCCGGCTGAGTTAATTTGCCTGGATCGGCGCTGCTTCCTTCACAGACCCAAAAATTTCCTTATAGTAGTCGGGAGCCATTTGCGGTATCGCCTTTCCCCGATGAGAACAGGCGATCCACGGCTCGATTCATCACAACCGAGAGAGACTACTAGTATGGCAGAACAAAAACTTGGCAATCCGGCGGTCGTTGGCTTGGCGGGCTTCGGCCTGACCACCCTGGTCTTGCAGTTCCACAACGTCGGCTGGATGCCCAGCATCGGCCCGGTGGTTTGGCTGGGATTGGTGTTTGGTGGAACGGCGCAACTGATCGCCGGCCTTCAGGAAATGAAGACCGGCAACAACTTCGGTTACTGCGCCTTTACCTCCTATGGCGCGTTCTGGATCGCCCTGTGCCTGATGTTGCTCGGCAACAAATACGATCTGTTCAAGGCCAGCACCACCGATGTGGGCTGGTTCCTGGTGGCTTGGACACTGTTCACCACGATCCTGTGGGTCGGTTCGCTGCGTATTCATGGCGCGATGGCGTTCACCTTCACCACCCTGCTGATCGGCTTTATCCTGCTCGATCTGGCCCACTTCGGCTATCCGAGCCTGACGGTGGTGGCCGGCTACGAACTGATGGTCTGCGCGCTAGCCGCCTGGTACATGATGGCTCGGGTTATCCTGAACGAGATTTATGGCAAGGAAATCTTGCCGGCGGGCAAGCCCTGGGTTGCCTGAAACCCTGGCCTCCTTTGCCTTAGCCACAAAATTTTTTGAGGATTTTAAGATGCGAAAAGCAATGTTTGGTTTTGCCAGCCTAGCGCTGATGCTGGGTGCGGCGCCAGCGTGGGTTGGCGCCGCCGGTCCCGACGCCGCCACCGCCGACGAAGTGATCGCCAAGGTGCATGAAGCGGCCAAGTACCTGCACGACAAGGGCTTGGCCGGTTTCTCGGACTTCAACAACAACAAGGACGCCCGCTGGGTCTGGAAGGACAGCTATGTATTTGTCTATAGCTGCCGTGACAACGCCATGATCGCCCACCCGCTACGGCCGGATCTGGTCGGCAAGCCGATCCTGCAATTGCAGGACGACAAGGGCAATCTGCTATTCCAAAAGCTGTGCGAGGCAGGCAACAAGCCCAACGGCGGCTGGGTCGAGTACTGGTGGCCGAAGCCGGGCGAAGCCAAGGCTTCCCGCAAGATTTCCTACGCGCACGGCGCCGAAGTTTCTTTCAAGTCGGACGTTCAGGTCGGTGCCGGTATCTACGACGAGACCATGAGCCTCGAGGAACTGAATAAGCTCGCGCAACAGGCCGCCACGCCGAAGAAGGATGTACCCTAAGCCAAATACTTTCGGCTCAGGGAAGTACCCAAACCGCCCCGGCTCTCACGTCGAGGCGGTTTTTTACGGGCGGGATCGTGGACCCCAAGGCGGCACCACGTTGGTGTCGCCGCGGTCATTCACCATCTCGTAAGGTCGACCTTTGGGTGGCTTGTCGGTAATCTGCTCGCGCCCCCGATCATCGCGCCAGCGATAGAGCGGCCCGGTGTATTCCGGCAGGCCGGGCAACCAGCCGCGCACCCAGGACGGCGCCTCCCGTGGCGTCACGTACCAGTAGAGCACCATGCCGCCCAGTACGCCCAGCGCGATCAGCACCCACATGGGCACGGCGCCTCGCTGACACCGCGCCGCCGGCAACCCGCCGACACCCGCACCCTCCCGCCCACGATCACCCCGCATAAACCCTCCTCATGGCCAATCGCCCCGTAAGGCCGCCACTCGTTCGCGTAGCAGGGCCGAGCTCGCCTGTTCGGGCGGCGCCGGCTCGCCCGCCACCAGTTCGATCCGCGACCAGAACCGCCGGGGAAAATGGCTCATGGCCTTGCCGTAACGGCGACTGAAGAAGCTGCCCCACAAGCCACGCAACGCCATCGGCACCACCGGCGCCGGCGTGCGCTGGATGATCTGTTCGATGCCGCTCTTGAACGGGCCGATCTCGCCGTCCTCGGTCAGCCGCCCTTCCGGGAAGATCCCCACCACTTCACCCTCCTCCAGATAGCGGGCGACCCGGTCGTAGGCCCGCTCCAGAATCTCCGGGTCTTCCCGCGCCGGGGCGATCGGCACGGCGCCGGCGGTGCGAAACACGAAACTGAGCAGCGGTATCTTGAAGATTTGATGATCCATCACGAAGCGGATCGGCCGCCGGCAGCAACCGATCACCACCAGCGCATCCATGTAGCTGATATGGTTGCAGACCACCACCGCCGGCCCCGCGTCGGGGATATGCTCCAATCCTCGCGTCTTCAACCGGTACCCGATATTCACCAGAATCCAGACGATGAAACGCATCAGGAATTCCGGCACCAGGGTAAAGATATAGACCGCCACCGCCGCGTTGAAGATCGCCATCACCAGCAGCACTTGCGGGATACTCAAACCCTGATCCAGCATCGCGACGGCCATCAGGGCCGCCACCACCATGAACACGGCGTTGAGAATATTGTTGCCGGCGATCACGCGCGACAGGTGACTCGGCTCGCTGCGCTGCTGCACCAGCGCGTACAGCGGCACGATGTAGATTCCACCGAATATCCCGATCAACACGACGTCCAGCACCACCCGCCAACTGCCCGGCTGCGCCAGAAAAGCCCACATTTCCAACAGCGCCCCGCCCGTCGGCGCCGCCGGGGTGGCGAAGAACAGGTCCACTCCGAACACGGTCAAACCGATGGAACCAAACGGCACCAGGCCGATTTCCACCATTCGCCCGGACAGCCGTTCGCACAGCAGCGAACCCACGCCGATGCCGATGGCGAACAAGGTCAGCAGCAGCGTCACCACATGCTCCCCGCCGCCCAGGGTCAGCTTGGTGAAGTTGGGCAGTTGCGCCAGATAGACGCTGCCCACGAACCAGAACCAGGAAATGCCGAGCACGGACTGGAAAACGGTAAAGTTCCGGTAAGTGAATTTGAGAATGCGCCAGGTTTCGGTAACCGGATTCCAGTTAATTTTCAGATCTGGGGCGGCGGGCGGCGCTTTGGGAATCGTCAGGCTGCTGAGAAAACCGAGAACAGCGATGGCGATAACCGTGCAGGACACCCACAGATGCCCCCCCTGCCGGGCGATCAGGATGCCACCCAACATGGTGCCGAGCAGGATGGCCATGTTGGTGCCCATCTCGATCCAGGCGTTGCCGCCGACCAACTCTTCCGGTTTCAGATGTTGCGGCATGATGCTGTATTTCACCGGCCCGAACAGCGTCGAGTGAAAACCCATCATGAACAGCATCGCGATCAGCAGTGGCACGTTATCCAGAACAAATCCCGCCGCCGCACCGAGCATGATGACGATTTCCAACAATTTGACCCAGCGGATGTAGCGCGATTTCTCGTACTTGTCGGACAGTTGCCCGGCGGTCGCCGAAAACAGAAAGAACGGCAACACGAACAGACCGGCGCAGAGATTGATCAGAGTATTGGCTCGGGCGGGATCGGTCGCCGCCGCTTGGAACGCGATCAGGATGATCAAGGCGTTCTTGAATACGTTGTCGTTAAACGCGCCCAGAAACTGGGTGATGAAGAACGGCAGGAATCGCCGCTCCTTCAGCAGAGTAAACTCATTCCCGTTGGCCATGCGGCGAGGTTCTCCAGGATCGGATGGTCGAATCAGATTTCGGTAATACGGATGGACATCGAATCCGGCAAGGTCTCGACCACCGCGGGTCCCAGCCGTTGCGCGGTAGGGTCAGGCAGAGATGATTAATCCGGCAAGCCCCCGCATCTGGTTTTTCAGATACTATCGGCAACCATCCACCGACCTGAAGCGATGCAGTACTTCTGGGTCGGTGGATGGCCTTGTTGGATTTATTCCAGAATCATTCGAGCATTAATCGCTTGCAGCGGGCGATTATTGGGGTGATGCATGGTATGCGCGAACTTTTCAATCTGCTCTTTGGAAGCGGTATCGACCTGTTTCATAACCAGCCACCAAACGCCCTCGGAGCACGGTGGGGTGGTTAGCGAACCATTGAATCGATAGTAGTCGTGCTGTTGAGGTAGCAAAATGCCGGCATCGACCACCGACTCCAACGCTTGGTGATCCCCCGCCTGTTCGGGCATCCGCGCCCAAACTTTCTCCAATCCGGTATTTGCTTTTCCTTCATTAAACATCACCGCAATAACCGCAAGATTACCATCCGGGTCCGCATGCACAAAATGTGCTTCCATGGGATAGGAATGGCCCTCGATGGTATTCTCGCTCGGTGTGTGAAAATGAAATTGCTCTAATTCGAATGTGTGTCCACTGACATTGATCGTGCTACCCGGTTCATAGTTGACCTGGATGGTATGGCCATTATTGACTATTTCATTACCTCCAGCTTTGTAATTAACCTTGATCTCCGCAAGCTTGCCATCAATCATTCCCGTGAGATTGACGGGAGATTGATTCTTACCGGTAGTGCAGGTGGAGAACTCCTTTGCCAGTTCACCCCAGTGCTCCGGGCCTCCGGGACCTGAATAGGACCAATGCGTCTTGTCCTCGGCAATAGCCGATGTCGCAAGGCACATTCCGGCAAGTAGCAATGATGTGGCGATACTTGTTTTCATCTTTGAATTCCTCGCTTTGGGGTACGCGTTGAAAAATCCGACGCTTCACATCAGCGACATAAGCTATTTTTGTGCTTGTGCTGGCATCATCTCTTCAAAAACAGGGATATTTTCGTCCATCAAATCCCATATTGGCTTCCTTTTGTTATAGACAATGGCATTCGGTTTGAACCATGAACTATCGTCCAGAGTACCGGCCGAAACACTAATAATACTTGTATTTACATTGCTTGTGCCAAAAAGGCGGCTGCCACACTTTGGACAAAAATAACGCGTAATCACTGTGCCCGTGTCTGCTGTTGAATCATAGCGACTCGTTTCACCTTCGATGTGAACGGTATCTTTAACGAAAAAAGCATTCGACGAATGCCCGGTTCCAGTCAACCTCCGACAATGATCACAATGGCATTGCCCCATGCGAACCGGGGCTGAAGAAATAGTATATTTCACGCCGCCGCATAAACATTGGCCTGTTGCGAAGTAGTGCTCTGACATTTTTCCTTTCTCCTGCTTTCTAACAATCACCGAATTTAATCCGCATTCCAGATGTTACCATCTTTATTTCTTTTCAAGAAGATTCTTGTCTAGGTTGTGCTTCTTTTGGTTGTTTTCCAAGTGTTACTCTTGGCTGCGCGGCTATTAAATCAGCTTTGATCTGTTCTCTAGCGACAATGAAAGATTTTTTGGTACTCTAAGAGTTCTTCAGCTATTGCCAGTTTATATAGCGTTCCCAAATCAGTTGCGAACATTCCCCTCCTTGGACAAGGAGGGGTGGCGCGTAGCGCCGGGGTGGTTCGAAACAGTGATCCCACAACTCAGAGAGGAACGCTATATCCAGATGTCTGTGCATCTACTTCTTTCGCTAAGACCTCAACTACATCTGCGATTCTATCCATAAAATTAAAATTATTTTTAGCCCCCTCTAAGGACACTTTTTCAGCTATAAATTCTGGCCGTGCTTGGATCAAATTTATAGCAATGATTTATAGCTTCTGGATAATACTCCAACTTTCATACAAGGCGCTCTTTCACCTCAACTCCGAATCAACTACCCCGTCGCCTGCAACAACACCCTCGGCAACAATGCCAGTCCCCCAGCGATCCCCATCCATCATGAAACCGGCTTGAATGGCTCGGGTCAAGTACATTCCACCACTAAAAGCATATACTGCAAGTAGGCATTTTTCCTGGAATCACCGCCATGCGCCCCATCACCCACGACCTGCTCACCCGCGAAGTCACCGCCTGGCACCAGCAGGGACTGATCGACCGGCCGTTGCTGGAAACCCTGCTACCACGCTACGAATCCCCTGGCCGCTTCCTGGCCGCGCTGTTGAAATGGCTGGGGCTGTTCGCCATTTTTCAACTGGGGCTGGCGGTGCTCGCCTTCATCGCCATGGCATCGGAATCGGCCCTGCTGGCGGCGGTACTGCTGGCGGCGGTCGGCGCGGGACTCTGGTACTTCGGGGTGCAATTCGCCACCGATCCCCGGCAAGCCCGCCCCTTCACCGGCTCGGTGCTGATCACCGCCAGCCTGGCGGCGGCGTTCGGTGTCTTCGTGCTGCTCCAGAGTGCCTTGCTGGGTGGCGATAGCACCGGACGGAACATCCCGCTCATCCTGCTACTGACCGGCGTGCTTGCCACCCTGACCGCCTATCGCTATCACCTGCGCTGGCCGCTGCTGTTAGGGTTGTTGCTGTTCTTCCACGGATTGGGCGCCTGGCACGCTTACGGCGGGCATGGCACTTATTTCGCCCACATCCAGGACAAACGCTTGATGGCGGTCATCGCGCTGGCCACGATTGCGCTGGGTATCTGGCACGAACGGCGGCTGGAACTCGGCCCCCTGCGGCGCTGTATCGGCTTCGGCGGGCTGTATCTGATCTTCGGCTTGCTGTATCTGAACCTGTCCTTGTGGTTCCTCACCCTGCCGCGCGGACCGCTGGATTGGGTGCTGGTGTTCACTGCCGCCGGCATTGCCCAAATCATCGCTGGCGCCCGCCTGCACGACACCCGCTTCACCGGTTTCGGCATCGTTTTCCTGGCCATCGACCTGTACACCCGCTACTACGAACACTTTTGGGATTCGTTCTCGCTCGGCCTGTTCTTCCTGCTCGGCGGCGCGCTGGCGATGGCGTTCGGTTATGCCTGCGAGCATTGGAGCCAGGTCGCCCCACGGGAGCGGCAACCATGAACCCGCAATCCCGCATCCGCCGCATCCGCCGGGAACTGGACGAACTGCTCCGCAACGGACTGTTGGACGCTGCGAAACATGCCCAGCTGAGCGCGCGCTATCCGCTCGAAGGCTGGGACTGGCGTTCGCTGGGACGCTGGTTCCTGCTCTTTGGCGCGATCAGCGTCATGGCGGGACTGGTCATCCTTGGCCGGACCCTGTTCGACTTTACCTTGGAAAAGCTGGCGGTCTTGGTGGGCGTGGCGACGGTCGCCAGCTTCGGCGGCGCGCAATGGCTCAAGCGCACCCGCCCCGGCCTGGTTCTGACCGCATCCAGCCTGGAGCTGCTAGGCGGTTTGCTGCTGATCGGCCTGACATTCAACTTGGGCGCGATTTTTTCCACCGGCTCCGGCAACTGGCCGGCCCTGTTGCTGATCGATCTGCTGGCCTTGCTCGCCCTCAGCTACACGCTCAACAACCCGTTGCTACTGCTCCTCAGCGCCGTGGTGTTCTTCGGTTGGTTCGGCGGCTTTACCGGCTACGCCTCCGGCTGGGGCGCTTACTGGTTCGGGATGAGCTACCCGCTGCGCTTTCTGGCGGCGGCGCTGGCGATCATCGCCGTCGCCGTCATTCACCAACAGAGCGAACAGGGGCCGCTGGCGCCCTATCGGGGATTTTTTAAAATCTGGCTGTCCGGAGGACTGTTCTTCGCCGAAATGGCGCTGTGGCTGCTGTCGCTGTTCGGCAATTTCGACCTGGAAAGCCACCGCTGGCATTTGGGCGGCGCCGCCGAACTGGCGCTGTTCAACCTGCTGTGGGCGGGTCTAAACGGAATGCTGATCTGGCTGGGCGCGCGGCTGGCGATGCGGATGCTGACCGGCTACGGCGCGACCTTTCTGATCATTCAAATCTATACGCTGTTCTTCGCCCATCTGGCCGAAGACCTGGGATGGTTTCTCAGCCTGCTGATCACCGGCGGCGGTGCGCTGGCGCTGACGTTCTGGCTGGAGCAGCGGCGGCGCGGGGTCTCTTAGGGGCTGTACGAAAAAACCCCTCTCTCCATGGAAGAGAGGTTGAGGTGAGGGGTGTTTTTCAACACCTTAAGTCCAAGAAGGCTGCACAAAAACGCTTCTTAAGCTCTGGCCCGACTCGCATGGGCAACCTATGCGAGGGTCAAACTGGATGGAATGGCGGGCTTGGCCGAAGCGAAGAAAGCCTGGCTACGAGGCTTTCTGGAACTGCCGAATGGGATTCCCGCACACCTCGCCACCAACCCCTCTCCCTCAAGGGGAGAGGGGAGTTTTTGTACCGCGCTTATAGACGTCGCCGCCACAACCTCCCTCGTAATCCGCCCATCAGCCAGGCCAG
>JAPUDV010000048.1 GCA_027492875.1 Candidatus Competibacteraceae bacterium | reverse complement strand
CCCTAAGGTTACTTTTCCCAAAACGGCGGCGCGTCAGCACCGGCGAAATTCCCCGGCACCAGCACGGTGTCTCGTACCGGGGTGGATTCGTTGGCTTTGGGGTAATCAAGGGTATAGTGCAGGCCCCGGCTTTCCCGCCGCGCCAGGGCGCAGCGAATAATCAAGTCCGCCACCTGCGCCAGATTGCGCAGTTCGATCAGATTGCCGCTGATGCGGAAGTTGCCGTAATACTCGCCGATCTCCCGCAACAGCAGTTCCACGCGATGCTGGGCGCGCTGCAGGCGCTTGTCGGTGCGGACGATGCCTACGTAGTCCCACATGAACTGGCGCAACTCCGCCCAGTTGTGGCTGACCACCACCTCCTCGTCGGAATCGGTGACCCGGCTTTCGTCCCAGTCTGGTAGCAGGGGCGGCTCCGGGGCGTGTTCCAAGCGCGAGTGGATATCGTCCGCCGCCGCCGCCGCAAACACCAGACATTCCAACAGCGAATTACTGGCCATGCGGTTGGCGCCGTGCAGGCCAGTGAAGGCGACCTCGCCGATGGCGTAGAGCCCCTCCAGATCGGTGCGGGCAGACAGATCGGTCATTACCCCACCACAGGTGTAGTGCGCCGCCGGCACCACCGGGATCGGTTGCCGGGTCATGTCGAAGCCGTATTCCAGACACTTGGCGTGAATGTTGGGAAAGTGCGAGCGGATGAAATCGGCCGGCTTGTGGCTGATGTCGAGGTAGACGCATTCGGCGCCCAGCCGCTTCATCTCATGGTCGATGGCCCGGGCCACGATGTCGCGTGGAGCCAGTTCCAGCCGAGGGTCGAAATGCTGCATGAAACGGCTGCCATCCGGCAGCAGCAGCAGGCCGCCCTCGCCGCGCACGGCCTCGGAAATCAGAAAATTCTTGGCCTGCGGATGGTACAGGCAAGTGGGATGAAACTGGATGAACTCCATGTTGGCCACCCGACAGCCGGCCCGCCAAGCCATGGCGATGCCGTCGCCGGTGGAACCGTCCGGGTTGCTGGAATACAGATAAACCCGGTTGGCGCCACCGGTCGCCAGCACCACGAAGCGGGCGGCAAAAACCTCGACCTGGCCGGTGTGCCGGTTCAACACATAAGCGCCCAGGCAACGGTTGCCGCTCAGGCCCAGCTTGTGGCTGGTGATCAGATCGACGGCGCTGTATTGCTCGTTGAGGGTGATGTTGGGGTGTTGGCGGGCGCGCTGCTCCAGCGTGGCCTGGATGGCGCGGCCGGTGGCGTCGGCGGCATGAACGATCCTCCGGTGGCTGTGGCCGCCCTCGCGATGCAGGTGATAGTCGACGCCGCCTGCGGCGTTGGGCTCCCGGGTGAAGGGGGTGCCTTGCGCGCTGAGCCATTCGATCACCGCCCGGCCGTGTTCCACCGTAAAGCGTACCGCGTCGCTGTGGCACAAGCCCGCTCCGGCGATCAGGGTGTCCTGCACATGCGACTCGATGGAATCGCCGGCGTCCAGTACCGCCGATACGCCACCTTGGGCATAGTACGTGCTGCCCTCGTGCAATGCTCCCTTGGCGAGCGTGACGACACGAGCGGTGTCGGCCAGTCGCAGCGCCAGGCCGAGGCCGGCGGCGCCGCTGCCGATGATCAGGACGTCGGTGAAAACCGGTGAGGCAGCCATGGCTTGTGAGCGACTCCATGAATGGGGTATCGTTGCGCGAAATAAGGTGCCGTCAACGGGTTGGACGGCGGCCCTGCGATTTCATCCCGCTACTACGTAATTCACACTATAACCATATCCCGGCAGGTCTGCGAACTAACGGGGCGGGCGTTTGTCTACCGTCATGGTCGCACGGAGATTGCCATTGAGTCGAAAGGGGTCTGCCCGGATGGGCGAGGGTCATCTGGACCGCGATCTGGTCCAAAGGGTACAGAAAGGCGACAAAAATGCGTTCGATCTGCTGGTGCGCAAGTACCAATACAAGATCATCAAACTGATTTCCCGCTATGTGCATGATCCCAGCGAAGCCCTGGATGTTTCCCAAGAGGCGTTCCTTAAAGCCTACCGGGCACTGCCCGGCTTCCGCGGCGACAGCGCGTTTTACACTTGGCTTTATCGAATCGCCATCAACACGGCTAAAAACTATCTGGTCGCCCAAGGCCGGCGCCCGCCGGGTTCCGACATCGACGCCCAGGAAGCCGAGCAATACGAGGGCCAGTCCCTGCTGAAGGAATACGAAACCCCCGAACGGCTGTTGCTCAAGGACGAAATCGAAGCAACGGTGTTCAAGGCGATCGAGGATTTGCCGGAGGATCTGCGCACGGCGATCACCCTGCGGGAACTCGAAGGAATGAGTTATGAGGAAATTGCCCAAACCATGGGGTGTCCGATCGGTACGGTGCGTTCCCGGATCTTTCGGGCACGGGAGTCGATCGACACCAAATTGCGTCCACTATTAAGCTAGTTTCGGGATAGAGTCATGGCTGATAAGACGGCTGAACAACTATCGGCGCAAGCCGCGGATGATACCAACATCGCGGCGAGCCAGCTTTCGGCGATGGTCGACGACGAACTTGATGACATGGAAATCGATCTAATGTTGCGCCGGCTGTATCGGGATAGCGATTTACAGACATGCTGGTCCCGCTATCACCTGATCGGCGACGTGATGCAAAGCCATTTGCCCGATGCGCTCGACCTGGGGTTCGCCGCGCGCATCGGCCAGATAATCGCGGCCGAGCCTTTGCCTCGGCAGGCTGGCAAATCGTTGCCGGCGTGGTACAAGCCGGTTACGGGGTTCGGGTTGGCCGCGTCGGTGGTGCTCGTTGCTCTCTTTGGATTCAAACTGACCCAAACCGACACCCTGCTCGCTCCCAACGCTCCGCTGGCCACCAGCAACCCCTCCACCCCTGCCCTCGCTCCCTTCGTGGCGAGGGCTGCCGCAACCGTCCGGCAGACGGACGCTTCCAACGAACCGGTTGAAGCCCGATTGAGCAGTTATCTGGTCAACCACAACGGTTATGCTTCCCTGAACAGCATGCACGGCATGTTGCCTTACGTGCGCATGGTCGGCTACCAGCAGCCCAGCCGCTAAGATTTTACGAATGAAGCGCACGTTATTGCACTGCGCCGCCCTGGCGTTCGCGGCCGGGTCGCTGTCGTCCGCCGGCTGGTCTCAACCGGTGACCGAAGAGGCGAGGCACTGGCTGGAACGAATGATTCAGGCGACCCAAACCTTGAACTACGAAGGGACCTTCATCTACGTTCAGGGTCCCCATGTGGAGGCCATGCGGGTCATTCACGGCGGCGGTCCCGAAGGCGAACGGCAGCGCTTGTTTTCCCTGAATGGCCCGCTGCGGGAAGTTTTGGTGGCCAATAACAGTGTGACCTGCCTGTTGCCCAAACAGCACGAGACGTTCGGCGGTGGTAGCTACGGAGGTTCCCGCTTTCCGCTGTCTGTACCCCGCGAACTCGGGCGATTGGAAAGTCACTATGAATTTGAAACGCTGGGCAAGGATCGAATTGCAGGTCTGGAAGCGCAGGTGATCGCTATCAAGCCGCGGGATGCCTGGCGATTCGGTTATCGATTGTGGCTGGACCAGCACAATGGCATGTTGCTGCGCTCGGCCCTGCTGGACGGACAGGGCCACCCGGTCGAACAGATGATGTTCACCGATTTCCAGATCAAGCCGCAGATCGATGAAGAGGCTTTTAAATCGCCATCACTGTCTTTGGATGCAAAGCCGCCCGAGGTCAGTCAGGATTCCAGCGAAGGGCAGCCGCCTTCCGCCGTCGAGCCGGTGACGCAGTCGGCGTGGCGCGTGAACCAGTTACCGGACGGTTTTGTCAAGGTGTTGCATAACCGCTTTACCAAAGGCTCTGGCCATCATGCCACCGAGCATATGGTGTTCGCCGACGGGTTGGCGACCATTTCGGTGTTCGTGGAGCACTTGGACGGAGCGCCGGTTCTGCTGCGGGGAGGCTCGCAACTGGGGTCGATGCATGCCTTTGGCAAACTACTGGACGGCTATCAGATTCTGGTGGTCGGAGAAGTGCCGGCGGCAACCGTGCAGCGCATCGCCGCCGCGATTCAATATGCTCCCGAGGCGACTAAACCATGATTGAAGAGCGCGCGGTGGTGGTGGAGGCTGGCGATGGCCACGCCTGGATCGAAATCCAGCGGCGCTCGGCCTGTGGCGCATGCGCCGCCAGCGAGGGTTGCGGCACGGCGGTGCTGGGAAAGCTCTGGAGCGGCCGTCGGATCCGGGTGCGGGCAATCGCGGAAGAGCCGCTGCGGGCGGGCGACGAAGTATGTGTTGGTTTGGCCGATGGCGTGCTGCTGCGGGGAGCGCTGCTGGCTTACTTGTTGCCGCTGCTCCTGCTCCTGGCGGGAGCGCTTCTGGGGCAAGTGGCGTTCGCCGGTGCGGGCGAGGATCTCGTGGTGCTGTCGGGCGCACTGGGCCTGGGATTGGGATTTCTGGCGGTGCGGGTCCTGTCGAAACGCTTTCAGGACGATATTCGTTTCCAGCCCCGAGTGTTGCGCCGGACCGCCGGGGGCGCGCCGGCAACGGGTGTGCTTTCCCGGCCGTGATATCGCTATAATCATCTTCCTGTTCGATAACCATACTCGCAAGCCTCCGCGCCCGAGCGGCAGCGGGGGCTTTTACGCATCTACCCCAAACGTTCGCCGGCCGGGATGGCGCGCCGGCGGTCGGGGTGTAGTGGAATTTCATGGATCACATTCGTAATTTTTCAATCATCGCGCACATCGACCACGGCAAATCCACGCTGGCCGATCGCTTCATCCAGATTTGCGGCGGGTTGAGCGCGCGGGAAATGGCCGATCAGGTGCTCGACTCGATGGATCTGGAGCGGGAGCGCGGCATCACCATCAAGGCGCAGAGCGTGTCGCTGCGCTACGCGGCCCGCGACGGCCAAACCTACCAGCTCAATATCATCGATACGCCGGGGCATGTGGATTTTTCCTACGAGGTGTCCCGCTCGCTGGCTGCCTGCGAGGGCGCGCTGCTGGTGGTGGACGTCGCGCAGGGCGTCGAAGCGCAGAGCGTCGCTAACTGCTACACCGCCATCGAGCAGGGGCTCGAAGTCCTGCCGGTGCTCAACAAGATCGACCTGCCCGCCGCCGACCCGGAACGGGTGACGCGCGAGATCGGCGACATTATCGGCCTGGACGCCAGCCAGGCTCTGCGGGTCAGCGCCAAGACCGGACTGGCGGTGGTCGATCTGCTGGAAGCAATCATCGTGCATATCCCGCCGCCGAAGGGCGACCCGGACGGGCCGCTCAAGGCGCTGATCATCGATTCCTGGTTCGATAACTTCGTCGGTGTCATTTCGCTGGTGCGGGTCGTGGACGGCCGGATCGCGCCCAAGCAGAAAATCCAGGTGATGTCCACCGGCCGGACCTTCCAGGTCGAATCGGTCGGTATTTTCACCCCCAAGCGCGGCGAACGGCCGATCCTGAACGCGGGCGAGGTCGGCTATATCATCGCCGGCGTCAAGGATATCGACGGTGCGCCGGTGGGTGACACCTTGACCGGAGCCGACCGGCCGGCGACGGCGGCGCTGCCGGGGTTCCAGCGAGTGCAACCACGGGTGTTTGCCGGGCTGTTCCCGGTCGATGCGGACGACTTCGGCAACCTGCGCGAAGCGCTGCAAAAACTGCGATTGAACGATGCCTCGCTGCATTTCGAGCCGGAAACCTCGCAGGCGATGGGCTTCGGTTTCCGCTGCGGTTTCCTGGGCCTGCTGCACATGGAGATCGTCCAGGAACGGTTGGAGCGGGAGTATAATCTCGATCTGATCACCACCGCGCCGACCGTCATTTATGAGGTGCTAGCCACCAAGGGCGAGATCCTGAAAATCGACAATCCCGCCAAGCTACCGCCGGCCAACGAAATTGTCGAAATTCGCGAACCGATCATCGTCGCCCATATTCTGACC
The DNA here is from genome assembly GCA_027492875.1 of Candidatus Competibacteraceae bacterium. Lineage (GTDB taxonomy): Bacteria > Pseudomonadota > Gammaproteobacteria > Competibacterales > Competibacteraceae > Competibacter. The sequence goes on along the minus strand of JAPUDV010000048.1, from coordinate 14,003 downwards.
CCACAGGATTATCTCGGCGCCATCATCACGCTGTGCATCGAAAAGCGTGGCGTGCAGCGAGACTTGCATTATGCCGGCGGTCAGGTGCAACTGAGCTTCGAATTGCCGCTGAGTGAAGTAGTGCTGGATTTTTTTGATCGCCTGAAGTCGGTCAGCCGCGGTTTCGCGTCGTTTGAGTACAGTTTCGACCGCTTCCAGGCGGCGCCGCTGGTGAAACTGGATGTGCTGATCAACGGCGAACGGGTGGATTCGCTAGCGGTCATCGTCCACCGCGAACAGGCCCAGTACCGGGGCCGCGAGCTGGCGGTCAAGCTTAAGGAGCTGATTCCCCGCCAGATGTTCGAGGCCGTGATCCAGGCTGCCATCGGCAGCCAGGTCATCGCCCGCACCACCGTCAAAGCGCTGCGCAAGAACGTGTTGGCCAAGTGCTACGGCGGCGACGTGAGCCGTAAACGCAAGCTGCTGGAAAAGCAGAAAGCCGGCAAGAAACGGATGAAACAGGTCGGCAAGGTGGAAATTCCCCAGGAAGCGTTCCTGGCCGTGCTGCGGATGGATAAAAACTCATGAGACGCATGGTCTCACCGTAATGGATTTTCATGCCCATGAACATTGATTTTGCTGCTGTTCTGGTGGTGCTGACCGTTTTGACCGGGAGCATCTGGTTATTGGATGCGCTGGTGCTGGCGCCACGGCGGATCCGTGCCCTGATGATAGGCGGCGCCGGCCAGGCGCGACCGGTGGCGGGGAAGCTGCCGTGGTATGTGGATCTGTCGAAGTCGTTTTTCCCGGTCATCCTGGCGGTGCTGGTGTTGCGCTCGTTCGTGGTCGAGCCGTTCCGCATTCCTTCGGAATCCATGCTGCCCACCCTGCTCAAGGGCGATTTCATCCTGGTCAGCAAATTTGCGTATGGTTTGCGGCTACCGGTGCTCAACACCAAGATTTTCGGTAACGGCCAACCGGAGCGGGGGGATGTGGCCGTATTCCGTTATCCGCGCGAGCCGACGGTGGCGTACATCAAGCGGGTGGTCGGTCTGCCCGGCGATGTGTTGGAATACCGTGACAAGCAGTTGCGAATTAACGGTCAGCCAGTCCCGCTGACGCCGGTGCCGGAGAGTCCCAACGAGCCAGGCTACCGGCAGTTCGACGAGCGACTGGGTGCGATCACCCATCGCATTCAGGTGCGGACCGACGGTGGCTGGGGGTTGGTTGGACTCTGGCCCGACCTCCAACTCCATCGGGAGCCAGACGGCACGGTCGGCTGGAAATACCAGGTGCCGGCCGGACATTATTTCATGATGGGTGACAACCGGGACAACAGCAGCGACAGCCGGATTTGGGGGCCAATGCCGGAAGAGAATCTGATCGGCAAGGCGTTCTTCATCTGGATGAACTGGGATTGCGTCACCTTCAACGGCCGGTGCGGTCGAATCGGCAGTAGCATCGAGTAGGCAAACCGGGAGGCACGAAACAATGCGGGCGAAGCACTTGACGAAAAGCGGAAAGATTGGTGGGCAGCGCGGCATGACTATCATCGGCATGCTGTTGTTGATGATCGTGATCGCCTTTGTCGCGTTGATCGGGATGAAGGTCGTGCCGATGTATATCCAGTATTTCACGATCAAGTCCACCATCGAAAGCATCCGCAAGGAACCGCAACTGGCGCAGATGAGTCCGATCGACATCCAGAACGCCATCCAGAAACGCTTTGACATCGGTTATGTGGATAACATTTCGGCTCGGAATTTAAAGATCCGCAACGACCGCAGCGGCCGGGTGCTCGACTTGATCTATCAGGACGAGCGCAATCTTTTCTACGGCTTGTCCGTGGTGTTGAAGGTCGACGAAGCCATTCCGCTGAATCCGAACCTGTGAACCCGCCGTTGTCCCGCCTGAGCGCCGCCCTGGGTTACACCTTCCGCCAGTCCAAACTGCTGGAAGAGGCGCTCACCCACCGCAGCGCCTCGTCGCATAACAACGAACGGCTGGAATTTCTGGGTGATGCGCTCCTGAATCTGATCGTGGCCGAATACGTGTTCCAACATTATCCCAAGGCCAGCGAGGGCGAATTGAGCCGCTTGCGGTCTAGCTTGGTCAAGGGTGAAACCCTGGCGGCACTGGCGCGTGACCTGCGGTTGGGAGACTGGCTACGCTTGGGTTTGGGCGAACTTAAAAGCGGGGGCTTTCGCCGCGAATCGATTCTGTCGGACACCCTGGAGGCGGTTCTCGGCGCAGTGTATTTGGACGGCGGCCTGGCGGCCTGCCGCGATTTGGTGTTGCACCTCTACCGAGGTTGCTTGGAGCGGTTGGTCGACGCCAGCGACTTGAAGGATCCAAAAACCCGTTTGCAGGAGTACCTGCAAGCCCGGCAGCAGCCGCTGCCGGCCTACAACGTGCTGGAGATCGGCGGCGAGCCGCACGCGCAAAGCTTCACGGTGGAGTGCGTGGTCGCCGAGCTTCGCGCGGTCGCGGTGGGGAGCAGCCGCCGCAAGGCCGAGCAGGAAGCCGCCCGCCGCTTGCTGGAGCAGATGCGATGACCGCCACTCGCGCCGGTTATGCCGCCCTGCTGGGCCGGCCCAACGTGGGGAAATCCACCCTGTTGAATCGGTTGATCGGCCAGAAGCTCAGTATTACCTCACCCAAACCGCAGACCACCCGGCACGTCATTCTCGGCATCCAGACCCTGCCGGATGCCCAGATCGTCTATGTGGATACCCCGGGCCTGCACCGCCGGGGCCGGCAGGCATTGAACCGCTACCTGAACCGGGCGGCGGCCAGCGTGCTGGGTTATGTCGATGTGGTGGTATGGGTGGTCGAGGCGTTGCGCTGGACCGAGGAGGATGAGGATGTCCTGCACCGCCTGGCGGATTTTGCCGGGCCGGTGGTGTTGGCGGCCAACAAGGTGGATCGGATTACCGACAAGAGCCGCTTGCTGCCGTTTCTGCGAGATCTGGCCAGCAGGCGGAATTTCAGCGAAGTGGTGCCGCTGGCGGCGATCAACGGCGACAACGTGGCAGCGCTGGAGCAAGTGATCGCCCGCTTGCTGCCGGCCCGCGACCCGCTGTTTCCCGAAGAGCAGATGACCACCGCCAGCGAGCGTTTTCTGGCGGCCGAATTGATCCGCGAGAAGTTGACCCGGCTGTTGCGCGAGGAATTGCCCTACGCCCTGACCGTCGAAATCGAACATTTTGTCGACGAAGGCCGGCTGACGCGCGTCCATGCGCTGATCTGGGTGGAGCGTGAGACTCAGAAGGGGATCGTCATCGGGGAGAAGGGAGCGATGTTGCGCGAGGTTGGCCGCCAGGCTCGCAAGGACATGGAACGCCTGTTCGGTCGCAAAGTATTCCTGCAAACCTGGGTCAAGGTGCGCGAGGGCTGGTCCGACGACGAACGGGTTCTACGGAGTTTGGGCTACGCTGACCCACCAACGTCTTGATCTCCCCGCATTGATCCGCCGGCTTCCCTCGCACCATGCGCGTGTTGTTACAACCCGCCTTTATCCTGCACCGCCGCCCCTATCGCGACACCAGTCTGCTGCTGGAAGCGTTCAGTCGCGAGCACGGCCGGCTGGGTTTGGTGGCGCGCGGCGCCGCGTCTTCCCGGTCGCGGTTGAAAAGCGTGCTGCAACCGTTTTTACCCCTGCTGCTGTCCTGGAGCGGAGCTGGCGATCTGGCGGCCTTGACAGCGGCCGAGGAAACGGAGCGGCCCGCGTCGCTGCCGCCTGCCCAGGTGCTGGCCGGACTCTATGTCAACGAACTGCTGGTGCGGTTGCTGCCGCGACAGGACCCGCTGCCCGGACTGTTCGTCGCCTACCGGGCGCTGTTGGCGGAGCTGGCGGTGGCGACCGACGCGGAGCCGCCGTTGCGGCGGTTCGAAAAGCGCCTGCTGGAAGAATTGGGCTACGGCTTGAACCTGGAACGCGAAGCTGCCGGCGGGACGCCGATCGTTGCCGAGCAGCGTTACTGCTACGTGCTGGATCGGGGTCCGCTGGCCGCCGATTCAGGCTGGTCCGGCGTGCCGATTTCCGGTCGGGGGCTGCTGGCCTTGCGCGACGGGCTGCTGGCCGACCCTGACGTGTTGCGGGAGGTCAAGCGTCTGACCCGGGCCGCGCTGGCCGAGCAGTTGCGGGGGCGGGCGCTGAAGACGCGGGAACTGTACCGGGTCAAGCGGGAACGCTAGCCAGAACGGCGGCCCGCAGCCGTTCCAGATCGCCATCGCCATGGCTGGCCAGCGGGCTTTCGTCTGGCCCCGGCGGTTCGACATGACGCAATTGCCGCTCCAGCACCTCGACATCGGCTTCGGCGGCATCGTCGCCGCGCGCCCGCCGCGCCGCGACTCGCTGGCGCAGCGTCGCCGGATCGGCGGCGCAATGCAGCAGCAGGAAGGGCACGCCATGGCGGGTGGCCAGCGCGCGAAACGGTTGCCGGTGCGCGCGTTTGAGGAAGGTGGCGTCCACCAGCACCGGGTGGCCGGCGGCCAGCAGCCGATCGGCCAGTTCGTACAGGCGCTGGTAAGTGCGGGCGCTGGCCTCGGTGGTGTACAAGCCCTGGCCGAGCATCGAGCGGCTGTCGTCCAACGGGCCGAGGTCGAACAGGCGTTTGCGTTCCACGTCGGAGCGGACGCGGATGGCGCCGGGCAGCGCCTCCAGCAACTGGCCGGTCCGGCGCGACTTGCCGGAACCGGAAACGCCGTGCGTGATCAACAGGAATGGCGCCGGCTCGCGGGCCAGCGCCAGCGCCAGTTGCAGATAGGCCCGGCACCGGTCGCGGGCCGCGCCCGGACCGCCGTCCTGACTGGACTGGATAGCGTTAATCTTGGCCCGCACCATCGCCCGATAGACTTGGTAGTAGTTCAACAACGCCACGCCGGCGAAGTCACCACTGAACTCCAGATAGCTGTTCAGCAGTCGTTGAGCGAAGTGCCCGGCGCCGCGAAAGCGCAGGTCCATGGTCAGAAAGGCCAGGTCGTTGCTGACATCGATCCAGCGGAAATTGTCGTTGAACTCAATACAGTCGAAAATGGCGATTTGGTCGGTGTCGGTCAAAATCATGTTGCCGAGATGCAGGTCGCCGTGGCACTCGCGGATCCAGCCGCCGGCCTTGCGTTCGGCCAGTCGCGGCCGGAGCCGCTCGCCGGCGTCCAGCGTCCAGCGCTCCACGGCGTCCAGCGCATCGAGATCGGCGGGATCATCTAGCAGCGGCCGGGTCTGGGTGAAATTATCCAGCATCGGCTGCTGGATCTGTTGTGGATCGCCGAAGGGCGCGGCGGGGTCGGCCGTGGCGATGGCGCGATGAAAAACGGCCAGTCGCCGGGCCAAGGCGTCCATATGCCGGTTTTCCAGCCGGCCGGCGGCGAGCTGCCGATCCAGCAGCGCATCCTGGGCGAAGCGGCGCATGCGCACGGCGTATTCGATGGCTTCCCCTGCGGCGACGCCCAGAATCGGTCGGTCGGCGCTGCCGCCGATCGGCACGCAATCGAGATACACATCGGGCGCCAGCCGGTCGTTCAGGCACAATTCCTGCTCGCAGTAGTATTTCCTTCGGGTCAGGCTGGTAAAATCCAGAAATCCCAGGTTCAGGGGTTTTTTGATCTTGTAGGCGTAGTCCCCGGCCAGCAGGACATGCGAGATGTGCGTCTGCAAGTGCTCGACGGCGGCTACCGGGTGCGGGTAGCGGTCCGGTTGCAGGAGCGCCGCGATCAGGGTGGTCTGGTCAAGGGTTTCGTTGACAGGGTGCACGCGCCGGACTCCGAAGCGAAAAAAATCGAGACCGTAGGATAAGACAGAAACACCGTATCGCGCCAAGCGGATTGAAGAGCGGGGCGCGTCCAGACTGGAACAGGCATGGCTAAAGGCAAACCTTCCCGCAAACCCAGACCGAACGCCGGGGCACGGCCCGGCAGGACTGGCCCGAACATACTGCGATCCTTGTCGTCGCTGCTGTTTTCGCTGCTGCTGGGCAGCCTGCTGCTGGGCGTGCTCGGGCTGAGCCTGTACATGCTGTATCTGGATGCGGTCATCCGCGCCGAATTCGACCAGAAGCGCTGGGCCATGCCCGCCAAAGTTTACGCCCGGCCGCTGGAATTGTTTGAAACCATGTCGCTCGGCGCCGATGCCTTCGCCCAGGAGCTGAAGCTGCTGAACTACCGCGATGTGAATTGCCCGGACGCGCCGCCGCCGGTTCCAAGCAGCAAACGCCCGCTCCGGCGCAACAAGCCACCGCCGCCGGGAATCTGTGCGCCGCCGCCCGGCGGTGGCGCGGCGCCGGATCGCGCGGGCGCCTTCGCCCGGCGGGGCGAAATCTTCGAGGTCGTGACCCGCGAGTTTGCGTTCTGGGACGGCACGGAGCCGTCGCGCCATATTCGTTTGGTGTTCGCCGGCAATATCCTGGTCGAGCTGGCCAGTCTGGACGGACAGGAAACCCCGGGCCTGCTGCGGTTGGACCCGCCGGAGATCGCTGGCATCTATCCGGCGCACTATGAGGACCGTATCCTGCTCAAGGGCAAGGATTTGCCGCCCGCCCTGGTGGATACCCTGCTGGCGGTCGAAGATCGCTCGTTCTACGAGCACTCCGGCATCAATCCCAAAGGTATTTTCCGCGCCATGCTGGCCAATCTGCGCGCCGGGCGGACGGTGCAGGGCGGCAGCACTTTGACCCAGCAGTTGGTCAAAAATCTGTTCTTGAGCAACGAACGGACCCTTACGCGCAAGATCAACGAAATCCTCATGGCGATTTTGATCGACGCGCGCTACGGCAAGGATGACATCCTCGAAGCCTACAGCAACGCCATCTATCTGGGGCAGGACGGCAGTCGGGCGATTCATGGCTTCGGCTTGGCTAGCCAGTTCTATTTTGGCGAGTCGATGGAGAATCTGGAGCTGCATCAAATCGCCCTGTTGGTGGGTATGATCAAGGGACCTTCGTACTACGACCCACGCCGCCACCCGGAGCGCGCCAAGGAACGCCGCGCCCTGGTGCTGGATATCATGGTCGAACAAAACCTGATCAGCGCCGAGGATGCCGCCGTCGCCAAGGACATGTCGCTTGACGTGACGGTCAAGGCGGCCAGCGGCATCACCGCCTATCCGGCGTTTCTGGATCTGGTGCGGCGGCAACTGCGGCAGTACTACAACGCGGGAGATCTGGTGTCGGAAGGGTTGCGGGTGTTTACCACGCTCGACCCGCGGGTGCAGGCGGTGGCGGAAAATACGCTGATCAACAGTTTGCCGGCGCTGGAAAAAAGCCAACACAAGGCCCGGCCGTTGCAGGGCGCCGCCGTCGTGACCGATACCCAAACCGGCGAGGTGCTAGCGATGGTGGGGGATCGAGAGCCGAAGACGGTCGGTTTCAACCGGGCGTTCGACGCCAAGCGGCCGGCGGGTTCGCTGGTCAAGCCGGTGGTGTATCTGACCGCGCTGGAGCAGCCCGAGCGCTATACCCTGATGACGCTGTTGAACGACAGCCCTCTGATCTACACCTCGGGTGGCCAGCGCTGGACTCCAGCCAATTACGACAAGCGTTACCATGGCCGAGTGACGTTGCGGGACGCGCTGGCCCGTTCCTACAACATCCCGGTGGTACGGGTTGGCCTGGACATGGGTGTGATCAACGTGGTGAAAATGTTCCAGCGCTTGGGGCTGGAGCGTGATCTCAAGCCGTATCCGTCCCTGCTGCTGGGCGCGCTGGACGTATCACCCTTTGAAATTGCGCAGGTCTATGCATCCATCGCCGGTAATGGGTTTCGCATGCCGCTGCGCGCCATTCGCGAAGTGACCGACACCACCGGCAAGTCGCTGCAGCACTACACGCTGGAGGTGGCGAAGGCGGTCGAGCCGGGGCCGGTTTATCTGGTGATCAACGCCATGCAACAGGTGGTCAAGGCGGGCACCGCCAGCGCCATGAAGAGCAAGCTGTCGCCGGATTTGCACATCGCCGGCAAGACCGGCACCACCGACGACTATCGTGATAGCTGGTTCGCCGGCTTTAGCGGCAACCGGTTGGCGGTGATTTGGTTGGGGCGTGATGACAACAAGCCCACCGGCCTGAGCGGTTCCAGCGGCGCGTTGCGGGTTTGGATGGATCTGATGGCGGGCTTGAATCTGGACCCGCTGGATCCACCGTTGCCGGCGGGGGTCGAGGAAATCCGGGTGGAGCCACGCAGCGGATTGCAGGTCGGCCAGGGCTGTCGGAGCGGCCAGCCGGTGCCGTTCCTGAGCGGTTCCGGACCGCGTGGATCGACCTCCTGCGGCGGGCAGTCCGCCCAGCGTTCCAAACCGCGCGAGACGGATCCGGATGCGTCCGGAGATGCGGAAAGCTCGGGAGGGATGAGCGATTTCTTTCGGCGGTTGATGCAATGAAGCCACCGTCGTGGTCGGTCGGGTTCGCCCATCGGGGTCGTGTCGGCCGCGCGTGGCGGTGTGGATGATGAAAGGGTAAAGTTGGGGCAATGATGGATTTAAATTGTGGTGCGGGATGCCAGTCGGGGTCGCCGGATCCGTGGGGAAAATCGATGAATAAATGGTTTCAGTCTCATCTTGGGGTGCTGGCGCTAGCGCTGGGGATTGCGGGCTGTACGACGCCGTACTCGCAACAACCGTATAGGGCTCCAGTGGTGGATCGCAGCAACCGTCCGCCGCAAACCTACGCCCAGCCGCGGCCGGCGCCGCCGGTGAATGCGGGGCGGGCGCTCGAGCAGGATCCTCTCCTGCCGCGGGAGTACTCCTCCAGCTATCCGGCGGCGCCCTATCCGGCGGCACCGGATCCTTACGCCGCCGCGCCGGCCAATCCGAACGCATACTACGGTAGCGCACCGGCCCGACCTTATGCGCCGGAACCCGGTGGTGGTGGGTACGCACAGCCGGCCTATCCGCCGGGCGCGGCCCCGCAGCAGCCGGCCTATTCGTCGGGCGCGGCCCCGCAGCAGCCGGCCTATCCGTCGGGCGCGGCCCCGCAGCAGCCGGCCTATCCGCCGGGCGCGGCCCCACAGCAGCCGGGTTACCCGGCCTATCCCGCGCCGCGAGCCGACGACTACGCCAGAGCGACCCCGCAGCCGGAGCCGGTCTATCCCTCCTATCCGCAGGATACCGGCAGTCTTTACGAGACGGCGCCGACATCGGGATTGCTGCCCGAACCGCAGCCGCTCGTGCCGCAAACACGGCCCGTAGCCCCGGCACGACCACCGGCTCAGGCTCCTAGCCCGCCGCCGCCCACTGCGGAATCGACGGTCGCCATGGCGACGGTTCCGGCGGTTCCGGCGGTTCCGGCGGTTCCGGCGGCTCCGGTCAAGGCGCCGTCCGCGCCGCCCGCCCGTCCGGCGCCACCGGCCGATCTACCCCCGGCGGAGATTACTCGCGAGGGTAATCAGGCGGTGGTCGCCCTGCTGGACAGCGCCGACAAATATGTTCGGAGCAACCAGTTGGACAAGGCGGGGGCGGCGCTCGAACGGGCATTGCGCATCGAGCCGCGCAACGCCGGAATCTGGCACGATTTGGCCCAAATCCGCCTGCATCAGGGCGAGTATCAGCAGGCCGAGTCGTTGGCGAGCAAGTCCAACAACCTGGCCGGTGGCAATCGGGCGCTGCAAGCCCGCAATTGGAAGCTGATGGCTGTCGCCCGCAAGGCCGCCGGCAACGCCGCCGGCGCGGAAGAAGCCGAGGCAAAGGCGTCACAGTTGCGCTGAAGTCCACTCGAACGGAACGATTCCATGGATGCGGCCGAACTATTGGGTCCGCGCGGCCTGCTGGCTCGGCAAGTGCCGGGGTTCGCGCCGCGCCTGCCGCAGCAGCAGATGGCTGAGGCGGTCGCCGCCGCACTGGAAGAGGGTGGTACGCTGGTGGTCGAAGCCGGCACCGGCACCGGCAAAACCTACGCTTATTTGATTCCCGCGCTGCTGTCCGGGGCGCGGGTGATCATTTCCACCGGCACCCGTCACCTGCAAGACCAGCTTTACCACCAGGATCTGCCGGTGGTGCGACAGGCATTGAACGCGCCGGTGCGGGCGGCGTTGCTGAAGGGTCGCGGCAACTATCTCTGCCTGTATCGCCTGCAGGCGACCGAGCAGGCCGGACGTCTGAGCACGCGCGAGCAAGTGGCCGAACTGCACCGCATCCGCGCCTGGGCGGGCCACACCCGTCGCGGCGACATCGCCGAAATCCCCGACGTGCCGGAAACGTCCCCGATCTGGCCGCGCGTGACCTCCACCGTGGACAATTGTCTGGGGCAGGACTGCCCGCAATTGGCTGACTGTTTTCTGGCCAAGGCGCGGCGCGAGGCGTTGGCGGCGGACGTGCTGGTGATCAACCATCACCTGTTCTGCGCCGACATGGCGATCAAGGAAACCGGATTCGCCGAACTGCTGCCGGGAGCGGAAGCGTTCATCCTCGACGAAGCGCATCAGTTGCCCGAAATCGCCACCCACTTTCTTGGCCGGTCATTGAGCGGCCGGCAGTTGAGCGAACTGGGACGGGATACCGTGGTGGAGCAGGCGCGGGACGCGGCGGATTTCGCCGACCTGCGCCGGAGGGCCGAATCGCTGGAGCCGGCGATCCTGACGCTGCGGCAGGCGTTGGGAACAGCGGAGCGCCGGGCGTTGTGGCGGGAGGTTGCCGGACTGCCAGCGGTGGTGGAGGCGCTCGGGCAATTGCACGAAACGCTGGATCGCTTGCGCGAGGCGCTGAAGGAAGGTGCGTCACGCGGCAAGGGTTTGGAGAATTGTCACCGGCGCGGCGAGGATCTGGCATTGCGGCTGGCGGCGTTGACCGGTCAAGAGAGCGACCCCGACAGCGTGCGCTGGTTCGAGACCCGAGGGCGCGGCTTCACGCTGAGTTTGACTCCGCTCGATATCGCGCCGAAGTTTCAGGAGCGGCTGGCGGCGCAGCCGGGAGTCTGGATCTTCACCTCGGCGACGCTGGCGGTGGGGCAGGCGTTCGAGCATTTCGCGGCGCGGCTGGGGTTGCGGGATTATGCGGCGTTGCGCTTGGACAGCCCGTTCGATTTCGCCCGCAACACCCTGCTTTATCACCCGCCGGACTTGCCCGATCCCGCGTCGCCACACTACACGGCGACGCTGCTGGAGGCGGCCTTGCCGGTGCTGGCGGCCAGCCGGGGGCGGGCGTTTCTACTGTTCACCAGTTTTCGGGCCTTGCGCGAGGCGGCGGGATGGTTGGCGGGCCGCTTGGACTATCCGCTGCTGGTGCAGGGCGAGGCGCCGAAGGGGGTGCTACTGCGCCAGTTTCGGGCTTCGGGCAACGCGGTGCTGCTGGGCACCGCCAGCTTTTGGGAAGGAGTGGACGTGCGCGGCGAGGCGCTGTCCTGCGTGATCATCGACCGCCTACCGTTCGCCGCGCCCGGCGATCCGGTGGTGCAGGCGCGCATCGAATCCCTGCGCCAGCAGGGCGAGGATCCGTTTCTCACTTATCAGCTTCCCCATGCGGTGATTACCCTGAAGCAGGGGGTGGGCCGGCTGATTCGCGACGTGAGCGACCGGGGCGTGCTGGTGCTCTGCGACCCGCGCCTGCTCACCAAATCCTACGGGCGGGTATTTCTGGATAGCCTGCCGCCGATGCCGAGAACGCGGAAGCTGGAACGGGTGCAGGCGTTTTTCGTGGAATGATCGTATTGGTCTCGGCCAGTTTGGCCGACCGGGCGGCGCCGTGTTGTGCTTCCTCTTGAGTTTCGAGGTGTTTTACCAGGGTTATCGCCATGATGGGCGCTGGCGGTCCGCAGGTCTCCCGCTGGCGATGCTATAGCGTTCCTGTTCGAGGTGTGGAATTCTATGCCCTGTACGAAATGCTGGGTTTCGAGCGGGTCACCAAACTGATCGATCGTGGCATCATCGAAGTCGCGCCGCTGGCGTTCATGCGCGGCAGGACGCTGAATGACTCCTTGCCTTCTTCAATGCCCGCGATGTGATGCGGCACCCATTGGTGCAACGGATCGTCGGCGCTTGCCCGCTTTGGGAACAAAATAATCCCGAACAGGTGCGCTGAAATCGGCGATCTGAAATGGTTTTATATGTATTATTAAGGGCTTACTGGGTTGCATCGTATTCCACGTTGAGGGGGATATTGTGGATTTTTTGGCGCTAAATACTAGATTAGACGCGATCTTAGGGGTCGTGCTGTTCCTGGTGTTGCTCACCACGACAGCAGAAGCTCAGACGATGGGTGTGCAACGGCCAGGTTCCTCGGGTGTCACGCAAACGACTCAGCAAATCATGGAGCGGCAACCCCTTGGCCCCACACCCTCGCATCCGGATCACGAATTGGAGTATCCGGACCGCAGCAATCTACCGCAAAACTCGAACGCGCCGGATGTCTCGCGGTTTCCTCCTCCATCGAAGGAGGAAGCCTCCGAAGCTCCATCGCAAGACCGCGCTGCACCCTCTCCTCTCAAGACCCAAAGCCACACCACATCTGTTGCCTTTGACGGTCCCACACTCACTGACACCGGCGCTTTTCCGCCCGACTCCATGGGCACGATCGGCCCGACCCAGTACATCGCGTTCGTCAACGGCCGTCTTCGTTCGTACACCCGCGCGGGGGCAGCCGATGGCGTTCTCAATGCCAACCCCGACGTGTTTTTCGCCTCGGTGATGACGCCGGTGACCGGCTCGGTGGTGTTGAACTTCACCAGCGATCCGCAGATTCGCTACGACCGCTTCACCGCCCGCTGGATTCTCACCATCATCGATGTACCCTGCACCAACGCCACCTGCACGACGACGGCCGCCAACCGCGTGCTGGTCGCGGTGAGCGACGCGGCGAGCAACGGCACCATCAGCGCCGGTACCGTTTGGACGTTCTTCCAGTTCCAGGCCGATCCCGGCACCAATTTCTGCGACTACCCCTCGCTCGGCGTCGACATCAACGCGCTTTACATCGGCTGCAACATGTTCAGCAACGCCGGCAGCTTCGTCGGCACCAACGGCTACGTGGTGCGGAAGTCGTCGGTGTTGGGCGCCGGCCCGATCTTCGTCACTATGTTCGCCAACCTGGCGGCGGGGGCGGGCGCTGGGCCGGAATCGCCGCGCGGCGTCGACAACTTCGATCCGACCGCGACCGAGGGTTACTTTGTCGGCCCCGATAACGCGACCTTCAGCACGATCATGTTCCGCCGGGTCAGCAATCCAGGCTCCGCGACCCCGACGATCTCGGCCAATATCTCCGTCACCGTGCCGACGACCACACTGTCCGGCACCCAGGCTATCCGCCTCGTTCAGCACGCCGGGAACACGGGTGGCAACAACGGCCTTCTCGACTCGCTCGACGACCGGTTCTACCAGGCGATGATCCGCAATGGTCGACTGTGGGCGGCGCACAATTTCACGGTTAGCAGTGCCGGTGTCGCAAGCACGGCGGCAGCGTCGCGCAATGCCACCCGCTGGTACGAATTCCAGAACCTCACCACCACGCCGACGCTGGTACAGTCGGGCACGGTATATGACAATGCAGCCACGCGCGCCGCAGCGCGTCAGTACTTTATTCCTTCGATCACGGTGACCGGGCAGGGACACGCCGTCGCCGGATTCACCATGGCCGGCACTCCGGTGGGCGCCACCCCGGCCTACGTCAGCCGGCTTTCGGGCGACACGCTCGGTACCATGACCGGACCGCCCACCACCACCGCCACGGCCTTTGGCACCACCACGGCCAACTACAATCCACCCGCCGATCCCGGCGGCACTTCGGGCCGACGCTGGGGCGATTACTCGTTCACCGTCGTCGATCCGCTCGACGACATGACGGTCTGGACGATCCAGGAGTACAACCAAGCCAGCAACAGTTACGCGGTGCGAATCAGCAAGCTCCTCGCACCACCGCCGGCTACCCCGACCTGTCCGGGGACGCCGATCTCGTTCACCGGGCCAACCGGCAATGTGGTCATCAACGCCACCTCAAGCAACGGCTCGGGTTTTTACGATCCAGGTTCTAACCTGCCGGCGCCGGCCTTGCCGTTCAATCACATCTCGGCGACGATGACCAACGCGGCCGTCAACAGTGTGACCTA
>JAPUDV010000047.1 GCA_027492875.1 Candidatus Competibacteraceae bacterium | reverse complement strand
CAGGAGTCCCCTCATCCCGAATTTCCACCGCTGTCCGAGGGGCCGTCCCAGGATGACTGACTGACCGGAGCCGTTCATCGTGAAGACCTTGCCCAGCCTGCGCGAGGATCTGATCTGGCGAACTTGGTTACTGGTCAGCTTGACCGTGCTGGCCTTCGGCCTGGTCATATACGCGCTGATTCTTTCGCCGCTGTTCGACCGGTTGGCGGCCGGCGAGCTGCGCCAGGGCGCCGAGATCGCCGGAGAGCGCGTCGGACTGCTGATCGAGGACATCGAGCGGATGATCGACACCGCCCGCCGCTGGGGCTTGCGGGAACAGTTCAGCTTGGACGACTTGCATGGGTTCAACCGGCTGTTCGAACCGTTCGTCGCCAGTCAGCCCCGGGTGACCTCGCTGTTGTTCGCCGACGAGCGCGGTCGGGAATTCCTGCTGCTCAAAACGCCGGACGGTGCATGGCGCAACCGGGTCAGCGATCCGGAGCACTGGAGCCAGCGCCAGCAAACCTTCACTTGGCGCGATACCCCGCCGCCAGCGACCGAAGGCGAGTGGCAGGAACGCGACTACGACGCTCGCCGCCGTCCCTGGTATCAGGGTGCGCTGGCGCTGGCGCGGGATGGCGACCTGTACTGGACCGAACCCTATCGGTTTTTTACCACCCGCGAACCGGGTATCACCGTCTCGACCCGCTGGCACGATCCCCGGACCGGCCAGTTGCGGGTGCTGGCCCTGGACGTGAAGCTGTTCGATCTGTCGCGCTTCACCCAGTCGGTCAACGCCAGCGCCGGCGGCCGGGTGGCGATCACGACGCTCGACAGCCGCCTGCTCGGCCTGCCGAGGCACCCCCGCTTTGAGAGCGACGAGCAGGTCCGCTCCAGCGTCTTGAAAACTGCCGCCGAGAACGGGTTGCCGCATCTGGCCAAGGCTTTCGAACAGTGGCGAACCGATGGCCGGCCGGCGGAGACCGTACTGTTCTTCGCCGTCGCCGGCGAGCGCTGGCTCGGTTTCTTCCTGCCAGTCCGCTTCGGCGACCAGCAACTGGTCGTGGTTACCACCGCGCCGCGCCGCGATTTCGTGCCGATCGGCGCCGGCGACGTGTTGGCGCTGGCGGCGTTGTTCGCTGCGCTGCTGCTGGTGGCGTTCCTGTTGTCGCACCATGTCGCCCGGCGGGTGGCGCGTCCGGTCGAGATGCTGGTGGGCGCCAGCGCGCGCATCGGCCGCCTGGATCTGGAGCGACCGGTGGCGTTCGCGCCCTCCTGGCGGGAAATCGATGCGCTGTTCGGGGCGCAGGAGGAGATGCGACGGATGCTGCTGGCCAGTCGCCGCGATCTGGAAGGCGAGGTGGCGGCGCGGACTCGCGAGTTGGCCGACCAGATCGCCTTGTTGGAGGCGCTGGTGGACAACATTCCCAACCCAATCTTCTACAAGGGGCCGGACAGCCGTTTTCTCGGCTGCAATCACGCCTACGAGACCGCGTTCGCCACCCGGCGCCAGTCGCTGATCGGCCGCCGGGTGCTGGATCTCGATTACCTGCCGGAGGAAGACCGCCGGCTCTACCAGCGGGAAGACGAAATGGTGATCCGCGAGGTGGGGCGGATCATGCGGGAACCCGTCATCACCTTCGCCGATGGCTGGCCGCATCATACCCTGTACGCGGTCAGCGGCTTCCGCAATCCGGACGGTTCGCCGGGTGGCCTGGTGGGGGTGATCGTCGACATCAGCCCGCTCAAGCGGGCCGAGGCGGCGCTGCTCAGGGCCAAGGAGCAGGCCGAGGCGGCCACCGAAACCAAGAGCATGTTTCTGGCCAACATGTCCCATGAGATCCGCACGCCGATGAACGCCATCATCGGCATGGCGCATCTGTGCCTGCGAACCGAACTGAGCGTCAAGCAACGCGATTACGTGCAAAAAATCCACCATGCCGGCGTCTCGCTGCTGGGGATCATCAACGACATCCTCGATTTTTCCAAGATCGAGGCCGGCAAGCTGGAAATGGAAACCATCGGTTTCACGCTCGACGAAGTACTCGGCGCGGTTTCGACCATGGTAGATCCCAAGGCGCACGATAAAGGTCTGGAGTTGCTGTTTCACGCGCCGGGCGACGTGCCCCAGCGCTTGGTGGGCGACCCCCTGCGGCTGGGGCAGATTCTCATCAACCTGCTCAGCAACGCCATCAAATTCACCGAGCACGGGCAGATCAGCGTCGCGGTCCGGTTGCTGGAGCAGCGTGGCAACCGGGTCCGGCTACGCTTCGAGGTGCGCGACACCGGCATCGGCATGAGTCCAGGGCAAAGCGCTCGGCTGTTTCAGGCCTTCACTCAAGCCGACGGTTCGATCACCCGCAAGTACGGCGGCACGGGTTTGGGTCTGACTATCTGCAAGCGGCTGGTGGAGCTGATGGGCGGCGCCATTGGCGTGGAATCGGTGCCGGGCGCCGGCAGCATTTTCACCTTCACGGCGCGCTTTGGCCTCGGCGAGATGGCGCTGTCCGCTCCGCCGGTGGTGGCCGGCGCGCGCGAGGAATCGGGCGAGCGACGCTTCCGTCTGGATGGCGCCCGTATCCTGCTGGCCGAGGACAACGACGTCAACCAGCAGATTGCCGTCGAACTGCTGCACGGCGCCGGCGCCTGGGTTACGGTGGCCAACGATGGCCGGGAGGCGGTGGAACAGGCGCTGGCCAGCCTGAACGGCGAGCCTTACGACCTGATCCTGATGGATTTGCAGATGCCCCGGATGGACGGCTACCAGGCCACCCGCCGACTGCGCGCCGACGACCGCTTCCGCAAGTTGCCGATCATCGCCATGACCGCCCACGCGCTGGTCGAGGAGAAGCAGCGTTGTCTGGACACCGGCATGAACGACCACATCGCCAAACCGATCGAACCGGAGGCGATGTTTCGCATCCTGCTGCGCTGGATCGGGTGCAAGGCGCGGGGACTGGAGGTTGCTCCCCTGCTACCCGCGACGGGCACCGCCTCCACCGCCGGGGAGGAAATCGCGCTGCCGGTGGTGACCGGACTGGACACCGCCAGCGGGTTGCGGCGGTCGGGCGGCAAGTCCCGGCTGTATCGCGAGCTGCTCGGCAACTATCTGGACGGTCAGGGTAACGCGCTGGCCCGCATCCGCGCGGCGCTGGCGGCCAGCGATCGGGAAACGGCGGAGCGGTTGGCGCACACGCTCAAGGGCGTGTCCGCCACCATCGGCGCGGAGGCGGTGCAAGCGCCGGCAACCGCCCTGGAACAGGCGATCCGGAATGCCGCCGCGCCGGAGGAAATCGAAGCGCTCGTGCGGGATACCGAGGGGGCCATGACCACCTTGTGGGGATCGCTACGGGTTGCATTGGCCTCCCCCGAATCCGCGCCGGACGTCCTCGCGACGACAGCCCGTGAAACGCCGCCGGATCGCGGTCAGGTCCGGCGGCTGCTCGGCGGTCTGGAAACGCTGTTGCGCGACGACGACCCCGATGTGGTGGACTACCTGCGCGAGCACCGGACGCGGCTGCGAGCCTGCCTGTCGCCGGAGCCGTTTCGGGCCATGGAACAGGCGATCCTCAACTATGCTTTCGACGAGGCGCTGGCCCAGTTGCGGACGGCGCTGGCGGCGT
Source organism: Candidatus Competibacteraceae bacterium (assembly GCA_027492875.1). Classification (GTDB taxonomy): domain Bacteria; phylum Pseudomonadota; class Gammaproteobacteria; order Competibacterales; family Competibacteraceae; genus Competibacter. Next base: position 16,458 of record JAPUDV010000047.1, on the reverse strand, counting down.
TCGAAGCATCCGCCTGACCCGCGAGGACCCCATGAACGACAGCCATTCCCACCTCGAACGCCAGACCATCCTGGTGGTGGACGACACGCCGGACAATATCGCCTTGCTCGGCGCCCTGCTCAAGGATCGCTACAAGGTCCGGGCGGCCAACAACGGCGAGCGCGCCCTGGTCATCGCCGCCGGCCAGCCACAGCCCGATCTGATCCTGCTGGACATCATGATGCCGGGCATGGACGGCTACGAAGTGTGCGAGCGGCTCAAGATCGATCCCCGCACCACCGACATTCCGGTGATCTTCCTCACCGCCAAGGCTCAGGTGGACGATGAGGAACTCGGCCTGCGCCTGGGCGCGGTGGACTACATCACCAAGCCGATCAGCCCGCCGATCGTGCTGGCCCGGGTCGAAACCCATCTGACCCTGAAACGCGCCCGGCAATTCCTGCAAGACCGCAACGGCTACCTGGAGGCGGAGATATGGCGCCGCAGTCGCGAGGTCATGGCGATTCAGGAAGCGACTATCCTGGCGATGGCTTCGCTGGCGGAGACTCGAGACAACGCCACCGGCAATCACATCCGCCGCACCCAGCACTACGTGCGGATTCTGGCCCAGCATCTTCGCCATCACCCCCGTTTCGCCGCCGCCCTGAACGACGAGATCATCGAACTGCTGTTCAAGTCGGCGCCGCTGCACGATATCGGCAAGGTGGGGATTCCCGACCGGATTCTGCTCAAGCCGGGCCGCCTGACTCCGGAAGAGTTCGAGATCATGAAAACCCACACCACGCTGGGGCGGGACGCCATCGCCGCCGCCGAGCAGCATCTCGAAACGCCCGATTCCTTCCTGCGCCTCGCCGGGGAAATCGCCTACTTCCATCAGGAAAAATGGGATGGCAGCGGTTATCCCGAGGGGCTGTGGGGCGAACAGATTCCGCTGTCGGCGCGGCTGATGGCGGTGGCCGACGTATACGACGCCCTGATTAGCCGGCGGATTTACAAGCCGGCCCTGCCACACGAGCAGGCGGTGGCGTTGATTCGGGAGGACCGGGGCCGTCATTTCGATCCGGACATCACCGATGCCTTTTTGGAATGCGCCGAGCAATTCCGGTCCGTCTCGGCGCGCTTCGCCGACGATCAACAGGCCTGGCAGCAGACCCTGGAGCGGGTGGAAATCGCGCTGAGCGACGAGATCATCGTGCTGGGCGACGGAGCTTGAACGAATGTAGTGATGAAACATCGACCTGCATCGAGCCCCCGACCGGCCTTCGGCGCGGCGGTGGCGCTGTTCCGTTTCAAGCGCGACGTCATTCACGTCATCGCCGGATGCGCCGTTCTCGGTCTTGTCTCGAGAACCGTGATCCCGTGAGCGAAATCCGCAACGGTTTACCCGCAAGCGTCCGGGATGACCCCGCTGGCCTCAATGGACATGCCGATGGTGCGCATCGGGAAAATGCGGGTGCGCGTGGGTGAGGGGTTCGTGTCGGTGGCGGTGACAGTGGCGACCGGCCGACCAGCAGGATGCGTCGTGTGCGTGCCGATGATGCTCGTCGTGCGCGTGCGCGTGCGCGTGCGCGTGTTCGTGTTCGAACGCTTCATGAAGATGCGGGTGGTCGTGCTGTTCGGTCAGGTGCAACCAGACGCCGAAGGCCATCAACGTCCCGGCGATCCATAGCGGGATGCTGGCCGTTTCATGCAGCAACGGGATGGCCAACACCGCGCCAAAGAACGGCGCGACCGAAAAGTACGCGCCGGTGCGGGCGACGCCGAGCTGACGCAGACCGATGACAAACAACACCAGACTGACGCCGTAGGCAAAAAAACCCACCACCAGGGTGCCGGCAACCGTCGGCAACGACGGCCAGGTCGCGCCCAGCAGAGCCGCCATAACCAGGTTCACGCCGCCTGCCACGAGCCCCTTGATCGCGGCTATCCAGGTGGCGTCAGTTAACGCAACCTTGCGGGTCAGGTTGTTATCGATGCCCCAAGCCAGACAGGCGCCGAGCACGGCCAAGGCCGGCCATACACCGGAGAAATTGGCATCGTCCGGCCAGCTCAACACCATCGCGCCAGCAACGATGGCAGCCATGCCCAGGGCGATGCGGCGATCAAAATTTTCCTGGAACACGAACCAGGCCAGCAGCGTGGTGAATACGCCTTCGGCGTTGAGCAACAACGATGCACCCGTCGCCGGCATCCCGGCCAGTCCGAGCATCAACAGTACCGGTCCCACCACTCCGCCAGCGGCAATCGCACCGCTCAGCCACAGCCATTCGCTTGGCGACAAGACGGGTTTGGGCGCACGGCGCAGCCAACGGTAACCGCTCAATCCCAAACCCGAGCCGAGATAGAGCACTCCGGCCAGAAGCCACGGATCGACGCTGGCCAGCAGCAGGCCCTTGGCGAGCGGCGTACCCACGCCGAACAGCAGCGCCGCCCCCAGCGCCGCCAGGATGCCGGGGTGACACAACACGGGTTTTCCCTCCATCATGGGGAACGCCAGTACGGTTTTCCCGGGGGCAACCACAGATACCGCCAGTACAAATAGACCATGCTGATGGCGATGAAGATCCTCGACCAGTCGGCCGGCAAAGCCTGCTATAAATCCACTTGCGCGCCCAGTTCCACCACCCGGTTGTACGGGATGCGAAAGAAATCCATCGGGCGAGTGGCGGTGCGGAACATGTTGGCGAACAGCCTTTCGCGCCACAGCGCCATCCCGGCGCGGTCCGTGGGAATGAGCGTTGCGCGTCCCAGGAAGAAGGTGGTGTCCATCATCTCGAAGCTGAGCCCATACGGCTCGCAAAGCGCCAGGGCGCGTGGCAGGTTGGGATCTTCGGTGAAGCCGTAGCGAATGATGATCCGATAGGTGTTGGACCCCAAACAATGCACGGTCACCCGATCTCGATCTTCCACGCGCGGAATCTCCTCCGTCACCACGGTCAGCAACACCAGGCGTTCGTGCACGACCTTGTTATGTTTCATGTTGTGCAGCAGGGCGTTCGGCACGCCGTCGGGGGTGCTGGTCAGAAACACCGCCGTGCCCGGCACTCGCAAGGTGGACCCCTGCGTCAGGCTTTGCAGGAATAAATCCAGCGGCATGGCGTTTTCGCGTAGCCGTTGATCCAACAATGCACGCCCGTCCCTCCAGATGAACATCAGGGTGAAAATTGCTGCCCCAATCAGCAGGGTGATCCATCCACCATGCCCGATCTTGAGCGCGTTGGCCGAGAAGAACGCCAAATCCACCAGGAGAAAGAACACGATGCCCAACCCCAGCTCGAACCCGTTCCAGCCCCAAGCCCGCCGCGCCAGCACGAGCACCAACAGCGTGGTAATCACCATGGTGATCGTCACCGCGATACCGTAGGCAGCCGCCAGATTGGACGAGGATTCGAAACCCAGCACCAGCACCAGCACCCCGATCAGCAAGCTCCAGTTGGCGCCTGGAAGGTAAATCTGGCCGATTTCGCTTTCGGAGGTATGCCGGATTTCGATGTGCGGACAGAAACCGAGTTGAACCGCCTGCCGGGTCATCGAAAACACTCCGGAAATCACCGCTTGCGAGGCGATGACCGTCGCTATTGTGGACAGAATCACCAACGGATACAGCGCCCAGGATGGCGCCAACAGATAAAACGGATTGGCGATCGCATCGGGATTGCTCAACAGTAGGGCTCCTTGTCCCAGGTAATTGAGCAAGATAGCCGGAAGAACCAGGGTGAACCAGGCAAGCCGAATCGGAAACTTACCGAAATGCCCCATGTCGGCATACAGCGCCTCGCCACCGGTCATCACCAGGAACACCGCGCCCAACACCAAAAAACCATATCCCCGATTGGTCACGAAAAACTGCATGGCGTACTCGGGATTGAAGGCCGCTAGCACTTGGGGCGCCTTTATCATATTGATCAAGCCCAATAAGGCTAGAATCGCGAACCAAAGCAGCATGACCGGCCCAAAAAAGGCGCCGACCCTGGCGGTACCGTGGCTTTGTACCGCGAACAGACCGACCAGGATCACCACCGTAATGGGAATCACGTAGGGCGTCAGCACCGGCGTGGCGAGGTGCAGACCCTCGACCGCGCTGAGGACCGAAATCGCCGGCGTGATAACGCCGTCTCCGTAGAACAAGGCGGCTCCAAAAATCCCCATCATGATCAGCCGATGGCGTTGTCGATCGGTGCCTTTAAAATGATGAAGGACCAACGCCATCAGCGCCAGAATACCCCCTTCGCCCCGGTTATCGGCGCGCATCACGAAGATGATGTATTTGATCGAGATCACAATGATCAACGACCAAAAGATCAGGGAAAGAATGCCCAGTACGTTGTCGTGGGTGGGCAGAACGGAATAGCTTCCACTAAAACATTCGCGCATGGCATACAGCGGACTGGTGCCGATGTCGCCGTACACCACGCCGATCGCCGCGATCGTAATGGCCGCGAGGTTACCGCCGCGACTCACGGAACTGGGATTCATGCTCATTGAGGCAGATAAGGCTCAGAGATACCGCCAGTACAAATAGATCATGCTGATGGCGATCGACATGAGCATGATCGGAAAAGCCAGCAGGGTGTACTGCATGAAGCGGATCGGCTGGCCGGCCCGTTCGGCGAAACCGGCGACTACCAGGTTGGCGCTGGCTCCGATCAAGGTGCCGTTACCCCCCAGACACGCGCCCAGCGACAGCGCCCACCACAGCGGCATCAAGCCCTCCGGGCCACCGAAGGTCGGGGCCATGGCCTTGATCAGCGGGATCATGGTGGCGACGAAGGGAATGTTATCGATGATCGCCGACAGAATGGCCGAGGACCACAGAATGATCATGGAAGTTGCGGTCAGGTTGCCGCCGGTCAAGGCCAGCATTTTATCGGCCAGCAGCTTGAGCAAGCCGGTGCCGTCCACGCCATGCACCACGATGAACAAGCCGACGAAGAAGAAAATGGTGATCCATTCCACTTCGTTGAAGGCTTCCAGAACGTGTTTGCTCTGGTGTTCGGCGTCACGACCGAAATTGGCCAACAGCAGCAACAGCGCGGCGCCGGTCATGGCGACGGTGGCGGCTTCCAGATGCAGCGCCTTGGCAAAGATGAAGCCGGCAATCACCAGACCGATGACGCTCAAGCACTGCTTGAGCAGGCGCTGGTCGGTGATGGCCTCGCGTTCGTTGAACTGCATGACCCGTTGGCGATCTTCCGGGGCGGCCTTGAGATGACGACCCCAGATGAAGTAGATGGGGATCAGGGTCGCCGCCATGATCACGACGATGGCCGGGGTCAGGTTGTAGGCGAAATCGTTGAAGGTCAGGCCGGTGGCCGAGCCGATCATGATGTTGGGCGGATCGCCGATCAGGGTCGCCGTGCCGCCGATGTTGGAAGAAAAAATCATCGCGAACAGGTAGGGATACGGACTGACCTTGAGTTCCTCGGTAATCAGCAGGGTCACCGGCACCACCAGCAGCACGGTGGTCACATTGTCCAGGAACGCCGAAGTCACCGCTGTCACCAGCGAGATCATCACCAGAATGCCCCAGGGCCGGGCCTGAACCTTCTTGGCCGCCCAGATCGCCAGGAACTGGAAGACACCGGACTGGCGGGTAATGGCAACGATCACCATCATGCCGATCAGCAGGCCGATGGTGTTGAAGTCGATGCCGCGAATGGCGGCTTCCTGATTGAGAACGCCGAGCACGATCATCAAGCCCGCCGCCAGCAGGGAGACGATGGCCCGGTTGACCTTCTCGGTCATGACCACGATGTAGGTGATCGCGAACAGAACAGCCGCGACCCACATCGGGTTCAGGCCGAACAGTACTGATGCCGCATCTGCTTCGGACCCGTGCATTCAGGCGCTCTCCCCCATCAGTTTCTCCAACACGTCCCAGAAGGAAATGATGCCCTCCAACCGGTCGTTGGTCTTGTCCACCACCGGCACGCTGGTGGTGCGTCCGTGCAACATCAGCAGCATCACTTCCATGGCGGGCGTATCGGGATGCGCGACGTCATGGACGTTCACCCAGTTTTTTACCGGATCCTCGCGGCGTCCGCCCAGGCGTTTGGCTAGATCGCCAATGTTCTCGGTGATGAAGGACACATGATCGAGTCCATATTTGTCCAGCACCGCCTTGGGCAGGGTCAATTTCAGCAGCGAATAAATGCTGAAGGTGCCCAGGTAGCGGCCCTGTTCGTCCACCACGGGCAGGTGGCGCAAATGGTGTTTGAGAATGTGGTCAGCGGCGGTAGCGACCGTATCGGACGAGCGCAGCGTCATCGGGTGGGGGTTCATCAGGGTTTGAGCAGTCATACAGTACCTTGGGTGATGGAAAGAAAAGCGGTGTGGCGGTTTGAAACTGCCCGCCGCCAGCGAGCGGCTTTAGCCGAACGTGCCGCCGTTCCAGCCCCAATGGGTGGCAGCGACGCTGGTGAAGCCCAGATAGATTCGCTCGGGCGGGATGCCGAGTTTTTCGTGCAGCAGGGCGCAGACGCGCTCGGACAGCGCGCGGTTGACCTCGCCGCTCAGGCCGCCGATGCTGCGGATCTCGGCGCAGGCGGCCGGACCTTCGACCCCGCCCATCAGCATCGTGGCCTGGTCGATGGTGACCATGACGTAGCGCTCCGATTTGCCGATGCATTCGGCGACGATCCGCGAAAGCGGAGCGAGCAGATCATGGCGCTGCTGATTGGACAGCGACACTGAGGCTTGCAGGGCGAGCAGGGGCATGGAACGGACCTCCAGGGGAAAATGCGGGGAACACGAGCGAAGACTCGGAGAGGCGACGTCGCCGCCGAAAGCATAGCACGGCGCCCGATCGGGCAAGATGGGGGTTTTCCCCGCGTGGATTGCGGCGAAGGACGAACCGCATCCCCACCGCTCCCACTGGCGGGGGAGTACTGGCGGGAGCGGTGGGTTATTTTATTCCGGGGCGGTGGGAACTGCTGGTGGTAGGGCGGACTCGACCGGCACGACGGCTGGAGTTTCGGCCATGGCGGTTTCTGGCGCGGTTTCTGGCGCGGTTTCTGGCGCGGTTTCTGGCGCGGTTTCTGGCGTGATGGCTTCGTCCGTTTTCACGGTTGTCTTGCCCGCTTCCGCCGGCGCGGCGGGCGGAGCAGTCAGACGGTCACCCAGAATGGCCTTGGCCTCGCCCAGATGCCAGGCGACGCTGTCCAGGTCGGCGTGAGACTTATGCACCCACGCTTCGCCCCAGTAGAAGTTGCAACTGGTCTCGGCTCGCAGCAGATGCCAATGCGCCTCGTTCATCACCCGCGCCAGTTCGGGATTGGGGTCTCCAACCCGCGCCGCCGCCTGTGCCGCGACGTGAAATTCCCGGCTAAGATCATGCACGCGGACCATGGTGTCGCGCTGCGCCCAGGAACCCTGCCATTGATGGAAATCCCAGCCGTGATGCGCGTCGGTGTTCCAGGCGCCGCGCCGGACGGTGACTTGGCCGTGCGCGCCGAAGCGGTCCAGATACTCGGTGATGAAAGTTGGCCGCAGCGACGAATGGCCGGCGCGGATCTCCTCCATCGCCTGGCGATAGAAATAGGTCCAGAAATTGGCTTGGTCGGTCACGTTGCGGAACCAACCACCGTTGTCGCCATCGGTGGCGGTGGTGACCAGCGGCGGAAAATCGCACCATTTGGTGCGCTCGTTCAGTTCGTGATAGAACCAGCCGTAGTCCATGCCGGACAGTTGCGCGTCGGACAGCTCGCGGTCGCGGACGACGATCACGATCTGCTCGCCGCCGTATTCGGCGATGTGCGGTCGGTAGCGCAGCTCCTGCCAGCTCATCGAACCCACCGGATCGACGTACTCGCAATCCACCATCACATAGCGGTAACCGGCCCGCTTCAGGTGCGGGATCATCCGCATGTCGAAGCCCATCTCCGGCGGCCAGAAGCCGTTGAATTGATTCCGCCAGAACACATGGCGGGCGATGGAGCGCCAGCGGGCAATGTGCTCGTCCCAATCGGCTTCCGGGATCAGCGCCAGCACCGGATGGTAGTAGCCGGTGCCGACGATTTCGAACAGACGCTCGTTTTGCAGGTGCCAGAGCAGCTTGCCGCAATCGACGATCCCGTAGGCGCGCTCCTGGAAGTCCGGATTGGACAGGGATTCCAGCAGCGTCCCGGACAGCGACAGATGGACGCGGGCAATGTCCTGATACTCCCACAGCACCCGCGGCATGCGATCGTAGGCGAACAGGATCTCCTTCGCTTCCCATTCATTGGTTTCGAGCAGATGTTCGAGATTGTTGGGGGGCTGGTGCATGTTCAGCACCAAGGCATGATGAATGTCTCGCATCGCGCTTCTCCTCGTTATCGTTGGCTGGGGCGATGGCGAAAAAACCCTCAAAAAGGGCCTCGATCGCGGTTAAGAGGCGTTTTTTTACAGCTTCTAAGTATGAAAACGGGCCAACCGGCCCGCCAGGGTTCAAACGGGCGGGCGGGAGCGGCCCAAGTTCACCGTCAGTGGCGGCATGGCGTTGATGTGGATGCCCTGCTGGGGCATGGGAATGGTGATGCCGTGCTCGCGGAACAGGTCCAGGATCTCCAGCATCACCTCGCTGGAGATGTTGCGGATACCGTTATACACGTCGTCGATCCAGAATCGCAGTTCCAGCAACAGGAAGCTTTCGCCGAACTCCAGCAGCAAGGCCCGCGGCGCCGGATCGCTCAGCACCCGCGCCGGTCGTCTGGCGCCTTCCGCCATCAATTCCAGCGCCTTGCGCACGTCGGCGTCTTGGGCGACCCGCACTTGCACCTTGAGCCGCGCCAGATCGTTGCGGTGCGACCAGTTGATCACCTGATGGGTGATGATCTCCTCGTTGGGGATCAAGTATTCGGTGCCGTCGCGGGTTTCAACCGACACGTAGCGTGCACCCAGCGAGGCCACCCAGCCGTAGGTGCCGCCGATCTGAATGACGTCGCCCGGCTTGATGGATTTGTCCATCAGCAGCAGCACGCCGCTGATCAGGTTGGAAATGATCCTTTGCAGGCCGAAACCCAGGCCGACGCCGAGCGCGCCGCCGAACAGCGCCAGCGCGGTGAAGTCGATGCCGGAACTGGCCAAGGATACCACCACCGCCAGCATGATCAGCCCGCCCTTGAACAGCTTGCCGAACAACACCCGCACCGATGGCGTCAAGTTGGGCAGGTGTTGCAGGCGTCGCTCCAGCGCCCGCGAGATCAGCACCGCCACCCACAGCATGATTCCGAAATAGAACATGCTCTTGAGCACGGTCAGCAGCGACAGCCGCAGATTGCCGAGTTGGATGGCCAACCGGTCCAGGAAGGTCAGGGTCGGATCGAGCAGGTTGAGAATCGCCAGCACGGCGATGCTATAGGCGGCGATCACCACCGCCCGCGCCCACACCGGCTCGCGCACCCAGATAGCAAACAACTGGATGGCGATCCAGGCCGCTAGCAGGTGGATACCGATCCGGATCCAGTGGCTGGGCCAGCCGAAACGCACGGCGACGGAACCGGCGATCGCTAGCCCGGCGATCCACAGCAGCGGAAACAGCAGCGACGCCAGCACCAGCAGGGTGTGCCGGCCGTATTCGTCGGTTTGCCGGGCCTGGATACGCCCGCTCAGCCACGGATGGACGAAGTCGTAAATCCACCAGGCGGTGAAGCCGGTGCCGACCAGTGCCGGCATCTGCATGGCGGTATAAACGATGTGTTCCGGGGTAAAGAAGTTCGCGCGCAGCCAAGCCCAGATCAGGCGCAGCCAGGTCACGATGAAGCCGCTGTCGAAAGAGGATGGTTGCATGGAAGGCAAGCTGGTTCTGGTGAACTTCCGCAGGGGGCCGGATGATCGGCTCCTCGGTATTTGCATTATCCTTCATAATCTTATTCGGCACACCCGGCCAGCGGAGATGATTTCCATCCACCGCCCCGGCCGGGGCCGGATCATCGCCTCCAGACGGGTGACCGACTGTTTTAAACCCAGGAACTACAGCCAATACCGTATTGGCCTGGCCGTGGGGATTCGGATGAGGTCAGCCCTGCATGCAGGCTTAAACAAGAAGCAGGCTTACGTGGTTAATCCGCTCAACTATAACATTTCAGTTCACAAAGTCCGCATCGATGGCGAGGACCGCCTTGAGGCAACCGTCGACGAGCTACCCGATGTGCATGATTATGGGGATACCTATCCGGAAGTTTTCGACCTGGGCATCGACACCATTGCAACCGGGCGGAGATGTTCGCCGAGGGAGATCGAGTTTTTCCCGAGCCGTCCACGGCGATGAAGCGATGTCTAACCTGACCGTTCGCTTGCAGGACCGTTTTATTGACCGTTGCCCGCCGGGCTGGGTGGCGCATCGTGAGGCATGAGATGGAAACCCTTGCAGTGATCGACTTTGAAACCACCGGTATGTCGCCGGACGATGGATCGCGGGCCACCGAGATCGCCGTGGTGCTCGTTCGAGAGGGACGGATCGTGGACCGCTATCAAAGTCTGATGAATGCCAAGGTCCCGATCCCACCGCTCATCGTTCAGCTCACCGGCATCACCAATGCCATGATCCGCAGCGCCCCGCCAGCGGCCGAGGTCATGCGCCAAGCAACCGAGTTTATCGGCGACTGTCCGCTGATCGCCCACAACGCTGCGTTCGACCGCAAGTTCCTGGATGCCGAACTGGCTCGCATCCACCAGTCCCGCCGCCAGGAATTCGCCTGCACGGTGTTGCTCGCCCGCCACCTCTATCCCGACGCTCCCAATCACCGGCTCGGTACCTTGGTGGAGTATGCTGGACTGCCCGTCGCCGGCCGCGCCCACCGGGCGCTGGCCGATGCCGAAATGACCGCGCACCTGCTGCTGCGGATGGAAACCGATTTGAGAACCCGCTACCGCCTGTCGGAGGTGGATCACGAACTGTTGCGCCGCATTCAAAAGACCTCTCGCGCCGCGCTCGACCCGATCATCGAGCGCTATCGAAGGCGAACGCCGGTGCGTTGACAGATCGACCGCCGCAGCGGTCGCCCGTCGATAAACTCCGACAAGGCCAGCATGGAGCGGAAAATCGCGGCGACCCTGTCGGTGCCGGGAAATCCATTTGGCACTGTCGCCGGTCGGCAGTTGCGAGGCCGCGCCAACGTGTTGACGGACTGGACGACGAGACCTTGCGGGCATGGTTTCCGGCGTTGGAAAAGGTGTTGCGCCAGACCGGCCCGCCGTCCGAGCCACGCTCAGGGAATCCCGAGCCATTTATGGGTTTGCAGGCTCAGCCGCCACTGCGGGTGATCTAGGCAATAGGCGACGGCGGCTTGAGTATTTGCGTCCCGGTCGGGACCGTCCAGCGGTTGCAGGAAGAAATGCCGAAACGCCAGTTCCGCGAACCGCTCTGGTTGTGCCTCGGGTTCAGATTGAGGATAAACCAGCTTCAGTTCGTCGCCCCGGGTGAGTTTCAAGGGTGCAGCCGCCTTGGGGCTGACGCAAATCCAGTCCAGACCCGACGGGGCCGGTCGAGTGCCGTTGGTTTCCACCGCCACTTCGAAGCCCCGAGCGTGCAGCGCGGCAATCAGCGGTTCGTCCAGTTGGAGCAGCGGCTCGCCACCGGTGCAGACCACATAGGGCCGGGCGCGTGGCGTCCCGACCGGCCAACGGGCGGCGACGGCGGTGGCCAGCGCGTCCGGCGTGGCGAATTTCCCCCCACCCGTCCCATCGGCGCCGATGAAATCGGTGTCGCAGAACCGGCAAACGGCACCCGCCCGATCCGCTTCCCGGCCACTCCACAAATTGCAGCTGGCAAACCGGCAGAACACCGCCGGCCGGCCGCTGTGGGCGCCCTCGCCCTGCAAGGTGTAGAATGATTCCTTGACCGTGTAGGTCATGCGCGAACCGTCAGACCGGCAGCGCCGGCCCCTCCTCTCCCCAGCACAACAGCGCGCCGCAACCGGGTGTCTGCTCCAGATCGATCCGCTCCAATTGCGGCAACCGCTCGACCAGCGCGGTTTTGAGCCAGATCAGCAGGCTGGCGGGATCGGCGTCGGCCAGGCCGGGCGTCTCGTCCAGCCGGTGATGGTCGATCTCGCGGTAGATCGGCTCGAACCGGGCTTTCACCTCGCCGTAGTCGACCGTCCAGCCCAGAACGTCGTCCAGCGGCGCGGTCAGGTGTAGCCGGACCCGGTAACTGTGCCCGTGCAGCCGGCGGCGCGGGTCGTCGGCCGGTGCCCGCCGCAGATGCAGGGCACTGTCGAAGGTTTGTTCCTTCCAAATTCGGTACTGTCGCCCGTCGTAATGGCAGCCGGCGCTGGCGGTTTCGTAAACCGTGACCCAAGACAGCGGTGGAAGCGCCGGTTTCAGTCGGTCCCACAACCAGCCCGCCAGTCGCTCGCTGGTCGGATTCTCCAGGCCGGGTTGGTCGTTGAGGCAGGCTAGATGCAGTGCGACATGTAGCGGCGCCCACAGCGCGTCGATCCGCTCGTAGTCCAGCCCGAGATCCCGGCCGCTCAGGTCCTGATCGACATGCAGGATGACTTCGAAGCCGTGGCCGTGCATCCGTCCGCAGGGGTGGCCGGGCGGGACGTGCGGCAATTGATGGGCGGCCTCGAACCGGAACCGCCGCCAGAGATGCGCGTGGTCGTGGCCGTCCAGATCGACCCCCCGATCGCGGGTGCTTTGGATGCCGACGCGGGCGAGGCCAGTCCAGTCCAGTCGCGTTTGAATCCAGCGAGCCAGATTTTCGTCGGTCGGCGTGGGCAGGCGCTCGTTGAGGAAGGTGTAATCCAGCGGCGCCACCGCCGCCTGCAACCGCTCGGCCAGAGTGTCGCTTTCGGCCCCCGGAAACGGTGTCCCGTTCACCGGAGCTTCGGCCAGGACTCGCGCCAGGAACCCGTGCCCGTGCAGGCGGCGGGCGCGATGGCCGGCCGGCAGCATCTCGACCCGGCGGGCGGCTTCAAAGGGGGCGGCCGCGGTGAAATACAGCCGCTCGCTCATGGAGCCGGTTCCCGGAACCGCTCCAGCAATGGATCGGGGATACCGGCTTCGGCGAAACCCTTGGCGCGCAGCACGCAGGCCGGGCATTCGCCGCAGGGGGGCTGCAAGCCGTTGTAACAGGTGTGGCTATCGGCCAGCGCCGGCAGCGCGCCGAGGTTGCGAGCCATCCACACCGTTTCCGCTTTCGATTTGAACATCAGCGGGGCGTGGAGAGTGATCTCGTAGTCCATCCCTAGCCGGATCGCTTGCTCCAGAGCCTGGATCGTGGCCTGCCGGCAGTCGGGATATCCGCTGTAGTCGGTCTGGGCCATGCCGGCGACCAGGTCGTGGATGCCGCGCGGATAGGCGAAAGCGGCGGCAAAGGTCAGGAAAATCAGGTTGCGCCCCGGCACGAAGGTGGCGGGCAATTGGGTACGGGCGTCCACGCCCGCTCGAACCGGGATGCCGGGGTCGGTCAGGGCGCTGCCGCCCAGGGCAGCAAAGGTATTAATCGGCAGCACGGCGTGCGGGACGCCGGCCCGCGCGGCGATTCGGGCGGCGCAGGTCAGTTCGATCCGGTGGCGCTGGCCGTAGTCGAAGGTGACCGCCTCGACCCGACCAGCGCCGAACCGGTCGAGCGCCCAATACAGGCTGGTGGTGGAATCCTGCCCGCCGGACAGGACCACGAGGGCGAGGTTCATGGACGGTGCTCCTGCGCGCGGCGGGCACCCGGTCAAGACTCAGGCTACTGGGATGCCTGCGTCATGATCGGGCTTGAAGGGGGAATGGCGCCGGATGAGTGCCGTCGCGGCGGTGGATGGGATCAGATGAGGGAGCCCTTGGCGTCTTTCCTGGATTTTTTTTCGGCTTTCTTCTCTTTTAGGGTCTTGGTCGGTTTCTTCTTGGTTTCTTTTTTAGTGTCGGTACCTTTGCTCATGGTGTTCTCTCCTCGCGATCTCGTGTGAGTGTTGATTCCCCGGCATCCGGTCGGGCCGGGATTCCACCAGGGCGGTGTATTGGCCGCGCGCCTTCGGCACCACGCGCCAGCGCTTCCGCCCCGCCGCCCGCTCCGCCATGATCCGGCGGATGGCCTCGGCCCGCGCGGGCGTGATCCAGCCGCGCACAGGCATCAGCCCCCGTTCGCGCAAGCGCTGGTATGGGCTACCTTATCGAGCACGAGGTTGCATATTATCAGAAATAAGTGACCGTCCACCGCCGGGTTTTGTGAACCGACGCGCAAGGGGATCGGCCCGTGTGGCGTTGTCGCGGGCGGGCGCCGTTGGTTTCGTTGACCGCTCAAACATCGGCTTTCGGCCAGGGGATCAACCGCGTGCATCGGAATAGCGCCAGGCTGCGCCCGCTGGCCTGGTCACCACCGTATCTCGCCTGGGTCGTGCGGCCCTCTCGAACCGTACCGAGATGGTTGCTCTTCAATCCCAGGGTCGTGAACGAGATTCCGCGCCCTCGGGCAAATGGGCGAGCGCGGCGTAACCGCAGGTGGCATCGGCCAAGGCGACGATACTGGCGACGTGGAGAAAGTTATTGGGTGCGAAGTGTTGTTGGGTTAGCGTCATCCGGCCTACCTCCCCGTTTTCATACGACTTCCGATATCCGAGGATTCAGCTCATGAACGCAACCCCCTGGGTCGCGGCATTGTTCTACACCCTGCATTGGGCAATCCAGCTTGCGTTCATCGCGCGGGGGCTGCTGCGGCCGCATCGGGAGCCGGCCTCGCGCATCGCCTGGGTAGTGATCATCCTGGCGGTGCCGGTGCTGGGCATCCTGGCCTACCTCCTGTTTGGGGAGGTGAATATCGGCCGGCGCCGTCTGGCGCGGATGCGGGCGGTGCTGGCGCAAATGCCGGAGATGGCCGATGTTGCCGGCATGGACGCGGCCAACCGGCGGGCCGAGGTGCCGGAACGCTACGCGCACCTGTTTCGGGTCGGACACTCGATCGGCGGTTTCGAACCGGTCGGCGGCAACCGTGCGCGCCTGCTGCCGGATTCCAACGCCACCATCGATGCCTTGGTGACCGACATCGATGCGGCGCGGGATCACGTTCATCTCCTGTTCTATATCTGGCTGCCGGATCGCAACGGTTGCCGAGTCGCCGAGGCGCTCAAGCATGCCGCCGCCCGCGGTGTTACTTGCCGCGCCATGGCTGACGATTTGGGCTCGCGCCTGATGATCCATTCGGAGCACTGGTCGGCCATGAGCCAAGCGGGGGTTCGCCTGGCCCAGGCGCTGCCCATCGGCAATCCGCTGCGGCGGGCGCTAACGGGACGCATCGATCTGCGCAACCATCGCAAGATCGTTGTCATCGACGATGGGATCACCTATTGCGGCAGCCAAAACTGCGCCGACCCGGAATTTCGCATCAAGGCCAAATACGCGCCCTGGGTCGACGCAATGATGCGTTTCGAGGGACCGGTCGCCCGTCAGAATCAGTATCTGTTCGCCAGCGACTGGATGGTTCATGTGGACGACGGGATCGATGCGTTGCTGCGGCGGCCCCTCCCGGTGTTTCCTCCGGGGCTGCCCGCCCAGGTCGTTGGCACCGGACCCACCGTGCGCTACTCCGCCATGCCCGAAATGTTTGAGGCGTTGATGTACACCGCCCGTCATGAATTGGTGATCTCAACTCCCTACTACGTCCCGGACGAGTCCATGCAGGGAGCCCTGTGCGCCAGCGCCCGCCGCGGCGTCGCGACGACCCTTATCGTTCCGGCGCGGAACGACTCCTGGGTCGTCGGCGCAGCCAGCCGCAGTTATTACGGCGACCTGCTGGCCGCCGGAGTTCGGATTTTCGAATACGTCGGTGGCCTGCTGCATGCCAAGTCGTTGACTCTGGACGGAGAAGTGGCGTTGATCGGCTCCGCCAACCTGGACCGCCGCAGTTTCGAGTTGAACTACGAAAACAATATTCTGTTCCACGATCCGGCGCTGACCGCTGAGTTGCGCCAGCGCCAGGACCGCTATATCGCCGCTTCTAAGCCGGTCACCGCCCAGGCGGTCGTGGGCTGGACCCGGCGTCGGCAGCTTTGGAACAACGCCATTGCCATGCTCGGGCCAGTGCTTTGACCGCCGCCGGACACACACCGCCCAAGCCGTTTGAGGCCAACGCCCCCCGCCCAGGTTCCGCTTTCACCCATGATTTTTAAAAAGGCTCAATATGGATTCCGGACAGCTCGCCTGGTTACGCCACCAACAGCTCCAGAAGAGGTCTGAGCAGACCCTTGCCCCGGATGCGCGCGTTGTGCACGAACTGAAAGAAACCCAGGTAGAGCGGTAGTTTCTCTTGCGAGAGGCTACGATGCGGTCGCAACCAGGAACGGAGCAAGGACCAAAAGCCCTCCAGGGTGTTAACATGAATCTCATGGAAGCCATCCCCATCCTCGTCACGGGCGTATTCGCCCCGGCTGTGACACGCGGTATGATGATCAAAACCCCGGTCCTTCAACAAGTTATAAATCGTGTATTCATCGGCATTGTACAGGACAAAATCCGCTAACCAAATGAATTTACGTTAAAATTCTGCCG
>JAPUDV010000046.1 GCA_027492875.1 Candidatus Competibacteraceae bacterium | reverse complement strand
CCACTGCGTGGCCCCGCGAGCCGAAATCTCTCCCACAGACGTCCGATCCGCGCCCCAAACGGCGCTAGTGTGACCATCGCCTATCCGACAGACTGACCGGAAGGGGCGTTTAAACTTCCTATACGCCGTTTAAACTTCCTATACCCGCCGAAGCTGGCGGGTACCGACCGCCACAAGATATGGCAGTCATTACTGAGCGTCAACACAAGATTTTGTGATAGTGGCGGTGGGTCGCCCGATGGGATGTTCAACAAAGGCATACTTGGCGAACGAGCACCGCCGCCTTTGCGGGCGGCGGTGCCGGTGCATCCAGAGCAGTGAAGCATTGGCCGCCGGTCAGCGATTGAATCCGTCGATGAAGATTACATCGCGCTGCAGTCGCGCGAACCCGAAGTCCCGGTCGGTGGCGCTGAAAGCGGCAAACCCGGCGATCAGGTAGCGCCCTTGCTGGTCGAGTGTGATCATCGAAGGCCGCGCGTTGCGCTCGAAACTGGCAGAATTGGCGCCGGGGAACGTGATGTCCTGGCGCTGAGGGATTGGACCGGTCGAGAATTGCGTATCGGCCGATAGCGTGTTGCTGCTGGTATTGGCGTCGAACCGGTACACGACGAACTTCGATTGCTCGGCGGCGCCATCGGGGTAGTTATAGTTGGCGACGACGACCTGGCCATCCGTGCCCGCCGGGCCGGCATGGAAGACCATCGATTCGGGGATGGTATGGGTGCCGGCAGCCGGGTACATGGTGGCTTCATTGCAATAGGACACGCATCCGCCGGTGGCGTCCATGCGGGTCAACCGTCCCAGCGTGGCATTTGTGCCGAGATCCCGCCAGCGCGCGACGTACAGGCCGCCGCCAAAGGTCGGGGCCAACGCCCTGACCCTCGATGCCGCATCGTCGTTGCTCCAGGCGCGAATGCCGCCTCGATGCGTTGCGGGCGATTCGCAAGTGCTGACGCTGGCCGCGCAGAAGCCGGAGTCTATGGCTCCTGCGCTGGTAAACTGCGCAGCCACCGCTCGCAGATTGGCGCCGGCTCCGACGCCGCCCCCCACGATCACCTTGCCATCCGCGCGCCGGGCAACGGCGTACGCGGACGCGACCCAGTTCCCACCGCCGACCACCGGTGCGATACCCCGCATGAGTCGTCCGGTCGTGTTGAAGGTGGTGTCCAGGTCGCCGTTCATGTCCACGCGGAGCACGGCAAAGTCCGTGTCGCCGCAGTTGTTGAACTGACGTTCCGCGCTACCGGCCAGATAGAACCGGCGCGAAGAGGGCGCGCTGTCGTCCAGAAACATGTCCTGGGGAACGTCGTGGTTGGAATCGCAGCCCGACGCGCCCGCGAAATTGTAGTAGCGGATGATGTTGCCCGCTGTGGAACCGAACCCTGGACAGACCTCGAAGGGCTGGTTGCCACCGACTGTCGGCGTGCGCAGGCAGATCAGGGCGAAGTCGTGGTTATTGGTGAGTTCCCTGTCCTGGGCCACGATGTAGAAGCGTTCGTAGTTGTCGCGCATCACGCCAATGGCCTTGACCAGGGTGAGTTGTGGATTGACCACCGTGACGATCTGGACGCCGTTGGCCCCAAAGTCGGGGTCGCGCTGGCCATGCGAGGTCAGGCGGGCGATGGCAATGCGTGCGTTTGCGCCGGGGCCACCCGACTGACCAACCAGGTAGATCTTGCCGTCTCTGCGCTGCGCGACGCCGACCGCTCGATCATGCGCGGTATTGCCACCGTCGATCGCCACGCGGTGGATGCCCGGCTCGCCGGGATGGTGGGCGACGTTGATGGTGGGATCCAGATCACCCTCGCGTTTGCCCAGGTTGCCGGCCTTGACCGCTGTGTCGGTTTCGTCGGTTTCCTTAGCCTTGCCGGTTTCGATGCGTTTGATTTGGTCATCGACCCAGCGCTTGGCTTCCGTCTCCTCCATCGACTCGGAATACCACGCCGTGTGGCGGGTCTCGTCGGAGGCGCCAGGGCTGCGCACCAGGTCGGCGCCCTCGGGACCACCGATGACGATGGTTGTGGGCGTGAATGCGGACGGGGCGACATGGCTGTCCGACAGCGGAGAGTCGTCGGCAAGCACGGCGGTGGTGGCCAGGCTCAGGCTGGTCAGGACCAACAGCGCCAGCGAGCCAACGCCGCCAAGCGCACGATGCCCAGGATGGGCAGGCAACAGGTATTTCATGGCAGAACTCCCTTCGTCGAATCGGCGGGAACAGCATCCCACGTGAAGTGGGTACGCAAAAAGCAGGGAAAAGCCGCCATGAATCGGGGAAACGTCAACCTGCCCTACACCCTCGTTCGCCCTCTTCTCTTTCGCATGGACCCCCGCGCCATTTGCGAACTCTGGTGACGCAGACGCGCCGTCGTAGCCGGCGGGCCAGAAATTCCTTGCGCGGTCAGCGGTTGCGGGCGAAAAAAACGAGGACGGTTCTCCGGCTCCGGGAAAAAACCTCGATGTGCGGTTTCGGCCGTCGAGGACAGCGCAGCCAGGAGCGGCCGCGGAACCGGCGCTCGCCCGCGCGCACTCCCCACGCCCAATCCCGGCGTGGCCGGCGGAACCGCCGCGGCAGCGCCCGACACCGTCGC
>JAPUDV010000045.1 GCA_027492875.1 Candidatus Competibacteraceae bacterium | reverse complement strand
ATCGCTCAATGGACTGTCCGCGATAGTTTAATGTAGAACTGTTAGGTGGTGAGCGGCCACGCCCTCGGTGTGCCCGGCGGGCGTTCATTCCCCGCAAACGATCTGGCTGGCTGCGCTACAATCGTCCACAAGGCCAACGATTCCACCGCCAGCGAAGCCATCATGACCGCCAACGACGCCACTCTCAGCACCGCTTGCCAGACCCTGGAACGGGCCGGCGCCGAATTCCTGACCTGGCTGGATGACCATTCCGAGCAGGTCCGTCAGGAAAAAGCTGGCCTGACCAAGGAATTCCGCCGCCTCACCGCCCAGGCCCGTCGGCTGGAACAGGCCGTGCGCCGACCGATGTGCGCGGGCGTATTCGGTCCCAGCCAGTCGGGCAAGTCCTATCTGATCTCGGCGCTGGCCCGCAAGGGCACCGCGCCGCTGCTGGCCGATTTCGCCGGCCAGAAAATCGACTTCATCCGCGAAATCAACCCGGAAGGTGGGCGCGAATCCACCGGCCTGGTGACCCGTTTCAGCCTGAAGCCGGGCTCCGAGGTGGCGCCCGCCGCGCCGGTGCAAATGCGGCTGCTGAGCCAGACCGACCTGGTCAAGATCCTCGGCAACACCTATTACGCCGATTGCGACCACAGCGAAGACGAGCCGCTGAATCAGGCCCAGTTGATCGAATTGCTGGACGGACTGGTTCCGGCCGCGCAAGCCCAGCCGGTCGATCCGTTGACCGCCGAGGACGTGTTCGACCTGCAAGCCTATTTCGAGCGCTATTTCAAGGGCTACGAGCGGGTCCGGCTGCTGCGACACGGTTACTGGGAACAGGCGGCGCAACTGGCGCCCCGGCTACGGATTCAGGATCGCGCCCGCCTGTTCGGGGTAATCTGGGGCGGAGTGGATGCCTTCAGCCAGCTCTACACTCGTCTTTACACCGGTTTGCAGGGGCTGAATTTCGCCGGCGAGGCTAGTGCCGGACTGGACGCGCTGCTACCGCGCGAACAGAGTTTGATCGACGTGCAGACCCTGAAAGGCTTGGGGGATGGCGGTGGCGGGGTTCTTACTTTGACCGGCGCCAGTGGCGCGCGAGTGACCCTGCCACGCAGCGAAGTGGCGGCGCTGATCGCCGAATTGCGCATCGTGATCGCCGAACAGCCCTGGGATTTCTTCGAGCACACCGACCTGCTCGACTTTCCCGGCGCCCGCTCCCGCGAACAGATCAAGGATCTGCCGACTTTTCTCCAGGGCGGCGACGCCTTGCAGAGTCTGTTCCTGCGCGGCAAAGTGGCCTATCTGTTCGAGCGTTACTGTGCCGAACAGGAGCTGACCAGCATGTTGCTGTGCATCGGTCCCAGCAATCAGGAAGTCAAAACCCTGCCGGAGATGGTGTACGACTGGATCGTCGGCACCCACGGCGCCACGCCGGAACAGCGGGCACAACAGCCGACCGCGCTGTTTCTGGTGCTGACCAAGTTCGACATGGAGTTCGAGGAAAAGGCCGGCGAACGCTCACCCGAGAGCCGCTGGATCACCCGGATGGAAAGCTCGCTGCTCAATTTTTTCGGCAAGCAATACCATTGGCCGCGACAGTGGGACCCCGAGGGCGCGTTCCGCAACAGCTACTGGCTGCGCAATCCCAACTTCAAGGCCAAGCACATGTTCGATTACGACGAAGACGGTCGCGAGACCGGCATTCGTCCCGGCGAGTGCAAACGGATCGAAATGTTCAGGGAGGCGTTTTTGCGAGACGCCGCCGCTAGCGCCCACTTCCGCGACCCGCAACGGGCCTGGGAGGCGGGTTTCGCGCTCAACGACGGCGGCATCACCTATCTGGCCGAAAACCTGCGCCCGCTGTGCAACCCCGAACTCAAACGCCGGCAACTGGCCGCTCAGGTGACGCAACTGGGCGAACAGATGATCGAGCATATCGGCCATTACTACGTCAGCGACAACCCGGAACAGGAAATGAACAAGCGGCTGGCCGCCGCGCAGCAGGTCGCCGGCCGTCTGATCGACTGCGCCGGGGAACAGCGTTTCGGCGAACTGTTGCGCGCCCTGCAGGCCGACAGCGACGAACTGGAAGGCATTTACTACCGCATCGAAACCCGCCTGCCGGACGAGAAGCAGGCCGTCGGCGCCCCAACCATCGGCGCGGCGGTGGACACCCAGAAGATGAAGCTGCTGCTGGGTTTGGGAGCGGGCACCGGGGAGCTGGCCGAAGCGCCCCGCCGGGACGATGCCGCGCTGTTCGCCCGCGAAGCGGTGGCGGAATGGATGCGCGACTTGCAGGATCTCAGTGGCAACAAGGCATTGTGCGATTATTTCCGGGTGCCGGAAACGATGATGGTCGAGTTCGTCAAGGAATTGATCGGCGGCGCGCAACGGCTGAAACTGGAAGAGCGGATCGAAGCGCGGGTGCGCGAAGTGACCGGTTTCCGCATGAAGTTCGAACAAATCGTGGCGCTGCCGGCCCGGCTGACCGCCAACCTGTTCAACCGCTACGTGGATTTTCTGGGCTACGACGCGCTGGCGCTGGAACAGCGGCCGATGCTGCCGCTGGAAACCGGCCCTCGTCCGGTATTTCCGCCGAGGGCGGTGCCGCGCGGTGGCCCGCAACTGGGCGAGCAGCCTTCCAGTTACGATCAGGACTATTACACTGATTGGATTCGCGGTTTCCTGGACCTGGTGGAACGCAACGTCCGGTTCCGCGACGGCGCCGAGATCGATGTCGCCGCCAACCGGCGATTGGGCGAATTGCTGGCGAAACTGCGGTCGGTCGCGGCCTGAGTCGGGATTCCCGTCAACACGTCGCACGTTCCGGCCTACAATTGTTGGAAGAGGGGCGGGACGCCGGGTTTGCGGCACCCGCCGCGCGCCCGATTCCCTGGAGGATGATGATGCCCACGCTTTCGGTTCGCGTTTCAGAGGATCCGGCCCGCCCGTTGGGGCACGCGATCGTGACCCTGGACGGGTTGCCGCGCTCGCTGGAGACTTTTGAATTCGCCCTGAGCCGTCACGGTTTCGCCGCCAACCATCTGGGTCTGGAAGGTTGGCAGGGGGCGGAGTGCTGGCTGCAACCTGAAGAAGCCTGGTACGGCGGCGCGGCCCTGAAGTTCGTCATCCATTCCGACCTGGCGTTCCAGTTGGAAAACATGCCCTACCGGTTGGCGGTGCGCGGCCAGGGACTGGACGAAACTACCGCCACGACTTTCGTCTGGCCGCTGGTGCTGGCTATTGAGGAAAGCAGTGTCGGCGGCGAACGGCGGGTGGTCGGCGGCACGCGGGTCAATCCGGGGCCGAAAACGCGCCCGGAGCCGGAGGCTGGCGCCGGGCCGGCCGAATCGCCGTTGCCGGAGGTCGGTGAGGCCGATCTACCAATTCCCGACGTGCCGATTCCCGACATCGTCGCCGGATCGGAACCGGTGGAGAGCGCGCTACCGACGCGAGTAGCGGTGCCACGCCGGCCGGTGGCGTCCCAGGCGGGGGAGCAGAAATCATCCCTGTCGGACGGCGACATGCCGTCCAGTGTGGACAGCACCCGTCGGGCGCCGGGCCGCCTGATTCCTCCGACGGCCGGCGCTGGTCGCCGGTCCGGCGGCGCCGGTCCGGCGGCGCCGCCGATTTCGACCCAACCAGCGGTGGTTCCCGAACCGGAATTGCCGACGCGGGTAGTACCGCCCCGGGTAGCGCCGCGATCGGAACCGCAACCGCCTCCCACCGCAGCCGCAAGCACGGAACGACATGGTATGTCTGGCCTGATGGTTGGGCTGTTGGGGCTGGTGGTTTTGATGGCGCTGGCGGCGCTGGGCTGGTGGTGGTTTGGCCGGCAACCCAACGGGCCGCCCGCAGCGCCCGCCAGCATTATTCCCACGCCCACGCCGGCCCGCACATTCACTGGTGACCGGATCGTGCCTTCCGAGCCGGTCGCACCAGAGCCGGTACCGGCTCCGGAGCCGAAACCCGCGCCGGAGCCGAAACCCGCGCCGGAACCGAAACCCGCGCCGGAGCCGGTACCCGCGCCAGAGCCGGTTTATCGACCGAATACGCGGGAACCCTCGAAGCCCGCGCCAGATCCGAAACCCGCGCCACCGCCCGCCTCGTCCGCCGAGCGCACCCGCCCCGCGCCGGCCCGACCCTCCGGCCGCAGCCTGGAAGAGGAGTTGAAATCGCAGTTTGATCCGGCCGTGCAGGAACTGGAGCAGGGACTTCGCCACCAGAAGTCGCCTGGATCACGCTAGCGTGGAGCCGCGCGCGATTCGGGCAAATTCAGCGTATCCATAGCCAGAGGAGCCTTTGTATGAACCGTCTTTCGATTGGCAGCTTATCGATCGTGCTCGGACTGTTTGCTGGTTTGGCGCGGATACCCCGCGCGGCGATTTCTCAACCGCCTTCCTCGCCGGGGACATCGTCATCCGAAGTGTCCGGTTCGACCCGGCGTGGCCCAGGCGGCTTGCTGTTGGGCTGGATTGTGATCGCCGCCATCGCTGGCGTGACCGCCGTCGGCCTGTGGTGGTTCAGCCACCAGACGACCGGGATGCCCGCCAGCGCTGCGCGGCAGATCGCGGCTCCGGCCACCCCGGCGCCAGGAACACCCGCCCGCGTTCCCGTGGTCCCCGAACCGGTTCCGGCCTCCGGGCCGAAACCGGCCCAATAGGGTCGCGCCACCCATCGGTCCGGCGGTGCTCGAACGCGGACAAAAGGTTAATTCACATGATCAACCATCGGGAGCATTTCTCATGAACCGTCCGCTGATCGGCGCCCTGCTGTTCGCGCTGAGCCTGTCAGGTTTGGCGCCGGCCGTGGCCGAGGACACCGACTCCAAACAGATCGGCATGGTGACCGGTTCCAAGACGGGTACCTATATTCAGTTTGGCAACGACATCGCCGGAGTCGCCAAAACCGTCGGTTTGGACATCCTGGTTAAGGATTCCCAGGGTTCGATCGATAACATCAAGCGCATCAACAGTAAGGAAAACGCCACCTTCGGGATCGTGCAATCCGACGTGCTGGGATTCCTCAGCCGTTCGGAAAGCCCGGAGATGCGCCAGCTCGCCGGCCGGTTGCGACTGATCTTCCCGTTCTACAACGAGGAGGTGCATCTGTTCGCCAATAAGTCGATTCAGTCGTTCGACGATCTGACGGGTAAACGGGTGGTGGTGGGCCAGCAGGGCAGTGGCACCTGGCTGACCGCCATGAATCTGCTGCAACTGACCGGAGTCAAGCCGGCCGAGTTGCTCAATCTGCCACCGTTGCAGGGCGTGACCGCCGTGCTCAAGGGCGAAGCCGATGCCCTGTTCTACGTCGCCGGCAAGCCGGTCAGCCTGTTCAGCAAGCTGGGCAGCCTGACCGATAAGCCGGAATTCGCCCCGCTGCTGGCGAACGTGCATTTCGTGCCGCTGGACGACCCGCGCATGCTGCGCGAATATCAGGTGGCCGAAATCGGTCAGGGTGATTATGAATGGACGAGCGGTGGCGTGCCGACCATTGCGGTGAAGGCGGTGTTGATGAGCTTCGACTTTTCCAGCAAGCAAAGCCCCTATTTCGCCCAGCGCTGCCAGCAGTTGGCCAAGCTGGGTCAGGCCATCCGCGCCAATATCGGTTCACTTAAGCAAACGGGCCACCCCAAATGGAAAGAGGTCAATCTCGACGGCAAGGTCGGCCTCTGGCAACTGGACAGTTGTTCCCGCAGCGGAAAAAGCGGGGGTTCGAACATGGATCTCACCCGCGAGTTGGAGAAGTTGCTATTAAATCAGTATGAGTGGCCCCAATATTCGATCCCGGCGGCCTGAAGCCGGGTCCGCCAGCCGGCGTCCGGATTTCGAAGGGCGCGTGTGTGGGAGAAAGTCGATGCGATTCGTTCGAGCGGTCTTGGTGGGGATGTGGGTCGTCGGAGCGACTCCGGCGCTGGCCCAGGATGCGCGGCCGGATGCCCGCCTGGAGTTTTCCGGTTTTTCGGTGGGTTTGCTGCTCGGCTACAGCCAGGGACAGGGCACGCTGGAGTTTCAAAACCGACAATACCGGTTTTCGGTTTCGGGGCTCAAGGTAGCGACGGTGGGCATCAGCCGGCTGAGCGCGGCGGGTCAGGTCTACCGTCTGCGGGACGTGGCCGATTTTGCCGGACGCTATGTCTCGGCCGAAGGCGGGTTGACCGTGTTTCAGGGTGGGGGCCCCGCCATGCTGCGCAACGAGAAGGGCGTGACGTTGTACCTGCAAAACGTCCAATTTGGTCTCGACCTGACTCTCGGCGGCGGTGGGTTGTCGATCGTGCTGGACCCCGCCGACGAGCCGGCTCCACCGGCCAGTTGAACGAACCCGCTGTTGTTGGTACGGCGGGATGACGGTCGGCGATCACACGACGGGTACAGGCATGGTGGAACAAATTCTGCTCAGCAGCAGTTCCTTTGGCGGATTGCGCGAGATTGGCGGTTTCGGTCAGCCGTTGCATACCTTGTATCCGCAAATCCGGGCGGTTCTGGCCAGCGAGCTGGAGCCGGATGCGGCTTGGCTGCTGGCCGAACCGGTGGTGGATCGGGCCAACAACCGGATCGACTGGTACACCGAAGGCGACCCAGAGGATAAACCGGTTGCCTTGCGCGACCTGCCCGACGAGCAGCGCCAGTCGCTCCGTGCCCGGATCGATGCTCTGCTCGGCCGTGGGCGGGAGCTGGCGGAGCGGTACGCGACCGCCAAGGAAGTCCGTCAGAACCAACTGGGCGCGATTCTGCGAGCGGTGTTGGTCGCACCGGCGGAAACCGGGGTGTTTCTAGTGAATGGCCGGCCGGTGCTGACCGGTTGGGGTTTCACTCCGGACCGGCCCTGGTCGGAACCGGCCGGTTCGCCTGGCCCGGCGCTCGTCTCACCAACATCGACCGAGCCACCCCGCGATGTGGTGGTGCCGGAAATCCTCCTGCCCGAGCTGGCGACCGCCCTGTCGCAGCCCATCCCACCCGTTGAATTCCCCGCAGAAAGCGAACTTCCGGTGGAATCGCCGCCGCCCGCGCTACCGGGGGTGGAATTGTCGGAATCGTCACCGCCGCTGCCGGAACCGGATTCTCCCCAGCCGCCGCCATTGCCGCCGATGCCCCAGACGCCGCTTTTCGCGGCCGTTGAAGCCGCCGCATCGTCGCCACCGGTGGAGGAACTGCCGTTCGAATCCGAACCTGCATCGGTTATGGCAGCGGCTGATGGCTTATCTGGCGGAGCGCCGGAGCCGGTATCGCCGCTGCGCTATGTCGTGGTGGGCTCTACGGGATTTTGGAGCGTATTCGTGCTCGCCGTTTTGTTGGCGCTGGGCGCGGCGGTTTTCAAGCATTGGCGAAGTCCGACCCCGGATCGAATTGCGATGGCGCCCGTACCGTCGGATGTGGAGAATTCCGGCGACGCACTTGCGGACGCACTGCGGGCCGAAACGGAATTGCGCGCCCGGCTCGAACAGGCGCTGGCGCGACTGGCCGAACGGCGCGGTCAATGTCGGTTGTCGGCCGGAACCGATGCGCCGGCGATCACCGCAAGCGCGCAAGAGCAAGGCGGCGTGAATAGGGATACGGTTCCACCCGCTGAACCACGGAGCGTGGGGAGCCGGCCGCACGACACCGGGGCGGCGGCGGTTGCCGGGGTGGGTGGGCGAACTCAGTTGCCGGTGGTCGCGCCCGACGTGGGAGCTCGTGCCGTGCCCGATCAGGCCGCGCTTCCGGCCGGCCGCGAAATCGCCCCCGCCATCCCTGGTGGAAACAATGCCGGGCAGAGACCGGTTGCCGCCCTGCCAGCCGCCGAACCTGCGGCGGTTCAGCCTGGCGCCGCCGCGAGAGAATCCAAAGGTACGCTGGAAACCGCGATTGCAACGGCGCCAGCCACGCCGGTCGGCGTGCAACCCCGCAAGGCGACACCGGTACCGACCGACCTCAATCCATCGGATGGCGTTCACCCACCTCCGGTCGTCGCCGCGCCAAACCCGCCGGCTGGCGTGCCGCAAGGCCGAACCCTGGAAGAACAACTGAGCGGGGAATTGAACCGGTCGGAGCCGCCGGCCAAGCTGTTGCCGAACTCGACGACGGCCGAGCCGCCGCCGGTCAAGAGCGAGCCGACCCCCGAGGAACGTCGGGAGTTCGATCAGCGCATGTCGGCCGCCGGCGCGGCCACGGGCGAAATTACCGTGACGCTGTTGTGGAACAGCCACGGGGATCTCGATTTGGTGGTGGATTGTCCCGACAACCGGCAGTTGGATTACCGCAACCCCACCGAGTGCGGCGGCACCTTGGATGTCGATGCCAATACCGCCCGTGACAAGCTGCAAGACCGACCGGTGGAAAATGCGTTCTGGCCGGCTGGCAAGGCGATGCCTGGAGCCTATCGCATCGCCGTCCGCTACGTCCCACGCAAGGACGAGCAGATGCCCCGGGAGACGTCGTATCAGGTGCGGTTGAGCCGGGGCGGTCAAGAATCGGTGTTCAAGGGCACGATCCGCCCCGGTGCGATCATGCCGGTAACCGGCTTCACGGTGGAGCGCTGAGGAACCCCCATGAGCGAGCAGGTCGAGCGACAACACGCGCAGTTCACGATCTACGCCACCGAGGCAGCAATTCCCCGTTATCAGCGCGCCTGGGTTTGGGGTGTGGCGGCGCTGGCGATTCTGTTGTGCGGCGTCGCGGTGGGTTGCTTGTTGGGCGGTACGGCGCCCGGCCTCCGGTACGGCATGCAGCCGAAGGAATTCTCGCTGGCGGTCGATGCCGCCGCGTTGACCCGGCAACAGGCGGTCAACAAACACCTGCGCGCCCGCATCGTCCAGTTGGAACAGGCGTTGGACGGCGATGCCTGCGGCCCCGAGGCGCTGGAGGCGCTGACGCAGGGCCGCCGCAGCCCCTGATCCAATACCCTTTCTCTTGCCGAAAGCTAAGGAGAAGGCACGATAGCGGCAATTTTTCCCTTTGTTCTGTCGAGGAACGCGACATGTCGAGCTATTCGATCAAACTGAACTGGCGGCGCACGACGCCCGATTTCGATTACAAAACCTTCAACCGCAGCCATGTCTGGCATCTGGCCGGTGGCCAGACCGTGCGGGGTTCATCGGCACCGGAGTATTCGGGCGATCCCGAGATGAGCAATCCCGAAGAAGCATTACTGGCTTCGCTGTCCAGTTGCCACATGCTGACGTTTTTAGCCATCGCCGCGCTCAAGAAATTGGTGGTGGACAGCTACGAGGACGAGCCTCTAGCCGAACTCGGCAAGAACGAAAAAGGCAGGACGATGGTCGGCCGGCTGACGCTGCGACCCAAAGTGACGTTCGGCGGCGCCGCTCCCGCCCCCGATGTGGTGCTGGAGCTGCACCGCAAAGCCAAGGAAAATTGTTTTATCGGCAACTCCCTGTTAACCCCGATTGCCCTGGAGCCCCGCTCTTGACGGTCGACCGGCCCCAGCAAAGGTGAGCGCGCATGGATAACATCAAGGATCTTTTGCAGGAATGGGACAAGACCGGCGTGGCGAAGCTGACCGCTCGGGAATACCGGGTGCGATTGCCGATTCGCGATGCCGCCCGCATCGCCGCTCTAGCGGACATGTATCCGCGCAAGACCGTGGAGCACATCATTACCGAGTTGCTGTCGGCGGCGCTGGATACACTCGAGGCGGCCCTGCCTTACGAGCAGGGCGAGCGCATCATCGCCGAGGATGAGTGCGGCGATCCGATTTACGAAGATAGCGGGCCGACCCCGCGCTTTCTGGCGCTGGCCAGACAACACGTTGCCCGTTTGACCGAGGAAAACAGCAGTGGTTGATATTGCATTGCCGCCTCGCCTGTCCTATATATTCAGCCCTTCGAAAATCGTTGTGTGGAAGGAAGGACCGTTGGGTATGCGGGTGTTCAACAGGCAGATGATTCTTCTCGGCGTCCTGGCGGGGCTGATTGGTGGTTGCGCCACGAACGAAGTGCAAACTCCATCCACGCCGCCGCCGCTGGCGCCGAACCGTGCGACGGTTCCCAACGAGCCCTGGCTGTTGGTGGATACCAAGGCCGATGATCTGGTGATCATGCGGGGCCAACAGCCGGTGCGGGTGTTTCACCAAGTCGCGCTGGGCAGCAGCGGCGCTGGCCTCAAGTTCGGGCGCGGCGACAATAAGACGCCACTCGGTGTATTTCGGGTGGGCTGGATCAACGATCACAGCCGGTTCAAGAAATTCATCGGCCTCGATTATCCTAATCTCGACTATGCCGAGCAGGCTTTGCGCGAGCATCGAATCGACCGCTTGACCTACGAACGTATCCGCAGCGCCTGGGTCAACGGCCGCACGCCGCCGCAGGATACGCCGCTGGGCGGGCAGATCGGCATTCATGGAGTCGGGTTCGGAGATCCGAGCGTCCACAGTGCCGGCATCAACTGGACCAGCGGTTGCGTGGCGCTGGACAACGGGCAGATCGATGCGCTCAGACCGTGGGTCAAGGTCGGAATGCGCGTCGAGATTCGATGACGGACCCGGCGTAAAGGGAATTTCTGCAAGTGTGATAACTGTCCTATATAATCCGACTTTGCGGCGGTTTTGGCCGCCATTCGTTACCCCTCTCGTCAACAACAATCCTTTATTATGCGTAAGGAGCTGATAATGTCCATGAAGAGCCTGACCAAAGTTTCCGCCCTGGCCCTGATCGCCGGTTTGACCGTTGGCTGCGCCAGCACCAGCGATCTGCAGAAGGTGCAGAACGACGCCAACGAAGCCAAGTCCATGGCCCGCAACGCGATGGATACCGCCAACGAAGCCAAGTCCATGGCTGGCGAAGCCAAGTCCATCAGCATGGCGACCGAAGAGAAGATCAACCGCATGTTCAAGAAGTCGATGTACAAGTAAGCCGGACATCCAGGCGCAAAAAACCCCGCGATCGCGGGGTTTTTTTATTGCCGTTACAATCAGTTTGCCGCACGAGGTTGCCCGGTGCCACCCGGTGCGCCGCCGGTCGGGGAACGGGCGCTGGGAACGGTGGAGCTTGGGTAAGGCGATGGATTGGCCGGAGCCGGTCGGTAGGCCGGTGGAGCGTTCGTCGGCGGAATTCCCGAAGTTGGGTAAGAGTAAGCCGGCGCGACGCGGGGTGTTGGATTTGAATAGGCCGGTCGGTATCCAGGAGGCGCGGCGGGTGGGTAGGAGGCAGCCGGCGGCGCGCGACCGTAGCCTGGGGGGAGAAGAGCCGGCATCCGGTCGTTGGGAGGATAGGCCGGATTCGAGCCCGGCGCGGCGCTGATCGAAACGGGAATACCACTGATCTGTTCGACCGCGATTTCGAGCGCCGCAGGATCCACGCCCGGCATGTCGGGGCCGGTCTTGGCGATCACCGCCGATTGTGCCTGCTCCAAAGTGACTTTGATCGGTAGATTGTCTTCTTCCAGCGGTTCGTGCGATTCAACGAACAATTCGCCGTTGAAGCGACCGACCTTGACCGGCTGGTCGACCAGACGCACCGCCGTGCCGACCGGCACCATGCCGAATAGATGCTCGATGTCTTCCGGATACATCCGCACGCAGCCGTGCGTGACCCGCATGCCGATGCCATAGGGTTTGTTGGTGCCGTGGATCAGATAGCCGGGTACGCCCAGCCGCATGGCGTAGCGCCCCAGCGGGTTGTCCGGACCGCCCGGAACCACGTCCGGTAAAATGTCGCCCTCGGCAGCGTGTTCGGCCTTGATGGCGGCCGGTGGCCGCCAAGGCGGATCGATGTCCTTGGCGACGACCTTGGTTAAACCCATCGGCGTTTTCCAATCCATGCGGCCGATGCTCACCGGATAGGTGTAGACCACGCGCTGCCCGTCGGCGCCAGCCTTGGGATAGTAGTACAACCGCATTTCCGCGATGTTGAGCACCACCCCCTCGCGCGGGGTGTCGGGCAGAACATAGCGGGTCGGTAGCACGATCGGGTTGCCCTCGCCGGGCGCCCAGCGGTCCACGCCCGGATTGGCGTGGACGATTTCATCGTAGCCCAGACTGTAGCGGCGGGCGATATCGATCAGGGTGTCTTCCTTGGTGGCGTAGACGACCTTGATCTGTCCGATGACGTCGGTGTCCGGGGGCGGCAGGAGGTAAACGGTCGCCTGCGCGGTGCTGGCGATCAGCCACCCCAGCAGTAGCCAGTGAAGGCGTTTCAGGAAAGGGATCGGCATGGAATCGTCTCGTCTCCGGTCAATAATGGGCGGTAAAATAAAAATAGTGCCTGCAATTTCGCGGTAATGCCATAGCGGCAACCCCGTTCGACTGACGGTCGGGCTAAAGAAACCGCGCCATGATTTTGCATTTGTCTGTTTGACGCAACCCTGATCTATCCTGTTCCCCTCATCCTGGGAAACTGCTTTCAACCTTACAAAGAAAAAGCTTTTTAGCGATGCTTGGAGTATCCTGTAACCGCTATCGACTCGATAAAACCTGCTTGAAACCGGCCATCCACGCGCTGTGCTGGATCGGCTGTCGAACGACGGAGGTGGTCCATGGCGGAACCCATGACGTTTGACCAGACGGTCCGCGATATCGTGCGGCGCCACGGCGGGTTGCCGACCCGGCTGTTGCAGATCCTGCGGGACGTGCAGGACCACCTGACCTGGCTTCCATCAGAGACGCTGGACCAAGTGGCCGAGGAACTGGGCCTATCCCCGGACAAGGTGCGCGGCGTCGCCGAGTTCTATTCCTTTCTCTACACCAGCCCGCGCGGTTCCTACGACATCCTGTTCAGCGACAACATCACCGACCGGATGCTCGGCAACCGCGAGTTGCTCCATTACTTATGCGAGCGGTTCGGCATCGGGATCGGCGAGACCCGCGCCGACGGGGTGGTCAGCATCGGCACCACATCCTGCACGGGCATGTGCGATCAAGGCCCGGCCGCGCTGGTGAACGGCTACACCCTGACCCGGCTCGACCGGCCCCGGCTGGACCGCATCGTGGAACTGGTCAACAGCCAAATACCGCTGGACCGGTGGCCGCGCGAGTTTTTCGAGGTGACCAGCAATATCCGCCGCGCCGACACCCTGCTGGGCCGGCATTTCGCCGACGGCGCGGCCTTGCGAGCGGCGTTGGATCGCGGCCCGGAAGTAATGCTGGAAGAACTCAGCAAATCCGGCCTGCGGGGTCAAGGCGGCGCCGGCTATAAATCGGCCGCCAAGTGGATGGCCT
The DNA here is from genome assembly GCA_027492875.1 of Candidatus Competibacteraceae bacterium. Classification (GTDB taxonomy): domain Bacteria; phylum Pseudomonadota; class Gammaproteobacteria; order Competibacterales; family Competibacteraceae; genus Competibacter. The sequence goes on along the minus strand of JAPUDV010000045.1, from coordinate 7,282 downwards.
GCCGCAATGCGCCCGGCGGGGTGAAATACGTGGTCTGCAACGCCGACGAGGGCGAACCGGGCACTTTCAAGGACCGGGTGCTGATGCAGGATTTCGCCGATCTGGTGTTCGAGGGCATGACGCTGTGCGGCCGGGTGATCGGCGCCCGCCAAGGCTTCGTTTATTTGCGCGGCGAATACCGTTATCTGCTGAAAGCCCTGCGGGACACCCTGCAACGCCGCCGCGAGGTGGGACTGCTGGGCGAGGCCATTCTCGGCAATCCCAGCTTCGACTTCGACATCGACATCCATCTCGGCGCCGGAGCCTACGTCTGTGGCGAAGAATCGGCGCTGATCGAGTCGCTGGAAGGCAAGCACGGCGTGCCGCGTATCCGCCCGCCGTTCCCCACTACGCACGGCTACCTGAACCAGCCGACCGTGGTCAACAACGTCGAAACCTTCGCCGCCGCCGCCAAGATTGCGGTGGAAGGCGGCGACTGGTTCGCCAGCCGCGGCACCGCCGAATCCAAGGGCACCAAGCTGCTCAGTCTCAGCGGCGACTGCGAGCGGCCGGGGATTTACGAATATCCCTTTGGCGTCACCGTGCAGCAGGTGCTGGAAGATTGCGGCGCACGGGATGCCCAAGGTATCCAGATGGCCGGTCCCGCCGGGCACACGATTTCCGCCAAACAATTCGGGCGGCGCATCTGCTTCGAGGATCTGGCCACCGGTGGCTCGTTCATGGTGTTCGACCAGAGCCGCGACATCCTCGACGGCATCCGTAACTTCACCCAGTTTTTTGTCCACGAAAGCTGCGGGTTTTGCACGCCGTGCCGGGTCGGCACCTCGCTGATGCGCGATCTGGTCACCAAAGTGCATACCGGTCACGGCACCCGCTACGATCTGGAGGAGATGCGCAAGCTGGGGCGGATCATGCAGGTTGGCTGTCATTGCGGGTTGGGCCAGACCGCGCCCAATCCGGTGCTCGACAGCCTGGATGAATTCCCGGAAGCCTACGAGCGGCGGCTGCGATCCACCGCTTACGAGCCGGCCTTCGATTTGAACGCGGCGCTGGAGGAGGCCCGGCAACTGACCGGCCGGCGCGATCCGGGCGCTTATCTGAACGAGCAGGATCTGCTGCTGGGAGCGATGCCATGAGCGAGCGACCGCATTTCACCCTGGACGGGCGGCGGGTTCCGTTTCAGGACGGCCAGACGCTCATGACGGCGGCGCTGGACGCCGGTGTCTACATCCCGCATCTGTGCTTCAATCCGGAATTTACTCCGCACGGCAGTTGCCGGGTTTGTCTGGTCGAGGTCAACGGTCGGGTGCAGGCCGCCTGCACCACGCCGGCCGCCGCCGGTCTGATCGTGCAGAGCGAAATCGAGGAATTGCGCGAAATTCGCCGGGGCATCTTGCAAATGCTGTTCGTCGAGGGCAACCATGTCTGTCCGGCCTGCGAGAAGAGCGGGGCCTGTCAGTTGCAGGCGGTGGCCTATTACGTCGGGATGCTCGCGCCGCATTACACGCACTTTTATCCTCGCCGTCCGGTGGATGCCTCCCATCCCGAGGCGGTGCTCGATTTCAACCGCTGCATCCTGTGCGAACTGTGCGTGCGAGCCAGCCGCGACGTGGATGGTAAAAATATTTTCGCGGTGCAGGGGCGCGGCATTCAGGCGCGGTTGGTGGTCAACACGCCCTCGGGCCAGTTGGGCGCCACCCCGTTCAGCCTCCACGACAAGGCCGCCCAGGTCTGTCCGACCGGAACGATCCTGATCAAGCACCGAGGCTACGAGACGCCCATCGGCCAGCGGCTGTACGACCGCAAGCCGATCAGCGTGGTCGGCGACGTGGCGCAAGTGTCGGAAAGCCGGGGAGGGCGCCGCCATGATTGAGCCGCGCCTGAAAGTCGCCACCTGTTCGCTGGCCGGTTGCTTCGGTTGCCACATGTCGCTGCTGGATCTGGACGAGCGCTTGTTCGATCTGGCCGAGCGGGTGGAACTGGACCGCAGCCCGCTGACCGATATCAAGGAGTTGGGCGAGTGCGACATCGGCCTGATCGAGGGCGGTGTCTGCAATGCCGAGAACGTCCATGTGCTGATGGAGTTTCGGGCGCGCTGCAAGGTGCTGATCGCGATCGGGGCCTGCGCGCTGAACGGCGGTATTCCGGCGATGCGCAATCAGTTCGCGCTCAAGGACTGTTTGGAGGAGTCCTACCTGCGTGGGATTGGCCTGGTCGACCCGCAAATCCCCAACGACCCGGAGATTCCGCTGCTGCTCGACCAGGTTCATCCGGTACACGAAGTAGTCAAGATCGACTACTTTCTACCCGGGTGCCCCCCCTCGGCGGACACCATTTGGACTTTCGTCAGTCAGTTGCTGTCCGGCCAAGCGGTCGCGCTGTCCTATACCCAAATCCACTACGATTGAGCGAGGCGCGCCATGAGCACTCAGGAAACGGCCATTCAGCCGGAATACTTGTGTCGGATCGCCATCGACCCGCTGAGTCGGGTCGAGGGGCATGGCAAGGTCACGCTGCTAACGGACAAGGACCATCGCATCCGCCAGGCGCGGTTGCATATCGTGGAATTTCGTGGCTTCGAAAAATTCATTCAAGGCCGGCCGTACTGGGAAGTACCGGTGGTGGTCGAGCGGCTGTGCGGCATTTGTCCGGTCAGCCATCATCTGGCGGCGGCCAAGGCGGTGGATCAGTTGGTCGGAGCGCGGGAGCTAACCCCGACCGCCGAGAAAATCCGCCGGCTGATGCACTACGGTCAAACCCTGCAATCGCACGCCGTACACTTTTTTCATTTGGCTTCGCCGGACTTCCTGTTCGATTTTGACGATCCCGCCGCGCATCGCAATGTAGGCGGGGTGATGAGCGATTACCCCGATATCGCCCGCCAAGGGGTACGGCTGCGCAAGTACGGCCAGGAGGTGATCCGGGTCACCGCCGGCAAGCGGATTCACGGCACCGGGGCGATTCCGGGTGGGGTCAACAAGGCGCTGAGCCTGCAAGAGCGCAATGACCTGCTGGCCGATATCGATCTAATGATCCAGTGGGGTCGCGGCATCCTCAGGCTGGTCAAACAGGCGTATCAGTTGAACCCCGGCTATTTCACCTATTTCGCCACCATCCGCTCCAATTACCTCGGCTTGGTGCGCGCCGATGGCGCGTTGGATCTCTATCACGGTGGCTTGCGGGCTAGAAACGAGCGCGGCGAAATCCTGTTCGACCATCTGGATTACCGGCGTTATTCCCAAGTGATCCGCGAGCAGGTGAAACCGTGGAGCTATATGAAGTTTCCCTTCATCCATTCGCTGGGGTCGGAGCAGGGCTGGTATCGGGTCGGGCCGCTGGCGCGGATCAACAATTGCGATTTTATCCCCACGCCACTGGCCGAGGAGGAGCGGCGGGAGTTCATGGCGCTGGGCGCTGGTCAGCCGGTCCATATGACTCTGGCCTACCACTGGGCGCGGATGATCGAGTTGTTACACGCCACCGAGGCGATCAAGGAACTGTTGCTCGACCCGGATATCTTCGGCGATGAGCGGGTCGTGCGCGGCGAGATGGCGCGGGAAGGGATCGGCGTGATCGAAGCGCCGCGTGGTACCTTATTCCACCATTACCGTATCAACGAGGACGGGCTGATCGAAAAAGCCAATTTGATCGTGTCCACCACCAATAATAACCAGGCGATGAACGAATCCATCCGCCAGGTAGCGGAACGCTATCTCGACGGCAAGGAATTGACCGAACCCTTGTTAAACCAGATCGAGGTAGCGGTGCGAGCCTACGATCCCTGTCTGTCCTGCGCCACCCATGCGTTGGGCCGGATGCCGCTGATCGTGGAGTTGGTCGAAGAAGAACGTGGGACGGTGGTGAGCTCCTTGATACGGGATACGGATGGAACCGTCCGAAACGAAAGATGCGCTAGCGGGTTAAATTGAGAGTTCCTGAGTTACTCATTCTTGCTGTCGGCAATCCCAGTCGGGGCGACGACGCGCTGGGACCGCTCTTTTTGGAGCGGTTGGCGGTATTGCGGGAGCAGCGTGCTGACTGGAAAGAGGTTGAGTTGCTGATCGACTTTCAGTTGCACATCGAACACGCGATCAATTTGGAAAACCGGACGCTGGCGTTGTTTGTAGATGCCAGCGTCTCCAGTTCGGCGCCGTTCCAGTTTACCCACCTCCGACCAGCGCGCGATGCCAGTTACACCAGTCACGCCCTATCGCCCGCCGCCGTGCTACACGTCTATCAGCAGATCAATCCCATTCCGCCGCCGCCCGCTTTTCAACTGGCGATTCGCGGCGAGTGCTTCGAACTGGGCGAGCCGTTGAGCGCGGCGGCGGAAGCGAATCTGGTGCTGGCGTTGGATTTCGTCAGACGATTGCTAGCGCGACAGGAAGCTGAAGCATGGAAGCAGCTTACAGCACTTGATGTGCAGTAAGACCGAATGGGATTAACCGAATCTTCCGACTGGTCGAAAGGGTTATGGCTTGAAAGCTACAGAAAAATCATCCGTTACAAGTGATTTGTAGGTATTATTCTGTAAAAGATTTAACGAAACCAGTTTTGAACCTGAATGTCCCTGATTAAATTCAATTTTTAACCCTCCTAAGTCAAATGGTTGTCGATGTGCCGTCTTGATGAAATTAGCCCGTGTTATAGGCTCTTTCATCGATTTAAAAATAGCTAGGAATAAACGACCCACAATGTAACCTTCAAGATTTACATGGTTAAAATCATTGCCTAGAATATTCTTGGCATCTTTGACAATCGGAAGAGATGAATCCAGATTCGGTACTACTTGGGTAACAATAACTTTATCGTTAAGATAATAATTTGATAGGTGCTTGCCAAGAGCATAACCTGCAGCCGTTGCAGAGATTGCACCGAAAGACCAAGATTCATTCTTATAATGCGAATACGCGATAAAATCGGCTGCAACTTTTGGAACAGCGACGAGAATGACAAACCGACAGGGCTGTCCACTTTGCCGCTCCCAGTCTTTTAGAGATAGATACCCATCTCTAATAAATACGGTATCATGTGGATAAAATCCAATCGGTCCAAGGCCATTAAGTGCAGGATTAATTCCACCCATGGCCATATCAAGAATATGATCCAATTTATCGATGGTGGTCTGCGTTTCAGGGAAATTTTTTAGTCCAGTTTTAAAACCGTTAATCGCCGCTACGCCAAATACGTCATTCTGGGCAAAAATACAGATTTGAGCCGGTTTAATGCCTGCATCGGTCGCGGTGGCGATCAGTGTAGTGACTTCATCAGTAGTGTTGGGACGATAATTTAGTGTGTTGTTGGTACTCATATCGCCAAGCGTATAGAAACCCACGCCAGGTATCTGGTTCACCCTGAGAACGGGCATTAATTGGAAGGTTGGAAGCGCTCCAACATTACCCAGCATCAGAAAAATACCTTCGTCTATTATTTGATTGGCTACTTGGATCGTGGTGACAGAGTCGCTGGAGTCATCCATTGCCTTGAATTCAATTTTTCGGCCTTGCACGACCTGATTTTCTAATGCGGCATCAATGCCTTTTTTCATGTTAATTCCATAATAATCGTTTTCTCCAGTTAAAGGCATTGTAGCGCCGATACGGATATACGTATCGGTTATTCCAGGTTCAGCCTCTATTGAATTCGCCTGCTTGGACATGATGATTAAACAGGTAAATAGTAAGAAAAAGAGTATATGGTTCAATATTTTTACCCCAGTAATCATATTAAATAAGTGCGTGTACAGATACATAAAGAGTTGGCCCTCGGTCGAATTGAAAAATCACTGGACTTTGACTTAAATCCTAGAATTTTTGTGCGGGATAAGGAGGACACTGTCAATCCAGAATCAAGCATCGCTAAAAATAAAGCCACGGCATGACAATTTAATGAAGATCGTTGATCGAACTCTCGGTCAAGCGCCCCGAATCGCTTCTCCAGCATGGGTATCTCAAGAAAACCGATCTCGACAAGGCGTAGTCGTTCACTTCCCCTGCCCTTGACTTCCTTTTGATGAGGAAGCATGGAACACTGAGAATCGTGTGCTCAGACTGAATTTTACGCCTCCATGCACCTGAATGATCATAGCCTGCGCCAGATCGACGATGCCTACCTCCGGTCCTTGGAGCCGGAGGCGTTATGCGCTCTATCGCTGCGATTACTCGCGGATCTCAAGGAGGCCCGGGACCGCTTGCACCAAGGGCCGGAGAACAGCTCGCGTCCGCCGAGTAGTCGCGCCCCATGGGAGCGGACGAGTGGTGGGCAGGTGTCGGATGAAGACCCCGAGGACGGCGAACTCAGGCCAGCGCTAGCGGAAGTGGCGGAGGTCCAAGCGGCGGAGGTCCAAGCGGCCCGTAAAGCCGGCAAACAACCCGGCGCTCCGGGGATAGGCCGAACCCAAGTGTTCCAAGCGCATGAGGAGCAGGCGCATTACCCGGCGGTCTGCGCGGGCTGTGGCCAAACCCTGGATCCGGCGGGCGCGATCGCCTACACCGGCTTCAATCGGTCGACCTGCACTGGGGCGATCCGGTCGCACCGGGTCTGACCTTGCGGGTGGTGGACCATCGCTATTACGAGGCGTCCTGCGTCTGTGGGCATCACACCCGTGCCCGGGCCGGTCAAGGGGCGGTCGATCCGTTACTGACGGGTATAGAACTCGGGGAATGGCGGCTCGTGGGTCCTGGACTGGCCGCGCTGATTGTGGCGCTGGTCTTCCGGTTCCGGCTGTCGCGGGCACGAATTCAGGAATTCCTCGCGCAGTGGCTAGGACTGAAACTGAGCATCGGCACGCTGCATCAGACGATCCATGAAGCGAGTGCGGCCATCGCGCCCGCCGAAGCGGAGCTCGTCCAAGCCCTGCTGGACAGCGCTTTGCTGCATGCGGATGAAACGCCCTGGCCGGAACACGGCGAAACCTTCTGGTTGTGGGTGTTCCGGGCGCTCACCGTGACGCTGTATTACGTGGCGGTAGTGTTCCAGACATGGGTTTTATACTAAAACCCCAAATTCATATCGGTTGATAAACAGGCCAATCACGATGTCATGCATTTTGTCGAGTTTAGAGAAACAAATCGTCTTTCTCACTAATCTTTTAATGCGCGTCCGTAGGGTGAGGTGTTTCCGTTCAATCTTTTGAGTATTCGCCTTACCGATTGTATGCTGTTCGGGTGGCAAGTGGCGTTCATAGGCTCCCCAGTCATCCGTGTAAAACCGGGTAATTCCGAAAGGTTCGGCTCTATGAGATCTCCCGTGGAGACCACAAGATGTAGTGGTGGGGGGGTCA
>JAPUDV010000044.1:4897-20499 GCA_027492875.1 Candidatus Competibacteraceae bacterium | reverse complement strand
CCGGCTTGAGCCGTCCTCCGAAACCACCGCCTTCAAGGCGGTGGTCGTTCATTTTTGTCCTGTACAATGATTGGCGGCAATGAGAAGGTGGTGTTCCAGAAGGATTGAACCGTGTCGCCCCGCACGACGGCGAAACGATGGACGCGAGCATCTTGCAAATCCACTTCGAGATCGATGGCCAGGCAGCGGGGTGCGAAACTACCAGCGTCGAGCGATTCTCTAGTTTGGTGACCCTTCAAAACAAATCCAACTGCCCTGGCGTGTCATGCAACATCGTCTTTTTCGGTGCGGCATTTTCATGGCTCAGCCCCCCTAAGCGATGGATGTTTTTAACCACTATGGGGATGCAATAATCACTCATTTGCTCCGTAACTTGCTGAGTGTTGAACCGCAGCACTCGCCAGCCCTCGGTTTTTAACGCATTATCGCGCCGGTTGTCCGCTCCAGCGTTTTTCTTGCCCACATGCCAAGTATCGCCATCGGTTTCCACATCCAACTTTCCGGCGCTACAGTAGACGGCGAAGTCCAGAAAATAATGAACGTCATCGACGGTGACCCATTCCTGGCGCTCGGCGTCGATTTGCAAACGTTTAAGCTCAGCCCAAAGGCGGTCTTCCAAGGGGCTATCATCGTATAGGTCATTGATTTCAGATGCGCTTTTCAGCTTCTCCCAAGTCGAGCAGATGAATGTGATTCTGCGCCAGCGACGACTGAAAATCGGTTTCGGTAGAGTTTGCAGCGGTTCCAGCAGCAGTTGATAGTAGGTTTTATGCTGCTTGGGATGATTGAGGGGTTCGTTGGGGAACAGGTCGCGGCGTTGAACCTGACGGATGTGGCGCACCTCGGCGTAGTAACGCACGGAATAAGCTTCGTCCCCGAATACCTTGGTTTGATAAAAAGCCAACCATTGGGGCGGCCAACGGCGTTTCAGCCTTTTTTCCATGCTGCTGACCGGAATACGGTACCAGGAGTGTTCGCACAGGATGCGAAAATCGCCTGGGTTGTTGATGATGGCGACTAAAACTTCTCCTTGCATAACAGGGCACACTTGGATACGGCTATCGGGGGAACCGCTCGGGGCAAAAACTTCATGCCGGTCAATCGCGCCGAAAAACCCCGGCCCAGGCCGGGGTTGTGTTTGAAGCCTACGCCGCCAGTTTCACCTTATCCGCCACTTCGCGATACTCCGGCACCTGATCGAAGTTCAGATAGCGGTAGATCTCGGCGCCCTTGGCGCCGATCTCGCCCATGTAGCTCATGTATTCCTCGAAGGTCGGGATCTTGCCCAGCAGCGCGCAGACCGCCGCCAATTCCGCCGAACTCAGATAGACATTGGCGCCTTTACCGAGGCGGTTGGGGAAGTTGCGGGTCGAGGTCGAGACCACGGTCGCGCCGTCCGCCACCCGCGCCTGATTGCCCATGCACAGCGAGCAGCCGGGCATCTCCATCCGCGCGCCGGCGGCGCCGAAGGTGGCGTAATAGCCTTCCTCGCTCAACTGATGGGCGTCCATCTTGGTCGGCGGCGAAATCCACAGCCGGGTCGGAATGCCGGATCGGCCGGTCAGCACCTTGCCGGCGGCGCGGTAGTGGCCGATGTTGGTCATGCAGGAGCCGATGAATACCTCGTCGATCTTGTCGCCGGCCACGTCGGCCAGGGTCTTGACGTCGTCGGGATCGTTGGGGCAGGCCAGCAGTGGCTCCTTGATATCGGCCAGGTCGATATCGATCACCGCCGCGTATTCGGCGTCGGCGTCCGGTTCCATCAGGGTCGGGTTGGCCAGCCACTCCTCCATGCCCTTGATGCGGCGCTCCAGGGTCTTGGCGTCCTGATAGCCGTTGGCAATCATCCACTTGAGCAGCGTAATGTTGCTATTCAGGTACTCGATGATCGGCTCCTTGTTCAGCCGCACCGTGCAGCCGGCGGCGGAGCGCTCGGCGGAGGCGTCGGACAGCTCGAAGGCTTGCTCGATTTTCAGGTCCGGCAGACCCTCGATTTCCAGGATACGGCCGGAGAAGATGTTCTTCTTGCCTTCCTTCGCCACGGTCAGCAGGCCGGATTGGATTGCGGCGTAGGGGATGGCGTTGACCAGATCGCGCAGGGTGATACCGGGTTGCATCTGGCCCTTGAAGCGCACCAGCACCGATTCCGGCATATCCAGCGGCATGGAGCCGGTCGCCGCCGCAAAGGCCACCAGGCCGGAGCCGGCCGGGAAGCTGATACCGATCGGGAAACGGGTGTGCGAGTCGCCGCCGGTGCCGACGGTGTCGGGCAGCAGCATCCGGTTCAGCCAGGAGTGAATAATGCCGTCGCCCGGCCGCAGCGCTACGCCGGCGCGGCTGGAGATGAAGTCGGGCAAGGTGTGATGGGTCTGTACGTCCACCGGCTTGGGATAGGCGGCGGTGTGGCAGAACGACTGCATGACCAGATCGGCGGAGAAGCCCAGGCAGGCCAGATCCTTCAACTCGTCGCGGGTCATCGGGCCGGTGGTGTCCTGCGAGCCGACCGTGGTCATTTTGGGCTCGCAATAGGTGCCGGGGCGGATGCCGGCAACGCCGCAGGCCTTGCCGACCATTTTCTGCGCCAAGGTGAAGCCCTTGCTGGAGCTTTGCGGCGCCACCGGGCGGCGGAACACGGTAGACGGCGCCAGACCCATGACTTCGCGCGCCCAGTCGGTCAGGCCGCGGCCGATGATCAGGTTGATGCGCCCGCCGGCCTGCACTTCGTCCAGCAGCACGTCGGACTTGAAGCTGAAGCGGCTGAGTTCGGCGCCGCTATCGCGGTTTTTGACCACGCCTTCATAGGGGTAGATGTCGATGACATCGCCCATGTTCATCTTGGTGACGTCGCAATCGGTGATCGGCAGCGCGCCCGCGTCTTCCTGGGTGTTGAAGAAAATGGGCGCGATCTTGCCGCCCAGGCAGTAACCACCGAAGCGCTTGTTGGGAACGTAGGGAATGTCATCGCCAGTCCACCACAGCACCGAGTTGGTGGCGGACTTGCGACTGGAGCCGGTACCGACCACATCGCCGACATAGGCGACCGGATGGCCCTTGGCCTTGAGCGACTCGATCAGTTTCAGCGGGCCGATCTTGCCGGGCTCGTCGGGTTCGATGCCGGGCCGCGCCATCTTCAGCATCGCCAGGCCATGCAGCGGGATATCGGGACGGCTCCAGGCGTCGGGGGCGGGGGAGAGATCGTCGGTGTTGGTCTCGCCGGAGACCTTGAACACCGTGACGGTGGCTTTTTCGGGGACCTTGGGACGGTTGGTGAACCATTCGGCCTCGGCCCAGGACTGCATGACCTGCTTGGCGTGAGCGTTGCCGGCGTCGGCCTTTTCCTTGACGCCATGCCGGTAGTCGAACATCAGCAGAGTCAGCGACAGCGCCTTGACGGCGGCCGGGGCGCACTCGGCGTCGTCCAGCAGGTCGATCAGCGGCTGGATGTTGTAGCCGCCCAGCATGGTGCCCAGCAGTTCGGTGGCGCGGACTCGGGAGATCAGCGGCGAGCGGGCTTCGCCCTTGGCGACGGCGGCCAGAAAGGCGGCCTTGACGTAGGCGGCCTGGTCGACGCCGGCCGGCACCCGGTGGGTGATCAGTTCGAGCAGGAAGTTTTCCTCGCCCTGGGGCGGATTCTTGAGCAGCTCGACCAGATCGGCGGTCTGCCGCGGGTCCAGCGGCAGCGCGGGAATGCCCAGGGCGGCGCGTTCGGCGGCGTGTTGGCGGTAATTTTCGAGCACGGAAAAACCCCCTTGATTCTATGTGCGGCGCCAGCGGGTACGGGCGACCGGTGTGGTTTGGAGTCCGGCGTGGAAACGACTGGAACCGGTTCGCCGCTGACGGGCGGGCCGGTTCCAGCGTGAAAAGCGCGGCTATTGTAGCGTTGAAGCGCGGTTTCTGTGAATGTCGCCTTACGGTAGCGCGCCGCGCGGTGGGCGCTTATTCCTTGTCCGGGAGGGTCAACGCCAGGAACAGCGCGCCGTTGTTGCGCTTGACCAGCACCGGCACGGGGCGTCCGGCCGGCAACTGCCTGACCAGCTCGGCGAACTGGGCCGGATCGGTGACTTCAGTGTTGTTGAGCCGGGTGATGACATCGCCAGGACGGATGCCGGCGCTGGCGGCCGGGCCTTCCTTGACATCCTTGACCAGCACGCCCTGTGCGCCCTGCTTGTGCTGGTCGGCGGGCAGTTCGGTTACAGTCAGGCCGAGCCGGTTGCGGGCCGGGGGTTCGGCGATGGCCTGTTGCAGTTTGGTGTCCTCGGGCAGCTCCTGGAGCTGGACCGTCAGGGTCTGTTCCTTGCCGTCGCGGATCACGGTCAGCGGCACGTTGTTGCCGGGTCGGGTGCGGCCAACCATCAGCGGCAGTTCGCTGGAGTGGTGGACCGGCTGGCCGTTGAAGGCGACGATGATGTCGCCGGCCTTGACGCCGGCCGCCAGCGCCGGACCCTCGGCCATCACCTGACCGACCAAGGCGCCGTGCGGTTTGTCGAGGCCGAAGGACTGGGCCAGTTCCGGGGTGACTTCCTGGATCAGCACGCCCAGCCAGCCGCGGGCCACCTTGCCGCCGGTCTTGAGCTGGTCCACCACGTCCACCGCCACGTCGATCGGGACGGCGAAGGAGAGACCCTGGTAACCGCCCGAGCGGCTGTAGATCTGCGAGTTGACGCCGATCACCTCACCGTCGAGGTTGAACAGCGGGCCGCCGGAGTTGCCCGGATTGATGGCGGCGTCGGTCTGAATGAAGGGCACGTAGTTATCGCTGGGCAGGCTACGGCCCATGGCGCTGATGATGCCCTGGGTGGCGCTGCGCTCGAAGCCGAAGGGCGAGCCGATGGCCAGCACCCATTGGCCGACCTTGACCTTGCTGATATCGCCGATCTTGACGGTCGGCAGGGGGGCATCGGTTTTGACCTTGAGCAGGGCGATGTCGCTGCGAGTATCCTTGCCGACCACCTCGGCGGGTAGCTCGGTGCGATCGGAGAGGCCGACGACGATGCTGTCCATGTCCTCGACGACGTGCGCGTTGGTGACCACGTAACCGTCGGCCGAGAGGATGAAGCCGGAGCCGACCGAGGAATGCGGCTGCGGGCTCAGTTCGGGCATTTGGTCGAAGAACTTTTTGAAGTAGTCAAAGAATGGGCTGTTTTCGGGGATCGACGGATGGCCGCGCCAGGGCCGGTCCTTTTCCTTGGGTTCCGATTTGGTGTTGATGCTGACCACCGCCGGGCTGTAGCGTTCGACCAGGGTGACGAAATCGGGATAGCCGGTCGCACCGGCGGTCGCGTTCCACAGCAGGGCGAGGATGGCGATCAGCCAAAACGGCTGCCTTGAGCGTTGCATTGGGATTATTCTCCTGAAATGAGTGAGTGGAGTGCGGTTTGATCGGCGTTGATGCGGCGAAATTGGAAAACCATCCGATTCGTCGGGATTGACCGTCGGTTGTCCGCTTGGTTCGGACGGAGGGATCGGTCGGAGAGTCGATTTGAACGGCTGCCGCGCCTTCGAATGCGGTGGTCTCCAGCAAGCCGTGGCGCAACCGAAACCCCCGTCTGAGCGTCTGATCCAGTAGTTGGGCGCGGACCGCTGGCCCGCGTCATGTCCGATCACGACCACCGCAAGGGAGATCCGTCATCATGGCTCGAACCGCCTCCACCATGCTGCCCCTGGGCACGTCCGCCTCCGACTTTAGCCTGCCCGAGCCGGCGACCGGCAAGACGGTATCCCTCGGCGATTTTCGGGAGGCTCCGGCCTTGCTGGTCATGGTGATCTGCAACCATTGCCCCTTCGTCAAGCACCTCCGCCAGGGGTTGGTCCAATTCGCCCGCGACTATCGGTCGAAAGGCGTGGCCATCGTGGCGATCAGCGCCAACGACGCGGCCCGTTATCCCGACGACAGCCCGGCGAAAATGGCCGAGGAAGCGGAAACCTTCGGTTACCCCTTTCCCTATCTCCACGATGAGAGCCAGTCGGTCGCCAAGGCCTACCGCGCCGCCTGCACGCCGGATTTCTTCCTGTTCGACGCCGGCCGCAAGCTGGCGTATCGCGGCCAATTCGACGGCAGCCGGCCCGGCAACAACGTCCCGGTGACCGGGGGCGATCTGCGGGCGGCGGCGGATGCGCTATTGACCGGCCGGCCGGTTCCGTCCGCGCAGCAGCCCAGCATCGGCTGCAACATCAAATGGAAGGCCGGCGAGGAACCGGACTATAGTGTTCTTCCCTGAGTTGTGGAATCGCCGTTTCGAACCACCCCGGCGCTACGCGCCACCCCGCCTTGGCCAAGGCGGGGAAAGTTCACAACTGATTTGGGAACGCTATATTCGCGCTGAGAAATCCTCGTTCGTGGGTGGGGGCACGACTCAACGCTCAATGTTGTAGATCAGGTCGACACCGTAGCCGAGCGAGCTGCTGTTGGATTCGAACATCAGTCTCTGGGTCAGCCGGTACTTGATAAAGATCGTGTTGACGGCATTGACCAAACCGACCCCGTATCCGACATACAGATCCGGGGTTAGATGTTTGCCAAGCGTCAGCGACGTACCTTCCTCGTCGGTTCCATTTTTTCCATTGGTTCCCGTGTTGAGTTGCACGGTGTCCAGCCCAACCGCGCCGCCCAGTCCCTTGGCGAGCGCATCGCCGCCCAAACCCAGGGCGCTGGCGGCCTTGAACAGCATCGCCGATTCGCCGCCGCTCCCTTGGGGCGCCCGGCCCAAAACCAGGTAGGACAGAATGTCGCTTTGGGGCATCGATGGATCGGAAAACAGGGTCAGTCGCGGCCTTTGCAGCGTGCCCTGGACTTGGGCGCCGACCGTGGTGTTGCCGCTGAGTCTGCTGCTGAACTCGCGAGCGACCCGTATATCCAGTCCGGGGTTGTCGAGTGGGCTGTTGCTAAACAGCACCCGCCCTCGCTGAATATTGATCTCCGTGCCGTAAATCTTGTACGTGCCCGCGACAATTTCGACGCTGCCGCTGCCACGCGGCGCCAGCTCCGGTGTTTGCACCACCAGCAGGTTACCCCTGAGCTTGCCCCGGAAGACCGGCGTGACCACTTGCACGTCGTCGCCCAGGATGACTCGCACCTGGGCATGGATGGCCGGTCCCCTGGCCTGGGGTCTTGCCTTGCCGTCGCGGTTGTTGATGATCGTCAGGTCTTCGGAAGACGCGACTGGACTTGGGCCGTCGCCGCCCACGCCGCTGGGGTTCAAATACGCCTGCGGGATGGTGACCTGCCCGTCGACGCGTACCAGTTCCCGAGTGACTTCCAGCTTCAGATCCGGGCTGAGCCGGATACGGATATCGGAGGTATCAAAGGCCTGAAAATCCTGGCCCTTGATGTTAAGTCGTAGTTGCGGTTTCAGTGGGTCCACTTCGCCGCTTAGTTGTATCTGGCCGGGTTTGGATCGCACCGAGCCGCTCAGTTGCAGCGGCCCTTGGCCGTTGCTGGTGGCGGCGAACTGCAAATCCTCCAGCTTGATGCCGGCTTCCGGGATCGCCGCGCCGGCGTTTTCCAGGCGGATCGCGCCGCGCAGCGCCAGTTTGGGAATCGTGCCGGTCACGTTGACATCGGCCCGCAATTGGCCGGTGACTTTCTGCGCCTGCGGCGCGAACAGCGAAATCAGGCTCAGATCGGTGATGGCGACGACGACTTTGCCGTCCACGCGAGCGGTGCCGAAGGGATCACGTACCTGAGCGTCGGCCTCCAACTGTCCGGTCTGCGCCAAATCGAGCTTGAGCTGTCCGGTTGCTGCGCGCCCGTCGGTTTGGGCGCGCAGCTTGCCGCCCTTGAGGGTGAAGCGCAGGGTACGGCCGTCCGTCACCATTTGCAGGGCGCCGGGGGCGATGTCGAGATTGAGTTTGCCTTGCAGCGCGCCGTTGGGTCCGCCGTTCACTTCGGCCTGGGCGTCGATGCGGGTCGCCAGGTTCATGCCGGGCGGCAGAAATTGTTTGAAGCGCTCCGGCTGGAGATTTTGGAGTTGCGCGCGACCGTTGAAGCCGCGTGCGCCATTCCACTGGCCCTGCAGGCAAAGCCGGGTCGGAGCGCTGGCCAGACAGGCGCTGTCGAGACTGGCTTTTTCGGCCGAAGCCTGCACGGCGACCGCTTTTTCCAGGCTCCAGGCGCCGGCGAGGGTGTCCTTGGCGCTCAGTTGGGTGATGCGGCCCTGCCAGACCAGTGCCGGTAGTTGCAGCGTGCCGGCCAGCGCTAGCGCGAAGCGGCCCGGATCGCCGCTCAGTTCGGCCTTGAGTTCGTGCGCGTTCGGCGTGCCGCCGCCGTCCAGG
The DNA here is from genome assembly GCA_027492875.1 of Candidatus Competibacteraceae bacterium. Classification (GTDB taxonomy): domain Bacteria; phylum Pseudomonadota; class Gammaproteobacteria; order Competibacterales; family Competibacteraceae; genus Competibacter. Next base: position 12,228 of record JAPUDV010000044.1, on the reverse strand, counting down.
GTCACGGATTTCCAGTGCTGGCCGCCCAGCACCAGCCCTTCACCGTTCAGTTTCAGCCGGGAACGGTCGCTGCCGCCGACATCGATGTCGGCTTCGCCGTGCAAGCGCTGAATTTGGGTATCGCCCTGGCGCAGGTTGCGCACCGTGAAGTTGGCCGCCACCCGTGGGCGGTCGCGGGAACCGCTGAGAGCGCCGGTGCTGGCCACGCCGCCGCCGAGGCCGGGAACCAGCGATTTCAGTTCCGGCGCATTCAGGGTCCAGCGCAAATCCCAGCGCTTCGCCAGCGTGCCTTCCGCTTCCAGCCGGGCCGGGCCGGCATTCAAACGCAGGGTCTTGATGGTCAGATCCTGATCCAGCACGCTGATATCGGCGTTGCCACGCAGCGCTTGGCCGCTCAAGGTGCCGGTCAATTCTTCCAACAGCATGTTGGCGCGCAGCTTGCCATTATCCAGCCCGCCATCGCTTTTGAGCCGCAGATTCAGTTTGCCGGGTACCTCTTTCCACTGTGCGCCGGGGTTCAGGCCAGCGCCGGCCAGCGTCGCTTTCCAGCTTACGGCGGGCGCCCAGGCGGCATCGACGGTGCCTTCGAGGGTACCCTCCAGCGTCTGAGCGCTCCATTGGACCGCGCGCACTGCCTGATCGGAGCCCTGACCGTTCAGGGTCCAGCGGCCCTTGGGAATCTCCGGGCCTTGCAGGTCGGCGGCGAGTTGGAAGCGGTAATCCTGGGGCATGCCCTCGGCGGCGAACTCGCCGCTGGCGCTTTCCACTTGCGCGGGGCCGGTCAACGGCCAGGCCAGCGAACGCCATTGTCCGCTGGCCTTGAAGCGCAATTCGGCGAATTGCAGGTCGCCCTTGGCGTCCAGTGTCAACGGCCGGTCGGCGGCGGTCAGCTTCAACGCGTTCATCTGCACCGCCTGGTCGTCGCCGGTCGCGGTAAAGCGCAGGGTGGCGGGGCCGAGTTCCGGCACGGTGGCCGTGATTTCGCCCTGACCCTCGAAGCGAGCCAGCACGCCTTGTGCGGTGAGCTGGGCGGTCAGCGGTTTTCCGGCCAGATCGGGGACGAAGGGTTTCAGGTCGGCCACATCCAGCTTGACGGTGGCCGACCAGGCGGGTGCTTTGGTCAGCGCTTGGCGAACCTCGCCGTGCAGTTCCAGCGCCGCCGCGCCGCTGATTTTTTGGGTCAATTCCAGACGGTCGCGTAGATTGCCGTGCAGTTCGCCCGTGCCCTTGAAATCGCCGTACTCCGGGACTGGCGCGCGCCAGTCGAGCCGGACGTGCAGCGGATAGCCGCCGGCGGGCGTGATCTGGCCGTCCAGTCGGACGTCGGCCAGCGGCGAGCGTATATCCAGCACTTCGACGAGCAGCGACTCGGCCTCGGCGCGCGCCTTCAGGGTCACGGCGTCGATCTGGATGGGTTCGGCGCCGGCAGGTCGGATCTGGAGGTTGCGGCCTTGCAGATCGGCGACGGTGAGCGCTAGCGGCAACCGGATGTCGGGCAGTTCGAACGGCTGGTCCGACGGCGGCGTATCCTTGCCGGGCGGCAGCTCCAGCTCCAGGCCGTCGACATGCAGGCGGGTGATGGTCAGCGCCCCGTCGAGCAGATCGGCGGGCTGCCAGTCGAATTCGCCGCTGGCCAGCGCCACTTGCAACGGGCCGTCCTGGTAGCGCAAGCGTTCGATTCGCAGCGGTCCCAACAGTCGGCCGCTGGCCCGATCGTAGCTGAGCTGGCCGGGCAGCACGCGCTGCGCCAGCGCCAGCAGGCCGTTGAGGCCGGTCTCGGTGGAGACCGCGAAACCGGCGACCAGCAGCCCCAGCAGCAGCAAAATCAGCGGCAGCGACAGCAGCCAGTACAAAATACGGCGCAGCAGGCGGACGGCGTTCACAGGTCGGGTCCAATGCTGAAGGAAAAACGAAAGGCGCTACCCGGCGGACGGTCCAGGCCGGTGGCGAAATCCACCCGCAGCGGGCCGACCGGCGAGAGCCAGCGCAGGCCCAGCCCGACGCCGGTTTTCAGATCGGGCGAGGCCCCGTCGAAGGCGTCGCCGGTGTCGACGAAAGCGGCCACGCCCCAATCCCGCCAAACCCGGTGTTCGTATTCCAGGCTGGCCACCGCCAGATTCTTGCCGCCGACCACGGTGCCGTCCGGGTCGGTGGGGCCGATGCTTTCGTAGGCGTAGCCGCGCACGCTGGCGTCGCCGCCGGTGAAGAAGCGCAGGGAGGTCGGCAGCTTCTCGAAATTATCGACCACCGTGGCCCCGAAGTTGCCGCGGACGAGCAGCCGGTTACTGTCGTTCAAGGCATGGATCCAGCGAAGCTGCAACAGGCCTTGCAGGAAGTTGGTGTCCGACAGCAGCGCCGTCGATGCGCCGCGCAGCCCGAAGCCGAACAGCAGGCCACGGCGGGGATAGGCGCGGTCGTCGGCGTCCACCCAGGTCCAGTTCAAGCCGGGGATCAGTAGCAGCGATTGTTCGGACGAAGGTCGGTTGCCGATGGTGTATTCTTCGTACTGCAAGTTCAAACTGTAGTTTTTCAACCACTTGCCATCTTGTTGTTGCAGGCTGCCGCCGATCTTGTAGGTTTCGTAGTTTTTGTCGTTGTCGTTCTGGCGGACATAGCCGGTGGTGATGGCGTATTCGTCGGTGGTCGGGTCGGCGCCGGGAATCATGTACTTGAAAGCGATCAGCGACTTGATTTGCGAATACCCCAGTTCGGCTTCGTAATGGTGGCCTTGTGGGTTGAGCCAGCGCTGCTCGGCGCGCAGCGTGCCGCGGAAGCCGGTGTCGGTGCCGTAACCCAGGCCGACGCTGTATTTGCGCTTCTTGCCGGGCTCCAGCGTGACATCGACCGGCGTGGTATCGGTGCTGGCGTCGGGCGGTGCGTTGACCTCCACTTGGCTGAAATAATTGCTGTTGCCGAGATCGCTTTGCAGCTTCAGCAGCTGGTTGACGTTGTAGGGGTCGCCGGGCTTGAAGCGGGGGTAGCGGGCCAGCAATTCGGGCGATAGAAAATCCTGCCTGAAGGTGATGTTGCCGAAACGGTAGCGCCGGCCGGTATCGTAGTGCAGGTGGATCGTCGCGCTGTAGGTTTGCAGATCGACGCGGATGGAGCGTTCGGTGAAGCGGGCGTTGAAGTAACCGCGCTCGGTCGCCAGCGACTCCATCGCGGACTTGATCTGTTCGTATTTGGGCTGGTCCAGAGTTTGACCCTGGGCCAGCGGCAGGTTGTCCAGCAGTTTTTGGAAGGCGGGGTCCTGCGCGCCCTCGCCCAGCACCTTGACGTCGAGTTCGGCGATGCGCAGCGGTCGGCCGGGCTCGATTCGGTAGCGCGCCACCCAGCCTTCCGGCGTGCGGGTCAGGGACGCCTCGATGGTGGGCTCGAAATAACCGAACGGCTCCAGCGCCTTGCGGATTTCGCGCTCGGCGTTGTCGTGCAGCCAGCGCAGGCGAACTTCGTCCGGGGCAGGTTTGCCGGCGAAACGGTTGAGTTCCAGATAGGCCAGCACGTTGTCGCGCAACGGGCCGTCCACGCCCTCGACGTTCAAGGTCAGGGGAGGGTTGGCGGCGGTTGCCGGCTCGGGTTCCTGCGCGGCCAGCGGATCGATCACCAACGTGAGGCAACAGAACAAGATCCAGGTCTGGAGAAGGGTCAAACCGGATAGAGGCATGATGGGTGCTGGATAGCTTGAGGTCGGTGGATGGTGCGGTTCGCCACGGAGGTGAGGCGAAACGGGGCCGGGTTCGCGCGGTCTGCCAGAATGGGTAGCAGGTATAATCCTTATCACAATTGATGGGACAGGAAAATGTTTGATGACGCCTTTTCCCCAAACGGGATGAAAGAGAAGTCCGGGTTTTGCTATCCCGCGCTCGAATCCACGGTCGGCCATACGCCGCTGGTTCGGTTACGGCGGTTGCCGCGCGCCACCACCAGTCTCATTCTAGGAAAACTGGAAGGCAATAATCCCGCCGGTTCGGTCAAGGATCGACCGGCCCTAAGCATGATCCAGCAGGCCGAGGCGCGGGGCGAGATCCGGCCCGGCGATGTGCTGATCGAGGCGACCAGCGGTAATACCGGCATCGCGCTGGCGATGATCGCGGCGGTGAAGGGCTACCGGCTGAAGCTGATCATGCCGGAAAACCAGAGCGTCGAGCGGCGGGCAGCGATGCGGGCCTACGGCGCCGAACTGATTCTGGTGAGCAAGGAAGAGGGCATGGAGGGCGCCCGCGACCTGGCCGCGCGGCTGGAGCGGGAAGGGCAGGGGCGGGTGCTCGACCAGTTCGGCAATCCCGATAACCCGCTGGCGCACTACGAAACCACCGGTCCCGAAATCTGGCGCGACACCGGCGGTCGGGTGACCCATTTCGTCAGCGCCATGGGCACCACCGGCACCATCATGGGGGTGTCGCGCTATCTCAAGGAACAGAATCCCCGCGTGCAGATCGTCGGCGTGCAGCCGACCGAGGGCTCCTGCATCGCCGGCATCCGCCGCTGGCCGCTGGAGTATCTGCCGAAAGTCTTCGACCCGGCGCGGGTGGATCGAACCCTGGATGTCGATCAGGCGGAAGCCGAGGAGATCACCCGCCGGCTGGCCCGCGAGGAAGGCATCTGTTGCGGAGTGTCGGCAGGCGGGGCGGTAGCGGTGGCGCTGCGGCTGGCGCGGGAGGTCGAGAACGCGCTGATCGTCACCATCATCTGCGACCGCGGCGACCGTTATCTGTCCACCGGGCTATTTCCCGGTTGAAGGGTCCCCCTCCCGGCGCACCGCGCCACCCTTCCCGATTTAAGGAAGGGAAAATCCAACACATTCGAGCACGATGGCCAAGAAATCAAAAATTCCGGCGGAACCGTTCGTGGTTCGCGTCGATGATCTGACGCACGAAGGTCGGGGTGTGGCGCGGCGGGACGGTAAAGCGGTATTTGTCGAGGGCGCGCTGCCGGGCGAGGAAGTCCGCTGCGTTTACACTGCCCGCCGGAGTCGCCGCGACGAAGCGCGCACCGTCGAAGTCTTGCGGGCCGCGCCGGAGCGGGTCGAGCCGCTCTGCGCGCATTTTGGGGTCTGCGGCGGCTGCGCCCTGCAACACGTGCAGTCGTCCGGGCAGCTCGCCGTCAAGCAGCGCTGGCTGCTGGATAGCCTGACCCATATCGGCAAGGTCCAGCCAGAACAGATGCTGGAACCGATGACCGGGCCGCTGTGGGCTTACCGGCGGCGGGCGCGACTGGCGGTCAAATATGTCGCCAAGAAGGGGCGTACCCTGGTGGGTTTTCGCGAGCGGCACAGCCCGTTCGTGGCCGACCTGCGCCGCTGCGAGGTGCTGGACGAGCGAGTGGGTGGCCAGTTGGAGGAACTGGCGCAACTTATTGATGGCCTCTCCATCCGCGACCGTTTGCCCCAGATCGAGGTCGCCGGCGGCGATGAAACGATGGGGTTGAATTTTCGTGTATTGGCCCCGCCGAGCGAGGAGGATCGGGCACGACTCCAGGCGTTCGGCGCGCGGCGCGGCTTTGCGCTCTACCTGCAACCCGGTGGGCCGGACAGCGTGCACGCATTGTGGCCGGAGCAGCCAGAACTCCGTTATCGCTTGCCGGATTTCGCTCTCGATCTGGAATTTCAGCCCTGGCACTTCATTCAGGTCAACGCCGCCATCAATCGGCAACTGGTCGAGCGGGCGTGCGAGTTGCTGCAAGTCGGGCCGGAGGATCGGGTGCTGGATTTGTTCTGCGGGCTGGGCAATTTCACCCTGGCGCTGGCCCGTCGGGCGCGGGAGGCGGTCGGCGTGGAAGGTGATGTCAGCCTGGTCGAATGGGCGCGACGCAACGCCGCGCGCAACGATGTTGCGAACGCCACTTTTCACGCCGCCGATCTGACCGGTGACTTGAACGATCGGGTTTGGGCGCGGGATGGTTATGATCGGATTTTGCTTGATCCGCCCCGCTCTGGGGCGTTGGAGATGATGCCGCGCGTGGCGGCGCTGGGTGCGCGGCGGGTGGTGTATGTGTCCTGCCACCCGGCCACGCTGGCGCGGGATGTCGGCGAACTGGTTCACCGTTACGGTTACCGGCTGGAAAGCTCCGGGGTGCTGGATATGTTCCCGCATACCGCGCATGTGGAGTCGGTGGCGGTTTTATCTGCGCGATAGCCGAGCGTTCGTGGCGATCCTTGAGATCACCGGTTGCGCCCATGTCATTGCCCGATTCCCAGAACCAGGATTGGATGAGATTTTCACATGCCCGTGGCAGAACTAAAACCCGATCCATACGCCGTGATGGGCAACCCCATCGCCCACAGCAAATCCCCGCGAATTCATGCGCTATTTGCCGCCCAAACCGGCCAGAATTTGGAATACCGCGCCATTCTGGTCGAACCGGGCGGCTTTGCGACGGCGGCGCGGGCGTTCCGGGAGGCCGGCGGCAAGGGCCTGAACGTGACCGTGCCGTTCAAGCAGGACGCCTGGGTAGTCGCCGATCTTCTCAGCGCGCGCGCCGAGCGGGCCGGGGCGGTGAATACCCTGATCTTCGATCCAATCGGCGTGCGCGGCGACAATACCGACGGGCCGGGGCTGGTGCGCGATCTGACCGTCAATCACGGCTGTCCGCTGGCGGAGAAACGAATTCTGCTGCTGGGCGCCGGGGGCGCGGCGCGTGGGGTGCTCCAGCCGTTGCTGGCCGAACGGCCGACGCAGTTGGTGATCGCCAACCGCACGGCGGGCAAGGCGGTGGAACTGGCCTTGCGTTTCAGCGACTTGGGACGGGTATCCGGCTGCGGCTTCGCCGATCTGACCGGACGCCGGTTCGATTTGATCGTCAATGCCACGGCGGCGGGTTTAAGCGATGCCGTGCCGCCGCTGCCGGACGGGGTGCTGGCGGCGGACGGCTGGTGCTACGACCTGATGTACGGTAGCGAGCCGACCGCTTTCGTGCGCTGGGGGCGGGAGCGAGGTGCGGCCCGCGCCCTGGATGGGTTGGGCATGCTGGTGGAGCAGGCGGCGGAGTCGTTCCATCTCTGGCGCGGGATCTGGCCAGAGACGAAACCGGTGATCGAGGCGTTGCGAAGCGGGTGACGCTGAATCCGTTCGGTGCGACATCCGTTCGGTGCGACTACCCGGCAACGCGGTTTGGTTGCTACTGGGGCGGACCGTCCCAATCGCCGGTCAGGGGGATCCAGCCGGCGTTGGCCGGGCCGTAGCGAAAGGCGAGGTCGGCCGGGCCGCCCGCGTGGCTGTTGCGCAGGTAGAAGGCGCCGGTGGCGGGAGCGTACAGGCCGACGGTCTGGATGCCGTCGCCGTCCCAATCGCCGGTCAGGGGGATCCAGCCGGCGTTGGCCGGGCCGTAGCGAA
>JAPUDV010000044.1:0-4797 GCA_027492875.1 Candidatus Competibacteraceae bacterium | reverse complement strand
GGCTGTTGCGCAGGTAGAAGGCGCCGGTGGCGGGAGCGTACAGGCCGACGGTCTGTGTCCCAGAGGAGCCCAATACATGGCAGGCCGCGGAATCGGGTTGCACCATTAATCCGGATACATCCACCGCCTCAAAATTGTCGCCGGTCACGGTACGCAGCTCGGTCACCAGCGTTTCATCATCCCAACAGGCTCCCGGTGCGCCGCTGATGTACCAGTCGCTGCCGTTATCGGCCAGCAACATCCCGTAAGTTTTCAGCGCGGTGAGGATGATCTGGGTTTGCGGGGAGTAACCGGAAATATCGAACGAGGCTTTGAGCCGGAATCGTTGTCCCATAGGCGGTATGCTCGCATCGACAATGGACGATGCGTAGTGGCGTGCCGGCCACACGAACAGTTTTTGGGTGCGCGCGGCGGTGAAGCGCAAGGCATGGCGAATGGCGCCGCTGGCGATTTCCTCGCAGCGCGCCAGGCCGGGCAGGATCGGCAAGCCGGCTGCGTCAGCGGAGGTCCAAGTGGCCGGGCGCAACGCGTTCGAGCGCAGGTCGAAGATCGCCCCGGAACCGGCCCGCCAGGCGCCGGCTTCCTGGCGGGTATCCCAGGTTTCGTAAAGGAGGCAATGGTCCGAATCCACGATCAGGAGATGGTGGTCGCTGCCATGTTCGAGCACGGGATTGGGCGGAATGGGATAGGGACCGGGGTCGCTTTCGTCGGCGTAATCGAAGGTCACCGCTATTTTCGGTTGAGCGTCGGATACCGTGTTATAGGGAATGCCGATGGGACCGCCGTCCCAGGTACCGGAGCCAAAGTCCGGATGCAGGCCGGCGAGGGATCCGATGGAGTTGATGTAGTCCCGCGAACGGGTGTGCACCGGCGACCGGTCGATTCGGACATTCCAGATATTGTCGGCAGGAAAGAGCGGACATTCGCTCGACGACACGCCCGGCACCACAAACAAGGCCATGAAGAATGGATGAAAAAATCTGTGATTTTTGTTCATCTTGTTGATTCCTCGACGGTTATTTTTGGTATATGCCGGGCATGTGGTTTATCCCCGCCATCCTCCCGCCAGCGCCGCCGGGGGATCGGCCAGCGATTGAAACCGCGCCAGCCGCACCGTATTGCGCTGGCGGTGACCCAATAGCGGCATGATGCCCCGCGCGAGCAGTGCCTGCATGGCCCGTTCGCCCAGCAGAATCTCGGTGCCCGGCTGCATCAGTCGTTCCTCGGCTTCCCCGTACACATGCGCCGGCAGATCGTCCAGTTCCAGCACGTCGCCGGGGCTGAAGTCCCAGCCGTTCTCCACGAACGCCGCCGCGATCAGCCGAGCGCAGACGAAGGCCGGATTGCCCCATAAATAGGCGTCGGGATCGCGGCCCAGCGGCATTTCCTCGAACTCCAGTTGTTCGACCGGCTCGGTCTTGCGGCCGTAGGGCAGCCGCAGCAGCACCCGCGGCAGCGCCAGGCCCAGCCAGGGTGCGACGCCGGTCTGGCGCAGCGCCTGCCAGTACTGTTCGGCGGCGGCGGGCAGCGGCGCCCATTGCGCGGGGTCGGCCAGGTCGGCGGTGACCGCGCAGCCCAGCACGCCTGGGTCGGCCGCCGCCAGGAACGGACCGCCGGCCTGGGCGGCCACCGATCCCAGCGCCGCCAGCAGGGCGATGTCCTCGGCCGTGGCGCCGAAGGTGTAGTCTCCCACCAGCAGCGACCAGGGCTGACTGTCGGGCAACCGAACTTCCCGGTCGATCAGCAGGGTGTAGAGGCTGGTGGCGCGCGGTTGGCCGGCGGCGGCGCGCAGGTCGGCGAGCAACTCCTGCTGGGTGACATCGAGCAGGTCGACGCGCAGCACATCGCTGTCGAGGCTGGCGACCAGGCCTTGTACGCCGCGCCAGGCCGCTTCCAGCGCCTGGAACGCCGGCTGGTGCAGGATCGCCCGCAACTGCTCGCTGATCGCCGCGTCCACCGCCTCGACCCAGGCCTCCTGCCGCGGGTCGGTTCGCACGATATGCGGCTGGACCACCGCTTGCAGCAGGGTATTGATGGCCGCCGTTCCGACATCGGCCGATCGTGCCGGCGGCGACTGGTCGGGGGTCTTGCCCAACAGCCGTTCGAGCAGGGCGGAGTCGTCTTCTGCGGCGACCGGCCCCGGTTTGGCGGGTTCCGGGGACGGCGCGGGGCTCAGTTCGGCGACGGCCTGGGCGAAACTGGCCGGATTGAGCAGGCGGGCGCGGCTGCGGCGCAGGGACTGAAACAGGTCCAGCCGCTGGTAAAGCGCATCGGGGTGAAAATCGTCGATCTGGGCGAAACCGATCGTCAACGCCGCGCCGCCGGTTCCCCCGTTCAGCGCCAGTCGCAACTTCGGCGCCAGTCGGGCCATGACCGCGTCGAGATTGTCGGCGTTGGCCGCCAGCAGCGGTCGGCTGGCCAAATCCAGCAGGGCGGAGGGGCTCTCCCGCTGCGCGCGGCCGCTGAAATCGGCCATGACCAACACGCGCGGCGGCACATCGGCATCGCGGCGGATGGGCCGTGGGGTGGAGCGAGGCAGTTCGAACTGAAATTCCATTCGGCCGGGCATGACGCGGACTCTCCAGAACGGTGGCTGATACCGTTAAGTCTAGTGCGGTTTTAGCGGCTTTGACGATGGGTCGCCGGCCGCTTTTTTGCCCCGGTTTTGCTGCTACACTCAAAAATGGGGCTGCGCCGCGCAGCGGGTTTTTGGAGTCGAGAATATGGCCACCGCCACGCAAAAACACCGGATGATCGCCGTCAACTGCGTCTTGGGCGAGGATGTTCTGCTGCTCGGACGGATGACGGTTACCGAGCAACTGGGGTGCCTGTTCGAGTGCGATCTGGAACTGTTCAGCGAAAAAACCGACATCAAGCTGGCGGACGTGCTGGGCACCAACATGACGGTTCGCCTGGAACTGCCCCACCAGCAGGGCACCCGCTACTTCAACGGCCTGGTCACCCGCTTCAGTTACGTCGGAACCCGGGGCCTGCGCTATGGCGCCTACCGCGCCACGCTCAGCCCCTGGCTGTGGTTTCTGACCCGCACCGCCGACTGCCGGATTTTCCAGAACAAGAAAGTCCCCGACATCATCAAGGAGGTGTTCCGGGAGCAGGGTTTCACCGATTTCAAGGACGCCCTGAGCGGCAGCTACCGCCAGTGGGACTACTGCGTGCAGTATCGGGAGACCGATTTCAACTTCGTCTGCCGGCTGATGGAGCAGGAGGGGATATACTGCTTCTTCAAACACGAAAACGGCAAGCACCTGCTGGTGCTGGCCGACAACTACGGTTCCCACGAAAAATTCCCGAAATATGAAACCGTGCCCTATTTCCCGCCGGACACTCACGACCACCGCGAGCGGGACCACCTGTACGAATGGCACATCGTCCAGAGCGTGCAGCCCGGTGCTTGCGCCCTGAACGATTACGACTTCACCGCCCCGCGCAAAAGCTTGCGCTCGATATTGAACAAGCCCAAGAATCACGCCCTGGCCAACTTCGAGATCTACGACTATCCGGGTGAGTACGTTGACCCCGGCGACGGCAGCAACTACTCCAAGATCCGGCTGGAGGAATTTCTGGCCCAGCACGAGGTCGCCCGGGGGCAGGGCAACGCCGCCGGACTGGCGGCTGGCTACCTGTTCAGCCTGAGCAACTGCCCGCGCGAGGACCAGAACCGCGAATATCTGATCGTGTCCGCGGTGCATCAACTCGAGTCGGACGAATTCGAAACTTTCCTGGAAGGTGGGATTTCCGGCAAGCCACATCGGAGCGAGATCACCGCGATCGAAGCCAAGCAGCAGTACCGCGCGCCGCGCGTTACCCCCAAGCCGGTGGTGCAGGGGCCGCAAACCGCCACCGTGGTCGGCCCCGGCGGCGAGGAAATTTACACCGATCAATACGGTCGGGTGAAATGCCAGTTTCACTGGGACCGCTACGGCCAGGCCGACGAGAACAGCTCCTGCTGGATTCGGGTCTCGCAACTGTGGGCGGGCAAGCAATGGGGCGCGATGAACATCCCGCGCATCGGCCAGGAAGTGATCGTGGATTTTCTGGAGGGCGATCCCGACCAGCCGATCGTGACCGGCCGGGTCTACAACGGCATCAATATGCCGCCCTACGGCTTGCCGGCCAAGGCCACCATGTCCACGCTCAAGAGCAATTCCAGCAAGGGCGGCGCCGGTTTCAACGAGATCCGGCTGGAGGACGCCAAGGACAGCGAGCAGATGTTCATCCACGCCCAGCGCAACCAGGATATCCGGGTCAAAAAGGACGCCTTCGAGTGGATCGGCAACGAACGGCATCTGATCGTCAAGACCGACCAACTGGAAAAAGTGGAAAGCAACCAGCACCTGACCGTCAAGGGCGACCAGAAAGCCAAGGTCGACGGCGCCGCCTCGCTGAAAATCGGCGGCGACCAGAAAGAGGACATCGGCGGCGATCAGCATCTCAAGGTCGGCAGCCGGCAGAACATCAAGGCCGGCGGCACGATTTCGGTCGATGCTGGCATGGACTTGCAGCAGAAGGCCGGCATGAAGTGCGCCGTGGACGCCGGGATGGAGGTCCACATCAAGGGCGGCATGAACGTGGTGATCGAAGCCGGGATGTCGCTGACCATCAAGGTCGGCGGCAATTTCATCAACATCAATCCGATGGGTGTGTCCATTCAGGGCACGATGGTGATGATCAACAGCGGCGGGGGGGGGGGGGGGGGGGGCGGCGGGGCGGCGCCCGGGGGGCCCCCCCCCCCCCCCCCCCCCCGCCCCCCCGCCCCCCCCCCCCCCCCCCCCCCCC
>JAPUDV010000043.1:13064-20631 GCA_027492875.1 Candidatus Competibacteraceae bacterium | reverse complement strand
CGAACCAGGTGAGCGCCCAGCGGGTGTCGGCGTCGAAGTCGCCTTCCTGTTCGGCCAGCGCTTCGTCGAGTACCTGATTGATGAGAGCCAGCGCGACCCGCACCGGCAGCGGCTTGCCTTCGGCGTCGAGGACCTTGTCGTAGCGCGTATAGACGGCCATGCCTGGGCCGATGGCGGCTTGTGCCAGGTCCACTGGGGCGATATTGCCACGCTGAAGGTGGGCAAGCGCAGCGGGCAGTTCGGTCTTGAGTGCGCCAACGAAATCACGGCGGCTGGCAGTTGGTGCGTTGCCGGGCCGCTGGCGGCAGACGAGAACGATGCTGGAAGCGAGGGCGTTGGTACCCGAGCCGATCATGCGTCTATCCAACTCAGTCCTCATCGGCCAGGTACCGGTGATGGCGAATCCGGCTTCAATCACCGCAGCGAGGAAAGTGTCCCAGCCGGTATTGGTCGTGCCGTCTGCGCCGTCACTCTCCGCTTGCTTGAAGGCATAGTAGATGGTCGCGGGAAAGGCAGGATGCGCCTGTTCGGCTAGACGGTGCATCGCCTGAGTCATCCCATTCAGAAAGAAGGCTTCAGCCTTCTCCTTGCTGCCGTGGCGGTAGGGCGTCGCCACCAGTTCCTCCGCTTTGGGCACAGCGAGCGTCGCGAAAAGATCGGGGAAGACGGGCCGAAGTGCTCTGCGCAGCCAGACATAGAAGAAATCGGAGAGGTCAGCGTAGCCAATATTGTCGTAGTACGGCGGATCCGTCGAAACCACCTTGGCGGCAGCGACATCTTGCGATTGGGCGTCCACCTGCCCAGCATATCCCGGTGCCGTGGGATTCAATGAGCCAAGGCCAACAACGATCGACAGGATGCCGCCTTCGAAATTTCCACTCGAATCCGAAAGCGGATTGCTCTCGGCAAAGTCCCAGACCATGGCTATTGCTTGTCGGCCAAAGGTATTGCGAGCATGCTCGCGCAAACTAGCCCACGCGCAAACCGTCGAATTTCGGTCGGCGACCTTGTCGACAGCTAGCGCCAAATACACCCCCACCGCGTCTGAATACGCCGTGGCGCCCGCGCCGACTTCCTCCAAGGCTTTCCCGTCGTCGGGTAGGCCGGCTGCGATGGCGTCGCGCTTCACCCGCTCGCGGGCTTCCTGCACCAGATCGGAGAAAGTCGTCAAAGCGACGAGTTGGCGGGGGGTGAAGTAATCGCCGAACGTCCGGAATCCGTAGCGACGACCCTGTGCGTTGCTCGCCCATGTCCCTCGACTCGGCGCATCCGGCTTCCATGTCGGTTGCGCGCTTCGCGCGACAGCCTCTATCTCGTCCGTTGGCGACAGGTAGACGCGGCCGCGTTGGCCCTCCGCGACAATTGCCATCAGCCGCTCGCCCATCCGCCCCGCATTGGCCTCGTTGTCGATGTACTCGTAGCGAAACGGTGTGTTCGACATCAGGCATCGAAAGCTGCCCTGCGACAGCTTGGTCCCGCTCTTCGCCGCCACCGCATCTTTCGGCTTGCCCACCTTCGCCGTAAACCGATAGCCGCCGCCCTCGATCACCGGCGCGACGTAGGCTTCCTTGCCGGCCTTGGTGGAGAGCATGAAGGTCGAGGCCAGCGGCACATCGACATTGGCAAAAGCGGGGTTCGGGCTCTTCACCGTGCGCGCCCACAACCAGGCGATGACGGTAAGCTTCTGGCCGACGTATTTCTTCAGATCGGGCCGATCCGTGGCCATCGCGGCGGTGACCTCGACCTTGGGGTAGAGGTGGCCGATGCGCTTCTCGGCCTCGTCGCGCATCCACTGGCCGTAATAGCGCACGTCCTCGGCCAGGCCCTGCGCCCCTTTCCATTCGCGATTGAACCAATTGCCCTCACCCCCGGCCCCGCTCCCAGAGGGCGAGGGGGGATGTATCGGCGCCCGCCCAGCAAACTTCGGCGGAATCTCGATCATCGCCTTGTTGATCAGCACCGCCACCGGGTTCAGGTCGCTGGCGTAGCTTTCCAGCCCCAGCCGTTGCGCTTCCAGCGGCAGTGAACCGCCGCCGGCGAAGGGGTCATGGAAAGCCGGCAGCTTGTAGCGATCGAACAACTCTTTCGCGCGCGGGTGGTCGGCATTCTCGGCGCAGGTGTAACGCCAGCTTTGCCAGATTTCATCGCGCGCCTGCTGCAACACCGTCTCGTTGGTGGTGTTCTCCCACTTCACCAGCTCCTCGATGATGCGGAACAGCCGTTGCCGCTCTTTCTCCTGCGCCTTTTCGGTCTTGAAGATATCCGGGTGCGCCGACGGATCATCGACCATCTGCGCGAAGATCACCGCCCGCGCCGCCGCCAGCGGTCGCCGCGCCCACCACAGATGCAGCGTGCTCGGGTGGCCGTGGCGGATGGATTTCTCGCGCGCGCTGGCGATGTTGATCGCCTCCAGCGGCAGCGCGACTTCGATGAGTTTCTTCTTGTGAATCACGTGGTCTCTTTCGGATCGGCCACTTGCGCGAAATGCAGGAGTACGCGGTAGACCGAGGTGTACGGGTTGTAGCCGTTGCTCTCTGCCCGATTTTCGAGCCAGGCGGCGTTTCCAAGCGCGTCTTCCAGCTTCGATATGAGTTGCCTGGCGGTGGCGGCATCCGCTTTTTCATAGCCCGGCATGTGATGGCGAAGCCGTTCGATCACGTTGGCGCAACGGTTGAACGGAGCGTCCGTTCTCTCGTGGTGCAGAAGCATCCAGAATTCGAAACATGGGATCGAAATCGCTTCCCGAACGGGGAGCGGCTTGTTCTTGCGTCCGGCTAGCGTTTCGATCCTTGTCCGTGCACGGTCAAAGCTTTCATGGTCGTCGCGGTCGAAGACGCAGTAGATCTGATCATAGCCACCGCGCTCCGCACACTTCTCCTCGGCGCATGCGACGACGCTGATGGGCGCCGCGCCTTTCGTGTTCTCGGCAAGAACGATTTCCGCCGTCGTCAGCCCGTACTTGATACGCGCGGCCTCGAAATACTCCTGTTCGGTCTCGCCCTCGCACACGATGAGGGTGATTGATCGAGGTGGCTTCTGTCCTGCCGTACGACGGAATGATCCACGATCCCGCACCTTCGAAATCGGCATGCGGCGCGCCATGCCTCAATCCCCGATGCTGCCGATGAATGGAATCGCGCCGTAGCGGCCTTTGAGATAGCCACGTTCCAGGGCTTCATCCTTCCTGGGTGAGTATTCCAGCAGCGAATAGACGTGCGAACAACCCTGCTTGTCTTTCTCCACGAACCAGATCTGGTCGCGCCGTAGAAGTTCGGTGTCCAGCAAGGTCGTGTCATGCGTCGTGAAAACCAATTGCGCGTTCTTTTCGTTTTTACGACTATGGAAGAGACCCACGAGGAAGCGCGTCATGTGGGGATGCAGGCTGCGGTCCAGCTCGTCGACGAGTAGCGTTGCCCCCCATTCAAGCGCGCGCAACCAGCCGCCCGAGAACTCAAACAGCTTTTGCGTGCCGTCGGACTCGTCGCCCATGTCGAGCGCCACTTCTTCGTTGGAATCCGCTCGCTTGTGCCATGCAAGGACGCGCAGGTGCTTCGGCGCTCTCGGGGGAGCACCCAATGGGGGGCCAACCTCGAAGTGAACCCGTTCGCCGCCCGGAGGAAGCTTGCCTGCAGGTGGTGAGGGAGAGTCTTCTTCCAGCAGTTCCAAACGATCAATCCCGACATCCGCCGCGCGCATGAAGCGCATGATCTGTTCGTGATCATCCCCGTCGCGCAGGAGGTTCAGGCTCAGAAATGGGTTCATGTCGACGCCGGGCACCAACACGATGAGCTTCTGGGTAATCCAGGTGAACACCGGCCGGAGCTGGGCATTGTTGAGTTGAATGGCCGTCGACAGAAACAAGGCGTTGTTCCGGGTGAATTCCTGCCAGACCTTGCGCTCCGCCCGCTCGGCACTGAAGTTGGGGCCGAACCACCACCGTTGCGTTTTGCTTTCCGGGTTGTACTCCCGTTCAAACCACCTTTGCGCGCGACCATGCGGGTAGGCCACGAGCCATTCCTTGAACACACGCTCCGAACTCGCCGCGCAGCAGTAGTGATAGCGGACACCCTCGTCGGCAGTGAAGATGATCTCGAATTCCGAAGGCTCTTCACATGACGCCTGTGCCAAGAGAAACGGCGTCACCGGGATGACATGGCCTTCCTGGAAACTCGTGGCGGAGTTCTGCACCAGAAGCCGCAAGGTTTCCACGGCGCGCAGAACGTTGCTCTTGCCTGCCGCGTTGGCGCCATAGATGACCGCCGACCGCAACAGGCGCAGCTCTTTGGTCTGGCCCGTGACGTTGCGTTGAAGATGAGCAGCGTCTGAACTCGCTACCATGCTGAGCTTTTGCCGCGTCCGAATCGAGCGGAAATTAGCGACGCTAAACTCAATCAACATGTTTGCCGACTCACCCAGTGCGAAATCACGGTTTGATTCTTGCTGGATTCCCGTAATTTGGCAATCAAGGTTTCACTTTCTGGCCGCTCTACTCAACAGGTGTCGGGGATCCACGGCTCGCGCCTGCAGGTCGGCGAAGTCGGAGTTGACGCGGGTGACGCGAAGATCCGGCTCACGCTGAAATGGCTGGCGTAGGTGATATAGCGTTCCTCCCTGAGTTGTGGAACCGCCGTCTCGAACCACCCCGGCGCTGCGCGCCACCCCGCCTTGTCCAAGGCGGGGAAATTTCACAACTGATTTGGGAGCGCTATAGGTCATGTGTTGTTCTTGGCTTCCCTGGGTTCTGAAAAGTCTCGACGCTGTTGAGACTTTTGCCGGCGCGACCGATTCATCGAGCGCCTTCCATCAGGTGGGTCAGCCCGAGGCGAACAGTGGCGGCATCGGCGGTCGAGAGCTTTCCGAGCTCGCCGCGCACCAGCCGATGGTCCAGGGTGAATAACTTGAAGCGCACCAGCGAGGGGGCCGGAAGGCCAGCGGCGTCCAGATCAGCAATCGGGCAGTCGAGCGGCCAGGGTGGATTGGCCTGCGAGGTGATCATCGCCATCATCGAGTGGCCGGACGGGGTGTTGAAGCTGGCGGCGTCCGAGAGCACCAGCGCGGGGCGATTCTTCGTGGCGTTGCGGTCGGTAAAGGGAAACGGCACGCGCAGCACCGCGAAACGCTCAAAGCTCACGATAGGCTTCCTCGTCGGCGCTGCCCGACCATTCGGAGAGCGTGCCTTCGACGGCGCGCAGGTATTCGATGTCCAGCGGTTGCACGCGGCGCACGGTCGCCGTGCCGTCCGCGCCGACTTCCCAGGCGATCAGGTCGCCGGGCGCAACATGCAGCGCGGCACGAACGTCCTGCGGGATGGTGGTTTGGCCTTTGGCGGTGATTTTCGCGACAGCAAGCATGGCGTTCTCCGGTAAGGATTGCATTACATTCTTACTTTACAGCGAGCATTCGCCTGAAACAAGCGAGCCGCAGGTAGGCCTAGCGCGGTCCCTCGGCGCGCGCCAGCAATCCGGCAAAGTCGTAATCGACGGTCACGGCGTTGAAGTCGGGCTCGCGCTGAAAGGGCTGGCGCAGGTAGTGCACCTTGTGCGTTTCGGCATCGAGGAACTCGACAATGGCAAGGATGAAGTCGTCCGGCTTGTTCAGCGAATACAGTATTTCGTTGCGCGTGACGGTGATCGTCGGCGCACCGGAAACCCGGCCCTTCACCTCGATGAAGCGCAGCCTGCCAGTGCCGGAGATACGGCTTTCGATGTCGTAACCCAGCTTCTCGAATTCGCGGTCGGTCGGGTCGAAACCCAGGCTTCGCTCGGTCTCCATGACGATGGCGCGAGCGCGGGCGGCGCTGACCTGAGTGTCGGCCGGAGTGGTGGGCGTGGCTGTTGTCGGGCCGGTCATCGCTTCGATCAGGCCCATCGGAACGACCAGCAGGCCACCCAACACCACGGGCGGCAACGGCGAAATCCGCGTTTCGAGCTCGAGGTCTTCAAGCCGTTTTTGCAGTCGGCCCTGCAAGAGGTCGGCACGCTTGCGGGCTTCGCCAGAATTGAGCTTGGCGTTCGGCCTGCCGGCCTGTTCCTGGAGTTTTAGTTCTTCGGCGCGGTGATCCCAGTAGGTGATTTCCTTGGTCAGCCGGTCCTTGACCGCAGCTTCGGTTTTGGCGATGAGTTCGAGTTTGCGGCCTTTAACTTCAGCCAGGTGTTCCGGCACCACATGGGCGATGGCATGGCCCAGCACCTTTTGCTCCAGCTCGCGGTTGATCCACCGACCTTCGGTCTGGCCAAGGATGGCGTCGATGCCAGGCTCTCCAGTCTTCAGCGGCCGATAGTCGAGATAAGGCGCGTAGTGGACATGACGGGTCGTCCCGCTGGCGGCCATCTCGATGTAAAGCATCCGCTTCGAGACGACCCGGCGTTCGCCGGCACGGGTGAGGCCGGCGTCCTGGATGGCGTGTTCCAGATAGAACAGCACGCGCGGCTGCGTGCCCGGATCGCGCTCGTCGACCAGCGCGGCGCCGCGCTTCAGCAAATCGCGATTGCGCTCCAGCGTGAGGTCGATAACCGCGTCGAGCAGCGGGTGTCCGGGGCAGACGAAGGCGGCGAGCGGCTGGCCCTGGGGCGCGACCAGCGACTTGTCGAAGGCGATGCGCTCGTAGCGTGGCAACACCGGTTCGCCGATGCCGATCAGGCGGTCGCGGTTGCGTACCAGCGCGGGAACGTGGCTGACCTCGAAACGCCGTGGCTCGCGTTGTTTGGCGGTACCGCCGAGTCGCTTGAAGGCTTCGTGGAAGAAGGATTCGATGTAGTGCGGTTGCAGACGCCGCGCGTCGGCGCGCTCCATGTCTTCGCGGATACGCTGTACCCGGCTGGCGTCCATCGCGTCGTGGGCCAGCGCCCGTTCCTCGAGCAGGCTTTGCAGGTGGCCACGGTCGAGCGCGCTGTCGAGCACCGTGCTCAGGTAGGCCCTGACCTCGGGCTTTTCTCCGTGGCGAATGGCTTCGATCAGCAGCTCGCGCAGGGACTTGCCCGCGAACTGGAGCTTGCCGAGCACGTCGAAAACCTGGCCGCCGAGCGCCTGACGCGCCTGTTCGAGCTTCTCCAGCAACTTGCGGTAGACATCGCCTTCGCGGGTTTCTTCAGCCACCAGGTTCCACAGGTGACACACCTCGGTCTGGCCGATCCGGTGAATACGACCGAAGCGTTGTTCGAGCCGGTTCGGGTTCCACGGCAGGTCATAGTTGACCATCAGATGCGCGCGCTGGAGGTTGATACCCTCGCCGGCGGCGTCGGTGGCCAGCAACACCCGCACCTCGGGATCGTGCTTGAACGATTCCTGCACCTTCAGGCGCTCTTCGCGGCCGATGCCCCCGTGGATGATGACCACGGCTTCCTTGCGACCGAGCAGCGTGGTGATGCGCTGCTCGAGATAGTTGAGCGTGTCGCGGTGCTCGGTGAAGATCACCAGCTTCTGGCGCGGTGAAGGTGTCGGCGGCGGGATCGCGCCGGCGCCATGGGGAACAGACGCCTCGGTAACGCGGTGGCCAATGGCGGCCGGGGTGAAGATTTCGGAGAGCAGGCTGGCCAGTTCGCACCACTTGGTATCGGTGCCGCTGCGG
>JAPUDV010000043.1:0-13038 GCA_027492875.1 Candidatus Competibacteraceae bacterium | reverse complement strand
TTCCAGACTTTTCAGCGTTTCGATCTCGATGCGCAGCTCGGCGATGGAACGGGCGGCGGTGGCTTGGTCGAGAATTTCTTCCTCGGCGGCCTCGACTTCCTTGTCGGGTGCTTCGTCGAGATCATCCATATCTTCGCGGTCGAGAGCAGGGAGCGATGCCGGGAAGATCGGCGCGGCCTGGCCGCCGCGCCGAAAGACGTCCAGTTCGCGTAGCCGGCTTTCCAGCCGCTCGCGTCGGCGACGCAGGGACTGATAGATGGCCTCGGGCGAGGAAGCCAGACGTCGTTGCAGGATGGTCAGCGCAAAGCCGACGGTACCGGCGCGCTTGTCGTTTTCCAGAGCCTCGGCGCGGTTGAATTCCTCGCGCACGTAGTCGGTGACGGCCTTGTAAAGGTGGGTTTCGGCATCCGACAGCCTGTAGGGCACGGTATGGGCGATTCGTTCGGGGAAGAGCGGCGTGCCGTCGAATTTGAGCAGGCGTTCCTTGACCATCCGCCGCATCAGGTCGGAGACGTCGGCGGCGTGGACACCATCGCGGTAGCGGCCCTCGAACCGGTCTCCGTCGAGCAGCGCCATGAACAACTGGAAGTCGGCTTCCTTGCCGTTGTGCGGGGTCGCCGACATCAGCAGGAAATGCCGGGTGAGCGTCGAGAGCAACTGGCCGAGGCGATAACGCTTGGTGTACTGAGTCTCGCCGCCGAACACCGTGGCGGACATCTTGTGGGCTTCGTCGCAGACCACCAGATCCCAGCGGCCATCGGGCGCTTGCAGCTTCAGTTGAACGTCCTCGTTGCGCGAGAGCTTGTCGAGGCGGGCGATGACCAGGTTGGTTTCGAGAAACCCGTTGCCGGTGCGCGCCGCCTCGAGCTTGTCGTTGGTCAGAATGTCGAAGGGCAGATGAAAGCGACGGTACAATTCGTCCTGCCATTGTTCGGCCAGGCTGCCGGGGCAGACGATCAGACAGCGTTGCAGGTCGCCACGGGCAATCAGCTCCTTGATCAGCAGGCCGGCCATGATGGTCTTGCCGGCGCCGGGGTCGTCCGCCAAGAGGAAGCGCAGCGGCTGGCGAGGCAGCATGGTTTCATAGACCGCAGTGATCTGGTGCGGCAGCGGATCGACCATGGAGGTATGCACCGCGAGCACCGGATCGAACAGGTGGGCCAGCCGGATGCGCTGGGCTTCGGAAACCAGCCGAAACAGCGCGCCATCGCCATCAAAACTCCAGGGTCGCCCCGTTTCGACGAGTTCCAAACGGGGTTCGTCGTGGCGGTAAAGCAGTTCGTTGGCCACCTTGCCGATCGGTGTTTTGTAGGTGAGTTCGAGTGCCTCGGAACCAAACCATCGCACGCTGACAACCGTGACCAGGGCATCGGGGAGGATGCCGCGCACGACGGTGTTCGGTTGGAGGTCTTCGAGTTTGCTCATGGGATAATCGCAACATTAAAGAAACATATTCTGTCGATCTAACAGCGCTCCAACCCGCCACGCTCACTTCACTCTTCATCCAGCAGCCGGCGAATGATGAACCCCGCCAGCATCACCCCGAACAGCGCCGGCATGTAGGCAATGGTGCCGTTCACCGCGCGGGGCCGGCCGGGCGTATCGCCCCCGACCGGTTGGTGCGGCAGCGGCGGGCGGCGCGGCTCGTCGCTGTAGACCACGGGATAATTCAGCGGCGCGCCCAGCTCCCGCAACCGGCGGCGCAGCTCGCGGGCCAGCGGGCACATCTGGGTCTGGTTCAGTCGCGCCATCCGCACCCGGGTCACGTCCAGACAATTGCCCGCACCCAGCGCCGAAATCACCGCCACCTCGTGGCGATGGCAGGACGCCACCAGCGCCGCCTTGCAGGCGATGCTATCGATGCAGTCGGCCACATAGTCATAAGGAACGGCGGTCACCAGCGTTTCGGCCGCCTCCGGTTGGAGAAATTCACCGAGCAGGGTCAGTTCGAGGCTGGGATCGATATCGCGCAGCCGCTCGGCCATCAGTTCGACCTTGGGCCGGCCGAGGGTGGAATGCAGCGCCAGCAACTGGCGGTTGAGATTGGAAGGAGACACCACGTCGTGATCCAGCAGGGTCAAGCGGCCGACGCCGGCCCGGCCCAGCGCCTCGGCGGCATGACCGCCGACCCCGCCCAATCCCGCCACCAGCACATGCGCCGCCCGCAACCGGGCCAGCCCGGCCGCGCCGATCAGGATCTCAGTTCGGGCCTGAGGGTATGGCATCGGGGATTCCGAACAGTCGGTAGGCGTTGGCGCGGGTGGCGGCGGCGATCTCGGCCGGATCGGCCCCGCGCAGCTCGGCGACGCAGGCCAGCACCTCCGGCAGGAAGGCCGGTTCGTTGCGCTGACCCGAATGCGTGCTCGCCGGCTGATCGGGCGAATCGGTCTCCAGCATGAAGCCGTCCAGCGGCAAATCGCGGATCAGGGCGCGCAGGCGGGTGGCGCGCGGATAGGTCAACGGCCCGCCGAAGCCGAGCAGGAAATCCAGATCGAGCAACCGCCGGGCCTGATCCGCGCTGCCGGAAAAGCTGTGCACCACCCCGCGCACGCCGGAAAACCGCCGCAGATATTTAATGACCTGATCCACCGCGTGGCGGGCGTGGACGATCACCGGCAGGTCGTGGTGACGGGCCAGCCGCAATTGTCCGGTGAAGTAGTCGGCCTGCGCGCCGGTATCGAGGTCGGGCAGGTAGTAATCCAGCCCGATCTCGCCGATAGCGACGGGTTTTTCTCGAACCACCCAATCCGCCAGGGCATCCAGATGCTCGGCCCGGTGCTCGGCCAGATAGGCCGGGTGCAGGCCGTAGCTGGGATACAGACCCGGATAGCGCGCCGCGACTGCCTGGAGCTTCGGCCACAGCCGGGCGCTGACCGCCGCCAGCACTTGCGTCTCCACCCCGGCGGCCCGCGCTCGCTGGTAGGCGGCGTCGCGGTCGCCGTCGAAGCTGGCGTCGTCGAAATGGGTATGGCTGTCGATCAGAATCGGCATGGGCGCGGGGCTCAGGCGATCACGATCTGTACGTTGGCGGCGCGGCCGAACACCGAGGAAGGGGTAATGCCGAACATGTTGCGGAAGGCTCGGCTGAAGTGGGAGGAATCGGCGAAACCCGCGCCCAGCGCCGCGTCGGTCAGCGTGCTGCCCTCGGCGATCAGCGCCGCCACCACCCGCATCCGGTGCCATTGCCGGAAGCGGCGGATCGGCACGCCGACTTCCTCCTTGAACAGATGCACCAGCCGGGTCGGCGACAGGTTCACATGCTCGGCCAGCTCGGTCATCGAGTAGCTGCGGGTGAGATCTTCCTTCATCAGCCGGATCACCCGCTGGATGCGACCGTCCAGCGGCTGCGGGCGGTCCTCGGGCCGGGGCGGCGGGATCAGGCGATCCAGCAAATCGTGAATGGCGGCGGCGTCCGGCTGGCGCTCCCAGGCCTCGCGCAGGGCGACCAGCACCTCCTCTTCGTGGGCCAGGCCGTACAAACATTGCCATTCGCCGTCGAGCATGGCGTTCTGGATCGCCGGGTAATCCGGGCTCTCCGGCTCGATGAACAGAATCGCCATGAGGGCGCCGCCGACCTGGATTTCGTGCAGACAGCCGGGCGGCACCAACACGCCCCGGCCTTCCCGCCAGCCGTTGCTTTCGCTTTCCAACACCCGAAACGGCCGGTCGATGCCCACGCACAGCGCCGCCGAACCCAGCCGGTGCTCGGAGATGTCCGGCAGGTGGCCCATGAATAAACCGCGGTTTTGCCAAATGTACAGCTTGCTCAAAATGGTGCCTTCTCGGTAACAAGGATGAAGGACGCGGGCCGATCCATCGCTCCACCGCTGGTTGCCACGGGAGGCCGGCCGCCCCGCCGACAAATGCCCCACGCCCGCCAGCGGGGTTTCTACCCGTCACGAAAGTGTAGTGTTCCGGCGCGGGGCTAGCCAGTTCCGACAAATCGCTGCCATTTTCGACAAGCCCCATCCCTGGCAAAACCCGTAGTCTTTCGAAATCCGTCACTTTCCTCCCCCGACGCACAATCGCCCGGCCACGGATCGGGCAGAGGATTCCAGAGTATGTACGACACCATCATCGTGGGCGCGGGTTCGGCCGGCTGCGTGCTGGCCAACCGGCTGTCCGCCGACCCCAGGCGGCGGGTTTGCCTGCTGGAAGCGGGACCCGAAGACACCAGTCCGTGGATTCATATCCCGGTGGGCATGTTCTTTATGATGCGCAGCAGGGCGCTGAACTGGCGCTACCAGACCGAGCCCCAGCCCCAACTTCACCATCGCCGGCTGTTCTGGCCGCGCGGCAAGACCCTGGGCGGCTGTAGCTCCAGCAACGCCATGGTCTACACCCGCGGCCATCGCTCGGACTACGATCACTGGGCGGAACTCGGCAACCAGGGCTGGAGTTACGCCGAGATGCTGCCGCTGTTCAAGCGCGGCCAGCATCAGGAACGTGGCCCGTCGGACTATCACGGGGTGGGAGGGCCGCTCAACGTCGCCGACCTGCGCCAGCAGAGCGAGATCAGCCGGGTGTTCGTCCGTGCCGCCGGCGAGGCCGGCTACCCGCTCGGCGACGACTTCAACGGCGCCGAGCAGGAAGGCGTCGGTTTTTATCAGGTGACGCAGAAGGACGGCCGGCGTTGCAGCAGCGCCCGCGCCTACCTGCATCCCATCCGCCAGCGCCCCAATCTGACGGTGATCACCCGCGCTCTGGCGAGCCGGGTGTTGTTCGAGGGCAAGCGGGCGGTCGGCGTGGCCTACCTCGACCCGCGCGGCCGGCCGATCGAACTGGCGGCGCGGCGGGAGGTGGTGCTGGCCGGCGGGGCGATCAACTCGCCGCAACTGCTGCTGCTGTCCGGAATCGGGCCGCGCGCCGAACTGGAAAAACACGGCATCCCGCTGGTGCACGAATTGCCGGGCGTCGGCCGAAACTTGCAGGACCATCTGGACGTAATCGTCGCCCACCGCGACTGTCGGCGTGCCTCCTACGGCTTCGCCCCGTCGTTTCTGCCGCGATTGTTGCAAAGCATCGGCGAATACCGCCGCCACGGGCGCGGCTTCCTGACCAGCAACCTGGCCGAGGCCGGCGGCTTCGTCAAATCCGATCCCACCCTGTCGCGGCCCGACCTGCAATATCACCTGACCTCGACCATTCTCGACGATCACGGCCGGCGCATCTGGCTCGGCTACGGCTATTCGCTGCACGTGTGCGACCTGCGGCCGAAAAGTCGGGGTTATCTGGCCCTGAACAGCGCCGACCCGCGCGACCCGCCGCTGATCCAGCCCCGTTACCTCAGCCACCCGGACGATCTGGAAACCCTGCTGGCCGGGGTCAAAACCTGCCGCAAAATTCTGGCGGCGCCCGCCTTCGACGGCTACCGCGGCGAGGAGATTTTTCCCGGCGCGGCGGCGCAAGGCGACGACGAACTGCGGGAATTCATCCGCCGCCGGGCCGAAACCATCTACCATCCGGCCGGCACCTGCAAGATGGGCCACGATCCGCTGGCGGTGGTGGACGACCAGCTTCGGGTGCATGGCCTGAGCGGGTTGCGGGTGGCGGACGCCTCGATCATGCCGACCCTGATCGGCGGTAACACCAACGCCCCCACCATGGTGATCGGCGAGAAGGCGGCGGAGTCGATCCTGGCCGGACGGGAAGAACCCGCCGGCCGCCATCGCGAACCTGCCGAACCCCGGCCACGGTCCTTTTTGCGCGCGTCCTAAAAGGGTCTAAACTATCCGTCCATAAGGAGAGACCCGCAAAGGCGGCCCTTGCTTTTCCGCCACCACCGACGAGCGCGACCCATGAACGACCAGAACCACGACATCATCGTGATCGGCACCGGCCCAGGAGGGGAAGGCGCCGCCATGAAGGCCGCCAAGGAGGGAAAATCGGTGGCGGTGATCGAAAAACATCATCTGGTCGGCGGCGGCTGCACCCACTGGGGCACCATTCCGTCCAAGGCGCTGCGCCACGCCATCAACCGGATGCTGGAATTCAACACCAGCCCGGCGTTTCGCAACGCGCTGGGCTCCGCCCTCAAGCTGTCCTACCCCGACCTGCTGCGCTCCGCCGAATCGGTGATCGCCCGCCAGACCGCCATGCGCCGGGATTTTTACGAGCGCAACCGAATCCGGTTACGGCATGGCCACGCCTGCTTTCTCGACGCCCACACCCTGGAAGTGCGGGCCGGCGGCGCCACCGAGCCGCTCGTCCTCAGCGCCGACGCCTTCATGATCGCCTCGGGCTCGCATCCGTTCCGACCGCGCGACATCGATTTCAACCACCCGCGCATCTTCGACAGCGACACCATCCTCAGCATGTCCACCACCCCGCGCTCGATCCTGATCTACGGCGCGGGCGTGATCGGCTGCGAGTACGCCAGCATCTTCCGCAACATGGGTTGCAAGGTCGATTTGGTGGACACCCGCTCCCAACTGCTGTCTTTCCTCGACGACGAGATCGCCCACGCGCTCAGCTACCATCTGCGCGATCAGGGCGTCATGATCCGCCACAACGAGGAATACGAAGCGGTGGAAGGCTTGGCGGACGGCGTGCTGACGCATTTCAAGTCCGGCAAAAAGATCAAGGCCGACGTGTTGCTGTGGGCCAATGGCCGTACCGGCAACACCCAGAACATGGGTCTGGAGGATCTGGGCATCACTCCGAACAATCGCGGCCAGATCAAGGTGGACGACAACTACCGCACCGCCCTGCCCCACATCTACGCGGTGGGCGACGTGATCGGCTATCCCAGCCTGGCCAGCGCCGCCTACGACCAGGGCCGCTTCGCCGCCACTCACCTGATTCACGGTAGTTGCGACCATCACTTGATTGATTACATTCCCACCGGTATTTACACGTCCCCGGAGATCAGCTCGGTCGGCCGCACCGAGCGCGAACTCACCGATGCGCGAGTTCCCTACGAGGTCGGCCACGCCTATTTCAAGAGCTTGGCGCGCGCCCAGATCACCGGCCGCACCGTGGGGATGCTCAAACTGCTGTTCCACCGGGATACCCTGGAAATTCTCGGCATTCACTGCTTCGGTGACCAAGCCGCCGAGATCGTCCACATCGGGCAGGCGATCATGGCCCAGCAGGGTACGGCCAACACCATCCAATACTTCGTCAACACCACATTCAACTATCCGACCATGGCCGAAGCGTACCGGGTGGCAGCGCTAAACGGTCTGAATCGGCTGGCTTGAAAGAGGGTTACCCATGGACATTACTCCGTATCTCAAACTGATGGTCGATAAGGACGCCTCCGACCTGTTCTTTCACGTCGGTGCGCCGGTCAACGTCAAAATCGGCGGGGTGGTGCGCCCGATCGGCAACAAGGTGCTCGGACCGAGCCAGGTGCGCGAGATCGCCTACTCGGTCATGAAGGACGATCAGATCAAGGAGTTCGAGCACGAATGGGAGTTGAATTTCGCCATCCCGCTGCACGGGGTCGGCCGCTTCCGTTCCAACGTGTTCAGGCAACGCGGCGAAGTGTCCATGGTGATCCGCTACATCAGGGGCGACATCCCCCAGGTGGAGGAACTGGGCCTGCCGACGTTGCTGCGGCAACTGGTGATGGAAAAGCGCGGCATGATCCTGCTGGTGGGCGCCACCGGCTCCGGCAAATCCACCACCCTGGCGGCGATGATCGACCATCGCAACTCCAGTTCGCCGGGGCACATCATCACCGTCGAGGACCCCATCGAATTCACCCACCAGCACAAGAAATCGGTGGTCGCCCAACGCGAAATCGGCATCGACACCCACAGTTACGAACACGCCCTGCGCAGCGCCATGCGCGAGGCGCCGGACGTAATTCTGGTCGGCGAGGTGCGCGAGCGCGAAGTGATGAAATACGTGCTGACCTTCTCCGAGACCGGCCATCTGGTGCTGTCCACCCTGCACGCCAATAACGCCAACGGCGCTCTGGAGCGCGTGGTCAATTTCTTCCCCGAGGATGTCCGACCGCAATTGCTGATGGACCTGTCGCTGAATTTGCGCGCCATCATCTCGCAGCGACTGATCCGCTCCTTGACCGGCGGACTGGTGCCGGCGGTGGAAGTGCTGCTGAACACGCCCTATATCGCCGACCTGATTCAGAAGGGCAAGATCGATTACATCAAGGACGCGATGGAGCAATCGACCGAATCGGGCACGCAGACCTTCGATCAGTCGCTGTTCAAACTGTACAAGGAAGGGAAAATTTCCAAGGACGAAGCCATCAAGAACGCCGACTCCAAGAATAACGTCGGCCTGCAGATCCGGCTGTCCGAAGGCGCGAGCCCCGGTGGCGGCAAGTCGTCCAGCCTGGCCGATCTGGCCATCCACGACGAGGAAGAAAATCGGGGGCGGGCGTTTTGAAAGCCCCAACGGGCGCGCCCGCCCGCCGCATGGCGGACATCGCGCCGTTTCACGTCATGGCGCTGCTGGCCCGCGCCAGGGCGTTGGAAGCCACCGGCCGCTCGATCGTCCACATGGAGATCGGCGAACCGGATTTCCCCACCGCCGCCCCGATCGTCGCCGCCGGCCGGCGGGCGCTGGCGGAAGGCCGTACTCGCTACACCGCCGCCGCCGGCCTGCCGGAACTGCGTCAGGCCATCGGCGACCATTACCGGGAACGGTATGGAGTCGAGCTTCCCGCCCGCCGCATCCTGATCACTCCCGGCGCGTCCGGCGCGCTGCAACTGGCGACGGCGATTCTGATCAATCCCGGCGACCGGGTATTGCTGGCCGATCCCGGTTATCCCTGCAACCGGCATTTCGTGCGGCTGGTGGAAGGCGAAGCCATCGGTGTTCCGGTCGGGCCGGAAACCGGTTACCAACTGACGGTCGAACTCGTTGAGCGCCACTGGGACGAGCGGACGACGGCGGTGCTGCTGGCCTCGCCGGCCAACCCCACCGGCACCGCGATTACCCCCGACGGGCTGGCGGCGATTGTCGCAACGGTCGAGGCGCGCGGCGGCCGGGTGATCATGGACGAGATCTATCACGGTCTGATCTACGGCGCCCCGATTCAGACCGCGCTGGCGTATTCGGAGCAGGTCTTAGTCGTCAATAGCTTCAGCAAGTATTACGGGATGACGGGCTGGCGGCTCGGCTGGCTGGTCGCGCCGGAGGACTGCGTCGGCGATGCGGAAAAACTGGCGCAAAATCTGTTTCTGGCGGCGTCCACCCCGGCGCAATACGCGGCGCTGGCGGCGTTCGCACCGGAGGCGCAGGCCGTGTTCGAGGAGCGCCGGCGGGAGTTTCAGGCCCGGCGCGATTTCCTGCTGCCGGCGCTGCGCGAGTTGGGCTTTCGCATCCCCGTCACCCCGGACGGCGCGTTTTATCTCTACGCCGACTGTGGCCGCTTTACCGACGACAGCTACGGGTTCGCCCTGCAGCTGCTGGAGGAAACCGGCGTCGCCATCACGCCGGGCATCGATTTCGGCCACCACCTGCCCCACCGCCACGTTCGCTTTGCCTACACCAGCGCCATCCCACAACTGGCCGAGGGCGTGGAACGGCTCAGGCGGGCGCTGTAAAAATCACGAAGAGTTACATGGAGAATTACGAGATCGGGTCTTGTCTTTTGCGGCCCTAATTCCATACCCGCAATTTCCAAGTCAAGTTGACGGTATCTAAGAAAAAACAAAACCTGCCCCCCGCCCTGTGGATACAGATACAGTGTATGGATACAGTGCCTCCCACAGCGACAAGATCATGAAAATCAACCAGGCATCCATTGCTATCGAGGGCGCTTGCACGGCCGCATCCTTGGCGGACAAGCTGCGCGACGCGATGGGTTCGCATCCCGACTGGATCATCGTGTTCCACACCGGTTCCGTCGCTCCGGAATTTGCCCAGCAGGTGGCTAAAACGGCTTTTCCGAGCGCCGCCGTTCATGGCTGTTCATCCTCCTCCGCAGTGTTCTGCGGTGACGGAATCGTGGAAGACCCCAGCATCGGCGTTTTAGCCATCGCCGATCCCGATGGGGCTTTCGGTACCGGCTTTGCCTCGTTTGCGCAACGTGCACCAGCCGATGCGGCGCGCCATGCCGTGGAGCAGGCGATTACCGCCGCTGGCAGGAGCGGCGCCGTACCCGATTTCATCTGGCTCAGCGCCGTGCCGGGTTGCGAAGAAGCGGTTATCGCCGGCATCGAGCACGTTGTTGGCACCAGCGTGCCAATCGTCGGTGGCAGCGCGGCACTGAACGGCCTGGGTGGAAACCCCAAGGACTCCGAACAGGCTGGTCGCTGCGTCGTATTCAGCCGTGACGCCATCGTTGATGACGGCCTGTTGTTGAGCGCTGGATTCGTAACCGGGCGGGTCTGTCACGGCTTCTTCGGTGGCTACCGCGCAACCGAAAAAACCGGGATTGTCACCGCTGCCGAGGGACGTGTCCTCCTTGCCATCGACGGGCAGCCCGCCGCTCAGGTCTACAATCAGTGGAGCGAAGGTTTGATCGCTGCGGAAGTGGTTCATGACGGTGATGTGGTGACGCAAACCACGATGTCCCCCATCGGGGTTACAGTCGGTCATGTGGGCACTGCTCCGCTGTATGGATTGGTGCATCCGGTGCGGGTTG
Organism: Candidatus Competibacteraceae bacterium; assembly: GCA_027492875.1. Lineage (GTDB taxonomy): Bacteria > Pseudomonadota > Gammaproteobacteria > Competibacterales > Competibacteraceae > Competibacter. The sequence continues at coordinate 2,474 of JAPUDV010000043.1, read as the reverse complement.
AAAACGGCGCGCTTTGGGTTCACGCCGTGATTCCCGAAGGTAGCCATTTAACCTTGATGACCGGGGATCAGGACATCCTGGTCCATCGCACCGCCGAGCTGGTGGAACGCACGCGGGCGCTATTCAATGTGTCGGTGCCGCAAGCGGTTGGTGGCTTGATCTCCTATTGTGCCGGCTGTGCGAGGCCTTTAGCGGAGCGCGGCGCCGAAATGGTCGACTTGATCCGCGATGCTTTGGGAGGAGCGCCCTTCATGGGCGGATTTTTCTTCGGAGAGCAAGGACGATTCTGGCACAATCGTAATGCGCATGCCAATCTAATGGTGTCTTTGCTTTTGTTCGAGGACTTCCACACCCCATCACCCGTAAGTAATAGAGTGGAACTCAGAACCCCGGCTTTTCAGAATGACTTGGCGCTGGGCTACCAAATCATCAAGGCTCAGCTTGATGAGGTGCAGAAAACCAATGCGCTATTGCGCGTTGGCCTGACCAGACTTGCTCAGGCGCGCAGCCGCGCCGAGGTATTCAAGGCAGGCAGCGATTCTCTGCGGGAAGTCATCGACTTCGATGGCTTCGTCGTCCTCCAGCAGATCGAAGGAATCATGACGTGCGCGTTGTCCTCGGTGGAGCAACTTATTGGGACTGCCTGGCGCGACGAGGATTACGGCGCGCTCCATGCCGCACAAAAACCGACTTTGCTTGGGGACGCCCATAAGTCTCGCCTTTGGAGCGACAATCCCAGTTTCTTCCAGGCGCTTCGTCCCGGATCGGCCATCCATCTGAGTTTTCATGCGGAGAACGCTCCACTGCGCATCATCCTGACACACCGTGCAGTCAATGGCTTTAGTTTAGCTGATCGGGATATCTTGTACGTTATGAGTCCATTCATTCGCCAAGCAACTGAAAATGTGTCTTATATGAGAAGAATGAAAAAGCTGGCCACCACCGACAGTCTGACCGGGATCAGTAATCGGGGTCATTTTCTGGAGCTGGCGGCATTGGAATTGGCTCGTTCGAAACGCTTCGGTCACCCCACTGGCGTATTGATGATCGATGCCGATCACTTTAAAGAGATCAACGACAGATACGGCCACAATGCGGGTGACGCCGCGCTACGGCAGTTGGCAGCCACGATCCGACACGAGCTGCGGGAGGTCGATATCTTTGGGCGCTTGGGGGGAGAGGAATTCGCCGTACTTGTTGTCGAAGCCGACAGGGCAAAAACCATGCAGGTGGGCGAGCGGATCCGCGCCGCAATCGAGTCCGCGCCCATCGTTCGGTATGGCTACAGTTTCGGGATGACGGTCAGTATTGGCATTGCTGTAAGTTCAGCATGGACCGCTGGGATCGAGACTCTCCTGACAGAGGCTGATCGGGCGTTGTACGCCGCCAAAAATGCCGGGCGCAATCGAGTCCTGGGCATCAGCAATGCACCTAATGCCTTGGATTAGTCCATCTGACATATGGAAATCACAGAATCAGGTCTTGTTTCTTCATGTCGGCAATCTCCCAAATCAGGTTGAAGGCATGGTAAGACCCGACCCTGATCTTCTTCACGCTGGCCGATAGCGCCAGACCATCCAGCGGGCGGTTTCAATCATTTCCTCGCGCAAGCCGACCGGCTCCAGCACTTCTACGCCCGCCCCGAAGCCCAGCAACCACCAGCGCAACAGCGAGGTGTCGTTGACCGTGGCGCTCAAGCGTATCCGCTCGTCGTCCTCGTCCACGATCTGTTGATCGTCGCTCAGCGGCGTTTCCTGCAAATGCCAGGCGGCACCCCGTTGGAACAGCGCTACCAGTGGAATCGGTTCGCCCTCTGGATATTCAAAGCCCCCGGCGCGGATGTAGGCGTCCAGGTCGAAGTTCTCGGGTAATCGCCGCGCTTGATCGAGCCGCAATTCGGCGCTCAGGAAGCGATGAACGCGCAGCTGCCGGATATCCTCGTACTCGTCGAGCGTGGCGAGCAGGTACAGCGCCGGGCCGCGCAGCACCAGCGCCAGCGGATGTACCCGCCGAAACGTGCGTTCCGCGTCGTCGCGATTACGATAGCGGGCCGCGAAGCAGCATTCCCGCAACAACGCCTCGCCGACGGTCGCCATGACCCCGGCGTCGCCGGTTTGCGGCAACAGCGCCAGACCGTTCGGCACGACCCGCACCCTGTCGGCCCAGCGATAGGTCGGGTTGCAGTCGCCCAGGGGCACGATGGCCGGCATGGTGAACGCCGGACAGGTCGCCGACCGGGCCACCACTCAGGCGCAAAAAGCGGGCGCGGCGCTGGGGGCAACGCTGGGAATGGGGATGATCTTTATACTATGGTTTGTGGTGCTGGCCGCCACGTTGATTCTCGGCCTGTTTCTCAAGAAGTCGAGCATCGTGGAACACGGGCCGACCGGGTCGCTGGCGCAGGCCACGGCGTTGGAGTAGATGTCGTAGGGCTTTCCCGCCGATGCGGTGAGAGCGGCATCGGTAGGAAAGTG